>NZ_DASREO010000023.1:0-52582 GCF_035652035.1 Bradyrhizobium sp.
CCGTCACGGCGAGGAGGGTGCGAGCCACGCCGTCACCTATTACGCGGTCGTGGAAACGGCAGGCCCGCGTCTGGCTTGGCTGTCGCTAAAGCCGGTCACCGGTCGCACCCATCAGCTTCGCGCGCATATGGATCACATCGGCCATCCCATCGTCGGCGACCCGAAATATTTCGCGAAAGAAAACTGGGAATTGCCCGGTGGCATGCAGAGCCGCCTGCATCTGCTCGCCCGGCGGCTGGCGATTCCGCACCCCCGGGGCGGAACCATTGACGTAACCGCGCCGTTGCCTCCGCACATGGCGCAGTCGTGGAATCTGCTGGGTTTTGACATTAAACACTACGACCCGATCGAGCAGGCGCCCGAAGAGGAATAAACCGTTCACCTTTGCCTGTTAGGCAGCTAAGGCTGGCAAAGGCCGGTTGACGCTTTATTTGATTCAATATGCGCAAGATCGTTCGCCTAGGCATGTGCACCTTGGTCTGGCTCGTGGCGAGCCCGACTTTGCGCCTCCCCGACCGTGGCGCGGTCGAGGTCGGCGCGACGCCGGCCTCCGCGGAAACGGTGGAAAAAACCAAACCGGTGAAGCGGAAGAAACCGGTCCGCCACGGCTCGCCGCCGGTGCTGCAAAGCACGGCGCCCGGGCTTTATCCCATGCAGCCGATCACGCCGCCGAAAACTCCGGAAGTGACCGGCACGGTTACTGCGGCACCGCCGGTGCCGGGATATCCCAAAGTTCCGACTGTGCTGATCGTCCCTCAAGGCGCCACTGGCGGCGCAGGGGTTGAAACGTCACAGGATCGTGCCGCGCGCTGCATTCATCAAGGCGCGCTCGGCGGTTTGCCGCCGGATCAGAGAGGCGCCTACGTGCACGCCTGCGCCTTCCAATAGGCACGATCAGCGCAGGCTGGCGTTGATCTTGTCTAACGCCGCCGAGCCGGGGCAGAGTTCCTTTTCGCCGAGCACGTTGAGGGGCCGGCGAGCCGTGTTGAGATGCGCATGCAGGTCTTCGGGTTCCGTCTCGACGTAGAGCAGGCCGGTGACGATCTCGCCGGCAGCGCCGCGCTGCAGGAGGTAATTCATCGCCGCCCGCCGGTCGTGCAGGTCGTATTCTTTTGCAAGCTTGCGTAGCGCCAGCATCGAACCGTCATGCTGCGTCACCACTTCGACGGTGCCGGGCTCGTATTCGACCTTGATTTCCTCGCGGCCGGTGATGAAATCAAGCCGGTTCACCGCCTCGTTGTGTTCGCGCACGTAGTCGAAGCTCTTGGTCGAGCCGGCATGGTTGTTGAACGCGACGCAAGGCGAGATGCAGTCGATGAAGGCGGCACCCTTGTGCTCGATGGCCGCCTTGATCAGCGGCACGAGCTGGGTCTTGTCGCCGGAGAAACTCCGCGCCACGAAACTCGCGCCCAGCTGCAACGCCAAGGCCACGAGATCGATGGCGTTGTCGGAATTGGTCAGCCCGCGCTTGCTCTTGGAGCCGCGGTCCGCAGTGGCCGAGAATTGCCCTTTGGTCAGGCCGTATACGCCATTGTTCTCGACGATGTAGACCATGTTGACGCCGCGGCGGATGCAATGGGCGAATTGGCCAAGCCCGATGGAGGCGCTGTCGCCGTCGCCGGAGACGCCGAGATAGATCAAGTCGCGATTCGCGAGATTGGCGCCGGTCAGCACCGAGGGCATGCGGCCGTGCACCGAATTGAAGCCGTGCGAATTGCCGAGGAAATAGGTGGGCGTTTTCGACGAGCAGCCGATACCGGAAATCTTCGCGACCCGATGCGGTTCGATGGAAAGCTCGAAACAAGCCTCAACGATGGCGCCCGTAATCGAGTCGTGGCCGCAGCCGGCGCACAACGTCGAGATCGAACCTTCATAGTCGCGGTGGGTATAACCGAGCGCATTCTTCGGTAGCGCCGGATGATGGAACTTCGGTTTGGTCAAATAGGTCATGCACCCACCCTCCGCAGCGGCGTTACCTTCAACGCATCCATGCGCTCGTTGATCGCGCCGGCGATAAACCGCGCGGTGATAGGCGTGCCGTCATAGTGCAACACCGGGATCAGCCGCGCCGGGTCGATACCGCATTCGTTGACGATCAGCGAGCGCATCTGGGCGTCACGGTTCTGCTCCACGACGAAAACGAAATCGTGGTCGGCGATGAAATCGTCCACCGTGTGATGGAATGGGAAAGCCCGCACGCGCAGCCGATCGAGGTGCTGGCCCTGGGCGGTGAGCGTCGAAATGGCCTCATCCATCGCCGGGCTGGTGGAACCGAAATAGATCACGCCGTAACGCGTCGGCTTTTCGGCATTCGCGCGAAGCGGCCTTGGCACCAGGTCCTTGGCGGTTTCGAACTTGCGCAACAACCTTTGCATATTGTCGGCATAAGGCCCGCCTTCTTCGGTGTAGCGGGCGTAGCGGTCGCGAGAAGTGCCGCGGGTGAAGAACGAGCCTTTGGTCGGATGCGTGCCCGGATAAGTGCGATAGGGGATGCCGTCGCCGTCCACGTCGAGATAACGGCCAAAATCCTTGCCAGCTTCGAGTTCCTCGGCGGTCATCACCTTGCCGCGGTCGTAAGTGCGGCTGTCATCCCATTTCAACGGACGGCACAGCCGATGATTCATGCCGATGTCGAGGTCGAGCATGACGAAGATAGGTGTTTGCAGGCGGTCGGCGAGATCGAAGGCCTGCGCGCCGAATTCAAAGGCTTCCGCCGGATCTTCCGGAAGCAGCAGCACATGCTTAGTATCGCCATGCGAAGCGTACGCGCAATTGATCAGGTCGCATTGCTGCGTGCGCGTCGGCATGCCGGTGGAAGGGCCGGCGCGCTGCACATCGAAGATCACCGCAGGCACCTCGGCGAAATAGGCAAGGCCGAGAAATTCCTGCATCAGCGAGATGCCGGGGCCCGACGTCGAGGTGAAGGCCCGTGCCCCGTTCCAGGCGGCGCCGATCACCATGCCGATCGAAGCCAGCTCATCCTCGGCCTGTACGATAGCAAAGCGGTTCTCCTTGCTTTCCGGGTCGACGCGCAGGCGCTTGCAATGGCCGGTAAAGGCGTCCGCCAGCGAGGACGATGGCGTAATCGGATACCACGCGCAGACGGTGGCGCCGCCATAGACCGCGCCAAGCGCCGCGGCGGAATTGCCCTCGATGAAAATCCGGTCGCCGACGGCGTCGGCGCGGCGTAAGCGCAGACCGATAGGGCAGGAAAGGTTGGCCAGCGCGTAATCGCGGCCGAGATGCAGCGCATGGATATTGGGCTGGATCAGCTTTTCCTTGCCCTTGAATTGCTCGCCGATCAGCTTTTCCACCACCGACACGTCCATGTCGAGCAGCGCCGTCAGCACGCCGATATAGATAATATTCTTGAACAACTGCCGCTGGCGCGGATCGGTATATTGGCTGTTGCAAATGGCGGTGAGCGGCGCGCCAATAACCGTGATGTCTTCGCGGAATTTCGTGGCCGGCATCGCCTTGGTGGAGTCGTAGAACAGGTAGCCGCCCGGTTCGATGGAAGCGACATCCTTGTCCCAGGTCTGCGGATTCATCGCCACCATGAGATCGGTGCCGCCGCGAGCGCCAAGGTGCCCCGCCTCGCTGATTCGCACCTCATACCAGGTCGGTAGGCCCTGGATATTCGATGGAAAGATGTTGCGCGGCGCCACCGGAACGCCCATCCGCATCACCGCGCGGGCGAACATCTCGTTGGCGCTGGCCGAGCCGGAGCCGTTGACGTTGGCAAAGCGGACGACGAAATCGTTTACGCTCTCGAGCGGCATTGCTGACCTGCTTGGCTCATTTCGAGGAAGAATTTCTGCATGTCCCAGGCCCCGGTGGGACAGCGCTCGGCGCAGAGCCCGCAATGCAGGCAAACGTCCTCATCCTTCACCATGACGCGGCCGGTTTTGAGGCCGTTGGCGACATAGAGATCCTGGCTCAGGTTCTTCGCTGGCACTTTCAGGCGCTGCCGCAGGTCAGCCTCTTCGCCGTTTTCCGTGAAGGTGATGCAGTCCATCGGGCAGATGTCCACGCAGGCATCGCATTCGATGCACAGCGAGGATGTAAACACGGTCTGAACGTCGCAGTTGAGGCAGCGCCCCGCCTCGGCAAGGGCGAGGCTGGGATCGAAGCCAAGCTCGACCTCCGTCTTGATATCCGTCAGTGCGATCACCTTGTCGCGGTGGGGCACCTTGTAGCGCTTATCGAGCGCGATCTCGTTGTTATAGCTCCATTCGTGGATGCCCATCTTCTGGCTGACGACTTCGACTGCGGGCATGGGTCGATTGTCGATGTCCTCGCCGTGCAGCATCTTGTCGATCGACACCGCCGCCTCATGGCCATGCGCCACGGCCCAGATGATGTTCTTGGGGCCGAAGGCGCTGTCGCCGCCAAAGAAGACCTTCGGATTGGTTGAGCGCATGGTCTTGGGATCGACCTTGGGCATGCCCCATTTGTCGAATTCGATACCGATGTCGCGTTCGATCCAGGGAAACGCGTTCTCCTGGCCGACGGCCACCAACACGTCATCGCAAGGAAAGTGCTGATCCGGCTCGCCGGTCGGCACAAGCTCGCGCCGGCCCTTCTCATCGCGGATGGCCTTCACCTTTTCGAACAGCACGCCGGTGAGCTTGCCATTCTCATGCGTGAATTCCTTCGGCACGAGATAATTGTAGATCGGAATGTCCTCGTGCATGGCGTCTTCCTTTTCCCAGGGCGACGCCTTCATTTCCTCGAAACCGGAGCGCACGACCACTTTCACGTCGTCGCCGCCGAGCCGGCGCGATGAGCGGCAGCAATCCATCGCCGTGTTGCCGCCGCCGAGCACGATCACGCGCTTGCCAATCTTGGTGACGTGGCCGAAGGAGACGCTGGAAAGCCAGTCGATGCCGATATGGATATTCTTGGCCGCTTCCTTGCGGCCGGGAATATCGAGGTCGCGCCCGCGCGGCGCGCCGGAGCCGACGAAAATCGCGTCCCAGCCTTCCGCCAGCAACGCTTTCATACTGTCGATGCGCTGCCCGCCACGGAATTCGATGCCGAGGTTAAGGACGTAATCGCATTCCTCGTCGATCACCGAGTCCGGCAAGCGGAATTTCGGGATTTGTGTGCGCATCATCCCGCCGGCCTTGGGATCCTGATCGAAGACGACGCAGGTGTAGCCAAGAGGCGCAAGGTCGCGCGCCACCGTCAGCGACGCAGGACCGCCGCCGACGAGGGCGATGCGCTTTCCGTTTTTTGTCGGGGAAGGTTTGGGCAGGCGATTGCGGATATCGTCCTTGTAATCGGCTGCCACTCTTTTCAGGCGGCAGATCGCCACCGGCTCCTTCTCGACCCGCACGCGCCGGCAGGCCGGCTCGCAGGGCCGATCGCACGTGCGCCCAAGAATTCCGGGAAAGACGTTGGACTTCCAGTTGATCATATAGGCGTCGCCGTAGCGGCCTTGAGCAATCAAACGGATATATTCCGGCACCGGCGTGTGCGCCGGGCAGGCCCATTGGCAATCCACGACTTTGTGGAAGTAGTCCGGGGCGGCGATGTCAGTATCCTTCATTCACTCCTCGCGCGCCCCAAACGCCACTTGAGAGCGAGAACAGCGCATCCCGCCGATATTGAGATTTACGCGTCGAATCTGGCGCAATTTTACTGGACTAACCTCCCGAAAGCTACATAAAGCGGGGTTCTCTGCGCCGTTCTGCCGTTAACCGAAACGCATCGGGCGCATATTCCGCCTATGCCGCGTCTGCCAGCCGACGCTTGTTGCGGCGCAAAAAGACCTTAGAATTCAGCCGAAAGAGCCATGATCAATATTTTCGAAGATATTTTCGCTCAAACGCCTGTTGACGGGATCGAGGCGGCCCGCCGGGCAATGCGTCCCGTCCGGCGCCATCGCTTTTATCGGGCGGCCGAGGCCAAGCCCGCGGCGGAAGGTGTGCAGATTCTGCTCGATGGTAAACCGGTCCGAACGCCCGCGCGAAATCTGCTGCTCGTTCCCGGTTCAGCCTTGGCGGCGCTGATCACGGCCGAATGGAATGCGCAACAAGATGTGATCGACCCTGCCACCATGCCGCTGACCCGGCTGGCGAACGCCATCATCGACGGCGCCGTGTCCAACCCGCGCCCCGTGGCCGAAGGGGTGGCCCAGTATCTCCGCTCCGATCTCGTCTTTTACCGCGCCGAAGCCCCGCGCGGCCTAGTAGAGAGGCAGGAATGGCATTGGGATCCGGTTATTCGCTGGGCGCGCGAGGCGCTCGGCGCCCATTTCACTTTGGCGCGTGGCGTGATGTTCATCGAACAGTCGGCAGCGGCGCTGGCAATGGCATGCGCCGCGATTCCCGATCAGCCATGGCAACTCGGCGCCGTCTATTCCATCACCACCTTGACCGGATCGGCCTTGCTGGCGCTGATGCTAGCGCGCGGACAATTGTCGCTGGATGATGCTTGGGCGGCGGCGCATGTCGATGAGGATTGGAACATGCAGTCCTGGGGCCGCGACGACGAGGCCATGGCGCGCCGCACGGCGCGCTTTGCGGAGTTCGAGGCAGCCGCCAAGCTATTATCCACGCTGAAGACGCGATAACCTCCTGCCGTCATGGGGGGCGACGGCGATGAAGATCACGCTCGACATTTCAAAGCTTGTCGAGGATGGCAAGCTCACGCCGACCGAGGCGGATCGGCTTAAGGCCTTGGCCTCGCACGAAACGGGCTCGCTCGCCGTCAATATCCTGATCGGTTTTGGGGTCCTAGCTGTTGCGGCCGGCGCCGTGGCGCTCGTGCCGACACCGCTCACCGCGATCGGACTGGGTGTCTTGTTGTTCATCGTTGGCGGCACAGTCGCGCTCAATAGGGTCCAGCAATGGACGGTGCTTGGCCAGATATGTTCGGTCGTCGGCGCGCTTATGTTTTCGGGCGGCGTGGTTGCATACGGCGAGGGTTCACTGGCTTCAATGCTGATTGTGACCGCCGTACTCGCGCTTGCTGCACTGGCGGCGCGCTCGAGCCTGCTGACGGCGCTCGCCGTTCTTGCCGCATCGGCGTGTCTCGGCGCGCGTGCTGGCTATAGCCACGCCCTGTATTCACTCGCGATATTCGAGCCGACATTGACCGTCGTTCTGTTTTCGGCGCTCGCGCTGCTGACCTATCAAGCGTCGAAGAATTTTCCCGCGGATTTTGAACGTATCGCGCTGACAGCCGCGCGCACTTCAATCCTGCTCGTCAATTTTGGCTTTTGGATCGGCTCATTGTGGGGCGATCCCCTGGTGCTGCTACGCGGCATGGGCCGCGCCGACAGTCCGGCGTTGCTCGACGAAATTGTCGTTCCGGCATGGGTATTTAGCCTTGGCTGGGCCGTAGTGCTGCTCGCCGCCGCATTATTCGCGGTGAAAGCGAACCGCCGGTGGCTGGTGAACACGGCGGCCGCGTTTGGCGCCATCCATTTTTATACGCAATGGTTCGAGAGGCTCGGCGCAACGCCGCTGTCCGTCCTGCTCGGTGGTCTCCTGATGCTGGGCCTTGCCTTGGCGCTCTGGGCCTTCAACCGGCGTTCCGCGCCCGCTGCAGCGTGACGTAGAATAGACGGAATTCAGTCGGGGCTTTAGCCGCCCTGGCCGCGCGTCTGCCTCGGCGCAATGGGAGCTCGCGCGGCATTGTCCGCGGGCGCGGTGACCTGCGGTGCCGCCGGCGAATTATTCACATCGCGCGATGTGCCGTTCTGGCCGACGATGAAGAGCAGCACCACGACCAACATCACGGCGCCAGCGATCCAGGCCCAGGCTGAGCCGGCGCCGGAACCGCCACGCGGGCCGACACGGTGGCCGGAATTCATATCGGGCTCACGCCAGGGATCGGGATCTTGGTATGTCATAATCGCCTCCCGTGAAGTGACAACGAGTCAACCGCCGGTAAAGAGCCGGGTTCCCGGGACGGACGTTAGCTTAGGGCTTTTGATTACGATTCAGGGCGCAGCGGTCGGCGCGCAGATGATGGCAAAATCGCGCCGGCCAGGCGACAAACAAAAAAAGCGCGGTCCACCCGGCCCGCGCTTTTCTGCGACATCGTTTGTGGATCAGCCGCGCGGCTGCGGCACGATGCGAAGATAGGGCTTCGGCGCTTTCCAGCCTTGCGGATAGAGTTTCTTCGCCTCGTCGTCGGTCACCGCGCTGGTGAGGATCACGTCCTCGCCTTGCTTCCAGTTCGCCGGTGTTGCCACGCGGTGCTTGACGTTCATCTGCATCGAATCGAGCACGCGCAGAATCTCGTCGAAGTTGCGTCCGCAGGTCATCGGATAAACCAAGATGAGCTTGATTTTCTTGTCCGGTCCGACGATGAAGACGTTGCGCACCGTTTGATTGTCCGCCGGCGTGCGGCCTTCGGACGAGCCGGGGGTGGCCGCGGGCAGCATTCCGTACAGCTTGGAAATCTTCAGATCGGTATCGCCGATCATCGGATAGTTCGGGGCAAATCCGACCACATCCTTGATGTCCTGCGACCATTTCTTGTGATTGTCGACAGGGTCGACAGAAAGCCCGATGATCTTGGCATTGCGCTTGTCGAACTCCGGCTTGAGCTTCGCCATGGTGCCGAGTTCGGTTGTGCATACCGGCGTGAAATCCTTCGGATGCGAAAACAAAATGCCCCAGGAATTGCCTAGCCATTCATGAAAACGGATTTTCCCTTCGGTGGTCTCGGCCTCGAAATCCGGGGCGGTGTCGCCGATCGCTAACGCCATGACAAACCTCCAATTTTTGGCACGAACAGTGCGTCCCGGGGGCTAATATAGCCTTCCACATCAAGCGGGAACAGGGCCAATAAGGCGGCGTGCGTGATACTTGAGTTCTGTCTATCATCAGGAGAAGAAGGTTCGACGGCCGGTCACTGGAAGGAAAGGATATTCCAGCCTTCGATGCTCGCTTAGCCGACGGCGACTGGCACCCGCGTTGGCTTCATGGGCTTCATGCAACTGCCACAGAACTGCGCAATGGTCACCTGCGCCGTTCGTTTGCCGCTGGCATTGCGGATTGGCGCTTGGGTGAGGGCGATCATGAAATTCCAAATCTCTATGAAATGGTTCGGGGTCTCTGCGGCGGCGGTTGTTCTGACGCCTGGACTCGTCTGCGCGCAGGCGACGCGCAGTGGCATCGGCAACATCGATACCGTGGTGGTGATCTACGCCGAGAACCGCAGCTTCGATAATCTGTATGGCACCTTTCCCGGTGCCAATGGATTGCAGAATGTAACCGCGGCCAATTCCGCGCAGCGCGACCGCGACGGGTCCGTGCTTCAGGAATTGCCGCCGGTCTGGGGCGGGCTGACGGCCAAAGGTGTCACCCCGGCGGTGACCCAGGACCAGACCGAGCATCTGCCGAATAGGCCCTTCGCCATCGACGATCCCAAGGGCTTGAACACGCCGCTCGGCGTGACGACCCGCGATCTCTGGCACCTTTTTTATCAGAACCAGATGCAGATCGATGGCGGTAAAAACGATCGCTTCGTCGCCTATGCCGACTCTGGCGGGCTGGTTATGGGGCATTACGACGGGTCGAAGCTGCCGATGTGGAATGTTGCGAGGAAATACACGCTCGCCGACAACTTCTTCATGGGCGCCTTCGGGGGCTCCTTTCTCAACCATTTCTGGCTCGTCTGCGCGTGCACGCCGGTTTATCCAAACGCAGACAAGAGCCCGGCCAAGGATCTGATCGCGGTCGTCGAGCCCGACAACGTGACGCTCAAGCTTGCGCCGGATTCGCCCAAGTCCGCGATGCAGGGCGTTCCGAAATTCGCCAACAAGAACAGCAACATCACACCAGACTTTTTCGCCGTGAATACGATGCAGCCGCCGTATCAGCCGAGCGCCAACAAGCCGGCGAAGGAGGGCGATCCGCGCTTAGCCGATCCGAATGCGCCCAACACATTGCCGCCGCAGCACGACAAAACCATCGGCGATCTCTTGAGCGAGAAGGGAATTTCATGGGCATGGTATTCCGGCGCCTGGCAAAGGGCGCTTGATGGCGATCGCAGCAAGCCAGTTCCAAATTTCCAATTCCACCATCAACCGTTCAACTATTTCGCCAATTATGCCCCCGGCACCGCGGCGCGCGCGCAGCATCTCAAAGACGGTGGCATGAACGGCGTCGAATTCATCAAGGCCATCGACGCCGGCCAGCTGCCGCAGGTCACCTTCTACAAGCCGCAGGGCAACCTGAACGAACATGCCGGCTATGCTGATGTTGCCGCCGGCGACGAACACATTGCCGATGTCGTTTCTCACCTGGAAAAAAGCCCGCAATGGCCGCGCATGCTGGTCGTCATTGCCTATGACGAGAACGGCGGTTTCTGGGATCACGTCGCGCCGCCCAAGGCAGACCGCTGGGGGCCCGGGAGCCGCGTTCCCGCGATCGTGGTTTCGCCATTCGCCAAGAAAGGCTTTGTGGATCACAGCCAGTACGACACGACGTCAATCCTGCGCTTCATTACCAAGCGTTACGGTCTTCCGGTGCTGCCGGGGCTGTCGGCGCGCGACGCGGCGCTTTCGGCGAACGGGCAACCGCCGATGGGTGACCTCACCGCGGCGCTGACGTTCTGAGTCCGGTCCGGCTCACCTCCGCGGCGCGTTGAGGAACCAGGAACCTGGCCAAGCGTTCGCTCCCTATCAATCCACGGGAGCGTTCCATGCCCGCCCGCATCATGCCTGCGCAGAAGCAGGAGCATCAGCCGGGCCGCGAAAGCGAGATGCAGCCGCAGCCCGATTATGAGCCTAAATATCCCGGCGTGGGGAGGCTAAAGGACAAAGTGGCGATTATCACCGGTGGCGACAGCGGCATCGGCCGCGCGGTTGCCGTCGCCATGGCGCGGGAAGGAGCCAAGATCGCCATCGTCTATCTGGAAGAACATCACGACGCCGATGAAACGCTGCGCTCGGTGGAAAAAGAAAAATCACGCGGCATTAAATTCGCAGGCGACGTGGGCGATGAAGCCTTTTGCCGGGAAGCGGTGAACAAAGTTGTGAAAGAATTCGGTCGCGTGGACATCCTCGTCAACGACGCCGGCGAGCAGCATGAAGTTCATGATCTGTCGGAATTGTCGGCGGAGCAGATCGAGCGCACCTTCCGTACCAACGTCTTCAGTTTCTTCTTCATGACGAAGGCGGCTGTGCCGCACATGAGGCAAGGATCGAGCATTATCAACACCACGTCGATCACAGCCTACCAGGGTCATCAGACTCTGCTCGATTATTCGGCGACCAAGGGGGCCATATCGACGATGACCTATTCGTTGGCGAAGGTTCTCGTCCGCAAAGGCATTCGGGTCAACGCCGTCGCGCCCGGGCCGATCTGGACTCCGCTGATCCCGGCATCCTTCGACCCGGAGCACGTCGCCGAGCACGGCGCGGCGACGCCGATGAAGCGGCCAGGCCAGCCGAACGAAGTCGCGCCTTGCTACGTCTTCCTCGCGAGCGAAGACGCCTCTTACATGACCGGGCAGGTGCTGCATGTGAATGGCGGCACGATCGTTCACGCCTGACAATGCCCGGGGTGACCTGTCGACAGTTTCCGTCACTTGCCCCATGCTTATGGTGCAGCGGGGGCGCGCGCATGGGCTTGTATTTCGCGTATGGCAGCAACATGAGCCGGAAATTCATGCGGCGATTGTGTCCGGCCGCGCGGGCGCTCGGCCCGGCGTCACTAAGCGGTTGGCGCTTCGCCATCGTGGCGAGCGGCTTCGCGTCGATAAAACCGGCGCCGGGCGGCGCAGTGCATGGCGTGCTGTGGCGGCTGTCGCCGCGCGACCGTGCGGTGCTCGACACTTATGAAGACGTCGAGAGCGGGCTTTATCGCCGCCGCGTCGTGCCGGTGCGCCATCGCGGGCGGCTGGTGCCGGCCATGGTGTATGTGGGCCGCGGCCAAAGCGGGGGCCGCGCCACGTCGGAATATTGCCGCCTGGTGATCGAGGCGGCCCGCGACTGGGAACTGCCGATTCCCTATCAACGCGAACTTGGGCGCCGCATGAGCCCGCGTCGATTGTCGAAGCAGCATTCCGCGTCACAGCCCAAACTATGACCGTCTCCGCCGTTCGCCACGTCATTATTCACGGCCGGGTGCAGGGCGTGGGCTACCGCGCTTGGGTCGAGCATATGGCGCAACGGCGCCGTTTGCGCGGCTGGGTGCGCAACCGCCACGACGGCACCGTGGAAGCGGTTTTCACCGGTCCGGCCGCCGCGGTCACGGCGATGATCGAGGCCTGCCGGCGCGGCCCGCCGGGAGCCCGGGTGGAATCGGTCGACGTGAGGGAAACGGCTGACAGCGAGCTTTCGACCATACGGACGGGCGAAGAATTCTCGGTCTTGCCGACGGTCTAGGTGACCGCCTCATCGGCGACGACGTCTGCCGTCGCGCTGGGCCCGAATAGCGGTTCGAATTGCTGCCGTAACGCCAGGTCGATGTCCTCCATGGTCACCGGAAAACCGAGATCGGTGAGGCTGGTCACGCCGTAGCGCGGATCGGCAACGCCGCAAGGACGGATGCCGGAAAAGTGGCTGAGGTCGCAATCCACATTAAGGGCAATGCCGTGGTAGCTCACCCAGCGGCGCAGCCGGATTCCGATGGCGGCGATTTTGTCTTCGCGTCCGAGCGCTTTCTCCGGACGCGGAATCCAGACGCCGACGCGATCCTCCCGCCGTTCACCGCGAATATTGAAAGAAGCAAGGGTGCGGATCAGCCAGTCTTCCAGCGTCGACACGTAGCGTCGCACGTCAGGGCGCCGGCAATTGAGGTCGAGCATGAGGTAGGCCACGCGTTGGCCGGGCCCGTGATAGGTGAACTGGCCGCCTCGGCCCGTCGCGTAGACGGGGAAACGGGGGTCCAGCAATTCCTCGGGCTTGGCGCTCGTCCCAGCCGTATAAAGCGGCGGGTGCTCGACGAGCCAAACCAATTCCGCTGCCTTGCCGGCGAGGATGGCCTCGACCCGCGCCTCCATGGCCGCCACGGCCTGTTCATAGGGAATCAGGCCGCTGCTCACGCGCCATTCCACCGGCGCGCCAGGACGCTCGCGTTTCAGGCCAAAAACTGCATCATTGCGGGCGTTAATCATCCGCTAACCATAGCATGATGACCTGCGGACATCCTCTCCGGCGGTCCAGGGGCATCGGTATTTAATGAGCACTCTCGACAAGGTTTCGGTCGATATTGCGGTCGTGCTAGGCACCACTGCGATGCCCATCCATCAGGTGCTGCGACTGGGCCGCGGCGCCATCATCGAGCTCGACGCCGCCGAGGACGACGAGGTGAGCATCCTCGCCAATAATTTTCCAGTGGCGAAGGGCACCGTCGTCGTCAATGGCAATCGGATCGCGGTCGAGGTGAAGGAACTGCTGCCGCGCCTGCCGGATGCCCGCTAGCACCGTCGGAATCGCCGCAGAGACCCGTCCGCGCGCGCCCTTGTCCCCCCGGAGGTGATTTGTTACATCGTCACCTCGCGCCAACGCGCTCTCCGGGGCAGCGTTCATCCCAGCATGCGGTCATGGCGGAATTGGTAGACGCGCTAGCTTGAGGTGCTAGTGGGGCAACCCGTGGAGGTTCGAGTCCTCTTGACCGCACCAGCTTTGAACTCTCGTCGGGGCCGGCCAGCGCCATTCGTTATCCTGCGCTTCTTGACGATCGGTTCCGCCGTCTGACACTTTGCTTCCGCGCGGATCGTTCGAACGCGCGCAAAAAAAGCGAGTGGGGGAGGGGTTTGCGGATGGCACGGATCGTCGCACTGGCCTTCGTATACTGGATTTCCTGCGTAAGCGGCGCATTGGCGCAGCAGAAGGCGCCATCGTGGGACGAATTGGCCGCGGCGGCGCGCAGCGAAGGCAAGTTGGTGGTCAGCGGCCCCGCCCATCCGGAGGTGCGCGAGGCGCTACCCGCCGCCTTCAAAAAGCGCTTCGGCATCGATCTCGAATATCTCGGCGGCTCGGCCAGCGCCGGCGCCGCGCGGCTGCGCTCCGAGCGGGCCGCCGGCATCTACAGCGTCGATGTGACCTTGGCCGGCATTCAGACCATGGCGACGATCTACTATCCGGAGCACATGCTCGCGCCGATCAAGCCGCTGCTGGTGATTCCAGAAGCAGTCGACGGTTCGAAATGGAAAAGAGGATCGCTTTGGTTCAGCGACCCGGATCAGCAATATGTCCTTCGGCTTTTCAATGCCGTCGGCGAACAATTCTCCATCAATACGCGCACGGTGAAGCCGGACGAAATCCGATCGGCCCAGGACCTGCTCAATCCGAAATGGCAAGGGAAGATCGCCACCCGCGATCCGACCGTGCCGGGCACCGGCAGCAATCAAGCCGCGCGCTTCTATATCCAGCTCGGGGAAGATTTCACCAAGCGGCTTTTCGTCGATCAGAAGCCGGCCTTCAGCCGCGACGAGCGGCAACTGACCGACTGGCTGCTGCACGGCACCTATCCGATCGTCTTCGGGGTCGACGACGCTCGAGTCGACCAGATGCACAAGGAGGGCGAGCCGGTTCTGGCCATCAACAGTCTGCCCGATCTGCCGGGCACGGTGCAGGTCGGCAATGGGCTCGTCGGCCTTTTCAGCAATGCCCCGCATCCGAATGCGGCCAAGCTCTTCATCAACTGGCTCGCCTCGAAGGAGGGCTTGGAAGTCTATGCACGCGCCGCGAAATGGCCGACGACGCGGAACGACATCGACGAGAAGAGCTTCGTTCCGGTGGCGTTCATTCCCGAGACCGGAGCCAAATATTTTGATCTGTCCGATTGGGAATTCACCGTGACGAAAAAGCAGGAAGCGCGTCTGCGGATCAAGACGCTGCTGGGTCAGTGATGATGCAGAGCGTGCTTTATATCGGTACCGATGCCGGCGTCTTTACCGCGCGTAGCGGCGACCTGCGGTCATGGAAGATCGCCGACCATGGCCTACGCAAATGGGAGATTACCGAGATCGCCGTTTCACCGGCCGGCCCCAACAAAGCGTTTGCCGCCACGCGTGGCGACGGCGTCTGGGTCACCGAGGACTTCGGGCAATCCTGGATCAAGCCGAGCTACGGCCGCAGAGGGCCGGGCAAGGTACGCAGCGTGACCATCGATCCGCACGACCCGAAGCGGCTTTATGCCGGCTGCGAGCCCGTCGACATCTTCGTGAGCGAAGACGAAGGGAAGAACTGGCTACGCTTCGACAGCGTTTGGGACGTGCCGTCGGTGGCGGCCATGCCTTACCCGCTGGCCAGCGTCGAGCCGCATGTCCGCGACGTCACCGTCGATCCGGTCGATGCCGATATCCTCTATGCCGCCCTGCAACTGGGCCACATCATCAAAAGCACCGATTGCGGCCGTAGCTGGAAGCTGCTCGACCGCAATCTGGATTGCGACGTGCATACCATCTTGGTCGATCCGCGTTCGCCGCGTCGTTTGGTCATCGCTACGGGCGGCCACGGGTCGCGCCAGGGCGAGGCGCCCGGGCGCGCCCTCTATGCCAGCGAAGACGGCGGGATGAATTGGACCGCGACAGCGATGAATTTCGCCCAGGACTATGCCGTTCCCCTGGTGCGCGACCCGCACGATCCGGCGAGGCTTTTCTGCGCGTTGGCGCAAGGCACGGCCGGCCGCTGGCGCAAACGGGCGAGCGGCGCCGAGGCCATCGTCATTCGTTCCGGTGATGGCGGGATGAATTGGCATCGCGTCGGCGAAGGCGTCGATGGCAAGGAATTCCCCGAAGCGATCGTCGTCGACGACGCGGCACCCGGCATCGTCTATGCCGCCTCCCGCAACGGTTCGTTCTACGCAAGCGACGACGCGGGCGATTCCTGGCACTCCCTGCGTCTCGACCTCAAGGTCGACGACCTGTCGAGTCTGGCGATCACGCACGCTTAAAGCCTCCGCGCATCGGTTGACTGGATCGCGAGGCGGGCGGAAAACTCTTTGCGCCGCCGGCGATAGCGGCAATGTGGCCGCGGTTTCGGGGAGGAGATGCCATGCGTGGGACTGTGTCTTGCCTATCAATCTTGACCATGCTCGCAGCCTTGAGCATCGGCGCAGCGAAAGCCCAAAGCGTTTCGGTCGGCGCTAAAGATATCGGCGGCATCGTCACCGGTCCACGCGGTCCGGAAGCAGGCGTTTGGGTCATCGCGGAAACATACGACCTGGGAACGCGCTTCGCGCGTATCGTCGTAACCGACGATAGCGGCCGCTATCTCGTCCCCGATCTGCCTCAAGCAAATTACAATGTTTGGGTGCGCGGCTATGGGCTTGTCGATTCCGCGAAGGTCGCGGCTGTGCCGGGCAAAACGGTGAATTTGAATGCGATAATTGCGCCGGATGCGGCGACCGCGGCGAAGATTTATCCCGCCATTTACTGGTATGCGATGTTGAAATTGCCGGCCAAAGATGAATTGCCGCCGAAAATGACGATCGGTTCCTATCTCAACGACATTAAGAGCAATGGTTGCATCGGATGCCACCAGATCGGAAATCTGGCCACCCGCACGATCCCGAAGGAGATCGGCGCCGTCAAATCATCGGAGGAAGCCTGGATCCGCCGCGTATCGTCCGGGCAAGCCGGCGCGGACATGGTGAACGCGCTCACCGGCCGGCTTCAGAGCGTTCCAATTCGCTACCTTGCCGACTGGACCGATCGCATCGCCGCCGGAGAAGTCCCGGATACTAAGCCGCCGCGTCCGCAGGGCATTGAACGCAATGTCGTGGTGACGGTGCGCGATTGGCTCGACGACAAACATTATCTGCACGATCTCAGCGGCACCGACCGCCGCACACCGACGGTGAACGCCAATGGTCCGCTTTACGGAGCGACTGAGTTAAGCACCGACAAGATGCCGATCCTCGATCCAGTGAAGAATGAAGCCACAACATTCACGCTTCCGGTGCGCGATGCAGATACTCCGAGCGCTGCTAAAACGCCGCCGGCGCAGCCCTCGCCGTATTGGGGCGACGAACATATTTGGGACAGCAAGGCCAACGTCCATAACCCGATGCTCGATGACAAGGGCCGCCTCTGGCTCACCGCGCGGGTGCGCGGGGCGGACGACCCGGCATTTTGCAAGGAAGGGTCCGACCATGCCTCGGCCAAATTGTTTCCCTTGGAGAAGTCCGGCCGGCAATTGGCGATGTTCGATCCCAAGACGAAGAAGTACACCTTCGTCGACACCTGCTTTTCCACCCATCATCTGCAATTCGCCTACAACGACGGCAACAATACGCTGTTCACCAGCGGTGACCGTGAAGTCGTCGGTTGGCTGAATACCAAAATGTTCGAGAAGACCGGCGACGCCGCCAAATCTCAGGGCTGGACCGCCTTCATCCTCGACACCAACGGTAACGGCAGGCGCGACGACTATGTCGAGCCCGGCGCACCGCCGGATCCCACCAAAGATAGGCGCGTCAGTGTCGGCTTCTATGCGGTCATGCCGAGCCCCGTCGAGCCTTCGGTAGTCTGGGGTTCGCATCGGGGCTATCCCGGTTCGGTCGTGCGGGTGAACCTCGGCGCCAATCCGCCGCAAACCGCGCTCACCGAAGTCTACAACGTCCCGGCACCGGGCTTCGGCGTTCGCGGTGCCGATATCGACCGCAACGGCGTGGTCTGGGTGTCCCTCGCCAGCGGTCATCTCGCGAGCTTCGACAGGCGTAAATGCAAGGGCCCGCTGAACGGCCCCGCCGCGACCGGGTCACAATGCCCGGAAGGCTGGAGCTTCCATCAATTTCCCGGGCCGGGATTCAAAGGCATCGGCGAGAACAGCGCGGAGTCGAGCTACTACACCTGGGTCGACCAATGGAACACGTCGGGGCTCGGCAACAATGTGCCCGTCGCCACCGGCAATCTTTCCGATGGCCTGCTCGCCTGGGTCGGCGACAAATTCGTCACGCTGCGGGTGCCTTATCCGCTCGGATTTTACGCCAAGGGGTTGGAAGGCCGGATCGACGATCCCGGTGCTGGCTGGAAGGGCAGAGGGCTTTGGGCGACGAGCGGCGACCGCACGCCCTGGCATCACGAGGGCGGCAAAGGCAACAAGCCGTTGTTGGTGCATTTCCAAATGCGCCCCGATCCGCTCGCGCACTAGTGCGAGAGTGCGAGCGGAGAGAGCCGGCAAATCAGCTCGGCGGCCTGCCCGAGAGGCTCAGCTCGTGACCGACCGGCGCGAAGTTTTCTCCGGTTGTCACGCGGCGAGTTTTCGTCCCGGCGGGCGTGAGCTTGGCGGAAGCCGGACGTGGCGATCCGGCGGCGCTACGCGGGGCAGTGGGACGCGGAGCGGCGGCAGCGGTGCGGCGGGCCGAGCTCGAGGCTGCCACCTGCCATTGCTGCGCCTCCGTCACCGTCACCGGCCGCCCGGGTTGCGCAGGCACCACATGCACGATGTGATAGCCTCGCGCCTTCAGTTCCTTCAGAATGATAGGCAATGCCGTCACCGTGGCCGGGTGGATATCGTGCAGCAGCAACATGCCGCGCCCCTTCGACTCGATGCGGGAGATAGCGCGCCGCGCGATTTCATTGGCGGTGATGTGCCTGAACCAGTCGTCGGCATCAAAATCGACGCTCCAGGTTACCAGCGAGCGCGAAGCCAGATAATTTTCGACGGCTTCGGAGCGCAGCAGGCCGGGGATTCGGAAGAAAGGCGCCACCTCTGCGGGATTGCCCAGGGCTTTGCTGACGGCGTCGATGCCGCCATTGATTTCCTTCTCCGCCTTCGCCAGCGGCATCGTATGGAAGGTCAGCGGATGATCGTAGCTGTGCGTGCCGATGGTATGTCCTTCGTCACGGATGCGGCGCACCACGTCGGGGAAATTTTGCGCCATTTCCCCGACCAGGAAATAGGTCGCCTTCACGCATTCGGACTTGAGGATGTCCAGAATTTTCGTGGAAGACGGCGGAAGCGGACCATCGTCGAAGGTCAGCACCACTTCGTGCGGCCCCAGCGGCAGCGTCTCGCGATACTGCAAGGCGCCGAGGCGCGGATGCGAGGTATCGATCACCAGCGTGCGACTGGTGCCCAATGCATTGGGATTGGGACATGAAGAATCCGCGAGCGCAGGAATACTTCCCGCAGTCGTCAACGCGACCACGCACAAAAAAGCCGAAATACGCATGTTTACGTCCACCCGGCCGACGAGTCCGGATAGACCTCCCTACCGCCCAAGTCTAAAGACTAGCACGTTAATCGGCGGTTAGGCGCGGGGACTTTCCGCCGCAAAGGCGGCAGGAAGCGCTTTTTCCGTCAGTGTGGCAATTTAGTCAGCATCGGCGTGCCGCCAAGCGTGGTGCCTTGGGCTGGCATGACCTGGACGATGCGGTACCCCCCGCGCTTGAGCTCGCGAAGAAATGCCGGAAGCATGGCCGCGGTCCGGGCTTTGGTGTCGTGAAGGAGGAGAATGCCCCCGCCTGAGGTGCGAAGCCGGTTCATCAAAAGGCGCAATTCCTCGATGGGGCTCATGATGTTCCAATCACTCGCCCAAAGATCGGCGCCGAATACCACAATCCTCCGCCGCGTCAGCTCGTCGAGCAGCGCTGGCGACGAGGCGAAGCCGGGAAAGCGGAAAAAAGCGCCTGCCGGGTCGAGGCTGGTCCGGCCGTAAAGTGCCTGATCGACCGCGGTAAAACCTCGAACAATTTCGCTTTCGGCCGCGGCCCGCGGAATGCGGTCAAGCAGACGGTGCGAATAGGTATGATACCCGATGCTATGGCCATCGGCCAGAACGTGGCGCGCGAGAGCCGGATTCGCCGCCGCCTGTTGACCGACCATGAAAAAGGTCGCCTTCACGCATTCACGCCGCAGCGCCTCGAGCACGCGCTCGGTGGTGCCGGGCAGGGGACCGTCGTCGAAAGTGAGCACGATCTCCTTCGGCTGTAGCGGCAGCGTATGGGGAAATTGCTTGCGGCCAACCTTGGGCGTGGTCCGTGCATCCACCGTCAGAACACGGGCGACGCCAAGTGCCGTTGTGTTGCCGGGACAATTGTCCGCCAGCGCCGCGCCGCTCCAGACCAAGGCCGCAAGTCCGACGATCAATCGGCGCATGACGTCATCCCGCTTTGCGCGCAACGCACCGCGATCCGTTCGCTCGGCGCCACCCAGACAATTGCCTCGCAGCGAGGTGCAGCGTACAAGCTGGCACCAACCTCATCCAGATGCAGCGCGAGACGGCCTATGACGGACAATCCGGAGACTAGCCTCGCCCCGTTTCTGTCGTTGCGGGATGATAATGAGCAAATTCGGCGCGAATTCGTCGAGCGGGTCGAGCAGGCAATAGCAGCCGCCGATGCCGCGGCCTTGCATGAGCTCGTGGGCAACCTCCACGAAGCAGACATGGGCGACGTCCTGGAAGCGCTCGATCCGGAGCTGCGCCCGCGGCTCATCGAGCTGATGGGTCGAGAATTCGATTTTACCGCCCTTACCGAGGTCGATGAGGCCGTCCGTGACGACATTCTCGAGGAGCTGCCCAGCGAGACCGTCGCCCAAGGACTGCGTGAAATCGAATCGGACGACGCTGTCGAAATTCTCAAGGACCTGCCGAAGGAAGAGCAGACCGAGATCCTCGACCGGCTGCCGCCGCCGGAGCGGGTCGCGCTCGCCCGCAGCCTCGATTATCCCGAGGATTCGGCCGGCCGGCGGATGCAGACCGAGTTCATCGCCGTCCCTCCGTTATGGACCGTCGGCCGTACCATCGACTATATGCGCGAGACCGCCGAACTACCGGAGCGCTTTTTCGAGATCTACGTCGTCGATGCCGGTCATCGTTTCCTTGGCGCGGTGCCGCTTGACCTGCTGCTGCGCAGCCAACGGCCGGTCCCTTTGACGGCGCTGATGGAAGACGATCGCCATCGCGTCCAGGCGACTGACGATCAGGAAAACGTCGCGAGGCTCTTCGAGCACTACAATCTTATCGCCGTTCCCGTCGTCGATGCCGGCGACCGTCTGGTCGGCGTCATCATGCACGACGACATCGTCGACGTGATCGAAGAGGAGGCGGAAGAGGACATAAGGGCGCTGGGCGGCGTCAGCGTCGAGGAGGAACTTTCCGACAGCGTGTGGGCGATCGCGCGCGGGCGATTTAAGTGGCTGCTCGTGAATCTCGGCACCGCCTTTCTGGCGTCCGCGGTGCTTGGCCTATTTGAGGGTGAATTGCAGAAGATGGTGGCGCTCGCCGTGCTGGCGCCAATCGTAGCGAGCCAAGGCGGCAACGCCAGCACGCAAACAATGACGGTCGCCGTTCGCGCGCTGGCCACACGCGATCTCACCGATCTCAATGCCCGGCGGGTGATTCTGCGCGAAATATTGGTTGGCCTCGTCAACGGTCTGGCTTTTGCGCTCATCACCGGGATCGTTGCTTATGCCTGGTTCAAGGTGCCCGCGCTGGGGCTGGTCATCGGCCTGGCCATGATCTGCAACTTGACCGCCGCGGCGCTCGGCGGCGTGCTGATCCCGCTGCTGTTGCACCGGTTGCGTTTTGATCCGGCAGTAGCGTCCAGCCCCTTCGTCACCACGGTGACCGATGTGGTCGGCTTCTTCTCATTTCTCGGCATCGCGACGCTGTGGTTTGGTTTGAAATGACATGAATGTGAGTTTGGGCCCGCGCGTTTCACCGATCGTTAACCGTGTTTTCCGACCGTGAGTTAACCATTCCCTCCTAGTCTGCAGATCGGGCGCGGAGACCCCGCGCGTCGGATGCTGCATGGATTTTCGGCCAGAAATCAAATTTTTAGAGAAGGCCGGCTATCTTCCGTCCCCGCCTCCGCCATCACTGGCGTTGCCCGCCGGGCTGCAGATCGCATCGCGGCTTATTCCGCCGCTTGCCTTGGCCCTGCTGATGGCGCTGATCGTCGGTGCCATCGCATTCTTCGGCTATGCGCGTCTCACCGATAAACGGATCGAAGCCGAGCACTATCATGCCGTCCACGTTGGCGTTGAAAAACTAGGCCTGCCCAAAAGCGGCGAAGATAGGATTGACGCCGCCGGACTTCGTCAGCTTGAGACCTTCGCCGACGTCCGGAAGCTGAAGTGGGAAACCGAGCCGGATCCGGAATCCGGAACGCGGGCGGTGCAAGCCGTGCTCGATTCAGACGGGCGCATACTTGGCTGGCTATCTTGGCAGGCCGAACAGCCGATGACTGAAACAGCGCTCCGCTTCATGCCGCTGTGGCTTGTGATTGCTGCCGGCCTGCTGGCGCTCGGTGGGCTGTCCGCTTGGTACGTGCGCCGCTTCTCGCATGAACTGGAAACCGCACAAATCCTTGCGCAGAGGTTAAGCCAGGAAGACGCGATGACCGGGCTGCCGGATGCCAGCGCCATTCTGCAAATTCTTGAGGATACCTTGGCGTCCCGTGAGCCCGACGAGATCGTGACTTGCTGCTATTTGGATCTGACCGGTTTTCGCCAGCTCAGCGACACCTTCGGCCGTATCTGGAGCAACGAGCTGGTGCGTAATGCTGCCGACAGGATCGTCGATCCGCCGTGGCCGGGGGCTATTGCCGGGAAACTCGGACGGCATCGTTTCGTCATCGTGCTGCGCTCGAAAGATTCCGAAGCTGGCGTCCTCATGGCAGAAGAGATGGCAAGGCGCATCAGTGTTCCATTTTTGATTCAAGGCCAAAACGTACAGATCGACGTGATCATCGGTCTTGCCTTCGCGCCCCGTGACGGCCTTACATGTGACGAACTTTTCCGCCATGCCACTCTTGCCTGGCGCGCGGCTAAACGCGCGGGGCGCGGCAAGATCGTTTCATTCCATCAGTCGATGGAGGCCAATCTGCATGAGCGGCGCTTCATCGAACGCGAACTTAAGCGCGCTCTCGATGAGGACGCGCTTGAACTGCACTATCAACCGATCGTTGCGGCCAGCGACAGCCGCATTCTTGGGCTCGAGGCGCTACTGCGCTGGAATCATCCGATTAGGGGCAACATTCCGCCGATGTCGTTTGTCCCCATCGCCGAGGAATGCGGCTTGATGACGCGACTTGGCGAGTTCGTCCTCTATCGCGCGCTCAACGACGCCAAGCGTTGGCCCGATCTTTTCGTGGCGGTGAACCTCTCGCCGATTCAGGTCAAGGATCGCTCGCTTTTCGTTCTGGTCTCTTCCATGCTGGCGGAGACCGGCGTCGATCCTTCTCGCGTGGTGCTGGAGATCACCGAGGGTGTCCTTATCGACGATCCCGATCAGACTCGCGGCCGCCTTGAGGAGCTGCGCAATCTCGGAGTGCGCATCGCGCTCGATGATTTCGGATCCGGTTATTCAAGCCTTCGCTATTTGCAGAATTTCCCGTTTGACAAATTGAAAATCGACAGCGGCTTTGTCGCCCCCCTGGGCAAGTTGGCCAATAGCGCGGTCATCATTCAGGCGATCGTCGCCCTCGGCCGTGCATTGAACCTTAGCGTATTGGTCGAAGGCGTCGAAACCGAGGAACAGCGCGTGCTGCTGCGACTCGCCGGTTGCGATGAAATGCAGGGCTATCTATTCGCCAAACCGGCGCCGCGCAGCCGGATCGATCAAATGCTCCTGGACAGCAAATTGCAGTCCGCGCGTCAGGTGCGCGCCTCCTGAGCCGGCAGGGTTAACGCCCCGTTAACGTCTCCCGATCAAGATTTGCCGCGGTTCAAACTGCCTGCGAGGCGCGATGCGCGTTCGGCTGAAAGCGGACGGAAGGCTTGTGGAAATCCTGCACGACGGTAGCGAGCGGCCGATCGCTGCCGGCGTCTCGGCGGCCCCGGCCACGCAGGCCGACTATGCGCGAAAGGTGCGGATGGCCACCGGGCTCACGCAAGCGGCGTTTGCCGCGCGGATCAAAGTTCCGCTCGAAACGGTGCGCAATTGGGAGCAGGGCAAGCGTTCGCCGCGCGGGCCCGCGCGGACATTGCTGAAGCTCATCGAAATGGCCCCTGAATCGGTATTTGCGGCGTTGGACGCCGCCTGACGGCCGTCAGGTCGCCGGCAGCCGGCGACGCGACGAACCGGCGATGCGCATCAGCAGCAGCATGGCGACAAGAACCGCGATGTAGACAATCAGCTGCATGAGGCTCGGCCGTTCGTTGTAGCCCATCAGCGCATGCAAGGCCGTACCGACGATTCCGTTCTGCGGCAGCCACGCCGACGTATCCCATACACTGCCTGTGAGCACGGTCAGCACGCCGGCCGCGTCAAGGAATTGCACCGCCTGTGCCGCCATGCCCGCCGCGAGAAGCGTGATCAATAGAGTTGTCACCGTGAAGATATAGCGGGCGGGGATCGAGACCAGACCGAGATAGGTGACCGCGGTGAGAGCCACACCGGCCATCACACCGAGCAAGCCGCCGGCCAGCAATTGCCAGCCAGTGGCACCGCCGACGATGATGCCGTAGAGAAACAGCACGACCTCCAAGCCCTCACGCAGCACCGCAAGTCCTACGACTACCGCGAGCGCGGCCAGCGGACGCCTTCCTCGGGTCACTTCCTCGCCGACCTTGATCATGTCGGCGGCCATTTCCCGTCCGTGGCCCGCCATCCAAGCATTGTGCCACATCAGCATGGCGACCGCCGCCATCAGCACGATGGCATTGAGCAGTTCCTGGCCGGTACCGGCGACGGCATCGGAAATCACGTCGGCGCCGGCCGCGACGAGGGTCGCGCCGAAAATCCCGGCGAGCAGGCCGAGCGAAACCCATTTCCCTCTGCCGGATACGCCACGGGTCGCCACCAGAACGATGCCGACGATAAGCCCCGCCTCGACGACTTCGCGAAAGACAATGATCAGTGCGCCAAACATCCGGCCGTTGTTACTCCGCGATCACCACGCCCTTGGCGGTTTTGGAGTTGAATTCGCCTTCGAATTCGTACCGGCCGGGCTTGAGCGGCCCGAAACTTACCATCGCCTTGGACCTTCCCGCGATAATCTTTTCGACCTTCAGACTGCGGCTGTCGAATTCCTCGGCGCTGGCGTCATCGTTAACCACAGTGAGCGTAACGCGCTTGCCCGCCGGTACGCGAATTTCCGCGGGATCGAAGCGATGGTTCTTGATCGTGGTGGTGAGCGCTTCTTGCGCATGAGCCGGAAAGCTGGAAACAAGGCCGATGAAGGCCGCGTAAGCCAGCGCTACGAAAAATCGTTTCATGGGTTTGCCTTTTTGCGTTGTCCAAAGCACAAAAAGCCGGAGAAAATCCTTGAGGCAACACAATTTTCTCAGATTTGAATTATTCTAATGTAAGAAGGACGGCTAATGGCTTGCGGCGCCAGCTATCGTGTCGCAAACCAGAATGCTTCCAATCTTTTCGATAATGGCCGTGGCGCGGCTGATAATCGAGGCACCGTGTGCGCCATCGCAGGGAGCCAGTGAAAGATGCCGCCGGAAATCCGTTCCGAGAGCGCAGTTGTGCTTTTTTCTGGCGGCCAGGACTCGACGGTCTGCCTCGCCTGGGCGCTGCAACGCTTCGCGCGGGTGGAAACGGTGGGCTTCGATTACGGCCAACGGCATGCCGTGGAATTGGCAGTGCGCCCCCGCGTGCGGGAAAAGCTGGCGGCGCTCAGCGCCGAATGGGCGGGCCGGCTAGGTGCCGATCATATTCTGACGCTCGACGCGCTCGGCGCAGTTTCCGACTCCGCCTTGACCCGCGACGTGGCCATCGAGATCGGCGAAAGCGGGCTGCCAACGACCTTCGTGCCCGGGCGCAATCTGATCTTCCTCGCCTTTGCCGGGGCCTTGGCCTATCGCCGGGGCGCGCGGCATCTCGTCGGCGGCATGTGCGAAACCGATTTCTCCGGCTATCCCGATTGCCGCGACGATACGATCAAGGCCGTGCAGGTCGCGCTCGGCCTCGGCATGAACCGACGCTTCATCATCCACACGCCGCTGATGTGGATCGACAAGGCCGCGACTTTCGCCATGGCGGAGGAAATCGGCGGCAAGCCGCTCTTCGATCTCGTTCTTGAGGAAACGCATACCTGCTATAGCGGCGACCGCAGCCAGCGGCATCCTTGGGGCTACGGCTGCGGCGAATGTCCCGCCTGCCGGCTGCGGGCTGAAGGATTTGCCCGATTCATCGCCGGCCGCGAAGCCTGAGCGCCGCCGATGTTTTTCATTCTTTCGAAGATCCTCGGCTTTTTCAGCATGCCCTCAAATCTTCTGATGCTGCTTTGCTTGCTCGGTCTGGTGCTTCTCATGCGCGGCCGCATGCGAGCCGGACGCGTTTGCTTGGTCACAGGGATTCTGGCGCTCGCTATCGCCGGATGGTCGCCTCTCGGCAATACCCTAATCACTCCTCTGGAAGAGCGCTTTCCGCCGTGGCATGCGGCGGCGGCGCCAGACGGCATCATCGTGCTCGGCGGCGCCATATCGCCGAAGCTTTCCGGCGAACGCGGCGCTGTGCAGCTCAACGAATCGGCCGAACGGCTTACGGTCTTGGCTGCGTTGGCGCGGGCCTATCCGAATGCCCGGATCGTTTTCAGCGGGGGCGCCAGCAGTCTCTTTCCCGGTAAATTCGTGGAAGCCGATTTCGTGGCGCCCCTTTGGCAGAGCTTCGGGATTGCGCGGGAGCGCATCGCGATCGAAAGCCGCGCACGCAACACCGTGGAAAATGCGGTATTCACCGAAGAATTGGTGCATCCGCGTGCCGGACAACGCTGGCTGCTCGTGACTTCGGCTTATCATATGCCCCGCGCGATCGGGGTATTCCGCCGTATCGGATTTGCCGTCGAAGCGTATCCGGTCGATTGGCGGACCGCGCCCAACTCCGGAAGGTTTTCTCCTTTTGCGCAGTTCGCCGGTGGCTTGGCGCGCACCGATGTCGCCGTGCGCGAATGGTTCGGTCTGTTCGCCTATTGGCTGACCGGCCGGACGTCGGCGCTGCTTCCAGCGCCGTAGCGCGCGCGAGCTACGATGCCTGCGGCGGAGCGGAAATCGACTGACGCGCGCTGGAATTGAATTGGCGCCGCCACATCACCACCATCACCCCGGCGGTGGTCACCAGGAAGGGCAGGGGACCGACGAACCAGCCCAGATACGCCAGGGCAAAAAAGAATGCGCGCTGGCCGCGATTGAATTGACGGCCGGCATCGGCGCAGAGTAGCGAGGCGCGGACAACGAATTCCTGCGCTGTCGCCGAGTCCCTTTCCGACGCCGGCGGCGCCGCGCCCAGCATCATCGCCACATAGTTGTAGAGTCGATAAGACCAGGCAAATTTGAAAAAGGCGTAGACTAAGATCACCGCCAGTCCGGCGGTCTTTGCCTCCCATTGCACGCGCGTCGGCACGACGCCGAACGGCAGCGCATTGACAAGCGACAGGATGTCGCCGCTGGAATGAAAAAGTGCCAGCGCGCCGCCCAATGCGATGAGCGAGCTCGACGCGAAAAATGCCGTGCCGTTCTGGAGTGAAGCGGAGACCTGGCCGTCGAGCATGCGCATCTCGCGGCGGATCATTTGCCGCATCCAGTCCTCGCGATAGCGATGCATCAGCCGGTTCAAACTGTTCGCCCCGTAGGCGGTGTGATCGAGGATAATGGCGTAAGCAGTCCAGGCGATGAGGTACATGCCCAAGGCCACTAGGTCGAGAATGGAAAAGGTCATCATCGGATGAATCTCTATTGCCGCCGCCATGCTGCATCGTGCAAACGCGGGCGGCAATAGGGATGCCCTGCGGCGTCAGCCGCGGTCGTCGGGGGCAACCGACGAAGACCGCGCCCGGTTCGCCAGTTCCGCGGCCGCGTCGCGATGCAGGCCGACGAATACCAGCGCCGCGGCGGCGGCGATCGCGCCGACAAAGAGGAACGCGGGGCGGAAATCGGCCGTCGTCAGCTCCGCATGCGCGCGTAGCCGCAACGTGGCTTCGACTGCGAGCGCGCCGACCGCGACGCCAGACGATATCGATACCTGCTGCAACACGCTGACCAGCGAGGTTGCCTTGCTCATGCGCGGCGCCGGGATATCGGCATAGGCCAGCGTGTTGATGCTTGTGAACTCGATCGACCGAAAGAAGCCGCCGGTCAGGACGATAAGGAACATAATCAGGAAAGGCGTGGCCTCGTTGAAAGTGGCGCAGGCGGCGATCACCGCCCCGCTGATCACGGCGTTGGTGATCAAGATGCGCTTAAATCCGAAGAGCCTGAGCAACGGCGTGATAGCCGGCTTCATCAACATGGATCCGAATGGACCGGCAAAAGTGACGAGGCCCGATTGGAAAGGGCTGAAGTTCAACCCGATTTGCAGCATCAGCGGCATGAGAAAAGGCCAGGCGCCAATACCGAGGCGGAACAGAAAGCCGCCCGCGATGCTGGCCCGAAACGTCGGAATGGATAATAGGGTGAGGTCGAGAACGGGCGCCTTCGCCCTGCGGGCGTGTATCATATAAAGCATCAAGAAGATTGCGCCCCCACCGATCGACGCCGCGACAGCGGATGCCGGCAGGAAATCAAGCCCGGCGATAGAGAGCCCAAAGGCGACGCCGGCGATCCCCAGTCCGGCCAGGGCCATGCCGGTCAAATCGAAACGGTCGCGGTGCTCGACGCGAATATCGTCGATGTAGCGAGTGGCCAGAATCATGCCGAGAATGCCGATCGGCACATTGATGAAGAAGATCCAGTGCCACGTGGCGTAGGTGGTGATAAAGCCCCCGAGCGGCGGCCCCGTCATGGGGCCGATCAGCGCCGGCATGGTCACCCAGGCCATGGCGCCGAGAAGCGCGCGCCGCTCCACCGTTCGCAGCAAGACGAGACGACCAACCGGCGACATCATCGCACCGCCGACGCCTTGCACGATGCGGGCGACGACGAAACCGGTGAGCGAACCCGCTAGCGCGCAAGCAATCGAGCCGATCACAAAAACGCCGATAGCGGCCCGAAACACGGTCCGCGCGCCGAATCGGTCGGCAATCCAGCCGCTGGCTGGCGTGAATATCGCAAGAGAGAGAAGATACGAAGTGACGGCGAGTTTCAGTGCCAGCGGATTGGCCCCGATATCCGCGGCAATTGCTGGCAGTGCCGTGGCGATCACGGTCGAGTCCATATTTTCCATGAACAGGGCGACCGCCACGATGAGGTAAACAAGCCGCTGACGATTCATGGCGCGCGATGCCCGGCGGGTGAAAACAATCCGCCCTTCCATTGCTCCGGCGCGAGCACAGTCTTTCGCCGGAATTGGCGAGGACCCGCGGACGCCCAGGGGGAAAGAGATTCCTGTTCTCCTTACCTACGCAACGGAGGTCATGCCAGCCGGTTCCGGCGGCAAATCAGTTGAATTGAGGCTGATGCGGCCGGATTCCCCCTAGGAATCGGGCGAAAGCCATGCTATCGACCGCCGCCAACCCAAAAGTGGGCCGCGGAGTCGGGCGCGGGATACGGTCCCGCCGCAAATGCCCTTTATTTTCCGGCTCTCAGTGGCCCGCGCAGGCGCCGGCAGGCGGAACGGAGTTGGCCATGGCAGCGAAATCCAGGGAAAGCCTGCGCGAAGCGCTGACCTTTGACGATGTCCTGCTGAAGCCCGGCCTTTCGGAAATCCTTCCTTCGGAAGTCGATATTCGCTCCCGCATTACCCGCTCCATCTCATTGAACCTGCCGATCGTCGCTTCGGCGATGGATACCGTCACCGAAGCGCAGATGGCGATCGCGATGGCGCAAGCCGGCGGCATCGGCGTGATTCACCGCAATCTCGATCCCGAGCAACAGGCGGCGCAGGTCCGCCAGGTGAAGAAATTCGAGTCCGGCATGGTAGTGAATCCGGTCACCATCCGGCCGCAAGCGACGCTGGCCGAAGCGCTCGATTTGATGAAGGAGCACCGGATCTCCGGCATTCCGGTGGTCGAGGGCGCCAATGGTGGACCGGGCAAACTGGTCGGCATCCTGACCAACCGCGACGTGCGCTTCGCCACCGACCCGCGGCAGAAGATCGCCGAGCTGATGACCAAGGGCAACTTGATCACCGTGCGCGAAGGCGTGAGCCAGGAGGAGGCGAAACGGCTGCTGCATCAGCACCGCATCGAAAAACTGCTGGTTGTCGACAGCGCCTATCGCTGCGTGGGACTGATCACGGTCAAAGATATTGAAAAGGCCGTGGCCAATCCCAACGCCTGCAAGGATGATCAAGGCCGGCTGCGCGTCGCGGCAGCGACGACCGTTGGCGATTCCGGCTTCCGGCGCACCGAGGCTTTGGTCGATGCAGGGGTCGACCTCGTCGTGGTGGACACCGCGCATGGTCATTCCAAGCATGTGCTGGCCGCGGTCCAGCGCATTAAGCGGCAGTCGAACGCGGTCCAGGTCGTGGCGGGCAATATTGCGACGGGCGAGGCAGCTCAGGCGCTGATCGATTGCGGGGCCGACGCGGTCAAGGTCGGCATCGGCCCCGGCTCCATCTGCACCACGCGGATCGTCGCCGGCGTGGGCGTGCCGCAACTCACCGCGGTCATGGATGTCGTCAAGGTTGCGCGTGCCACCGGGACGCCGGTGATCGCCGACGGCGGCATCAAATACTCGGGCGATTTAGCGAAGGCGCTGGCCGCCGGCGCCGATTGCGCGATGATCGGTTCTCTGCTTGCCGGCACCGACGAAACCCCCGGCGAAGTTTTTCTCTACCAGGGCCGTTCCTACAAGACCTATCGCGGCATGGGTTCGGTCGGCGCCATGGCGCGCGGATCGGCCGACCGCTATTTCCAGCAGGACATCAAGGATACGCTGAAGCTTGTGCCGGAAGGGGTTGAAGGGCAGGTGCCTTACAAGGGCGCGGCCTCCACCGTCCTGCATCAACTCGCCGGCGGGCTGCGCGCCGCCATGGGTTATGTCGGTGCGAAGAATCTTCCGGAATTGCACGAGAAGGCCGAATTCTTGCGCATTTCAAGCGCAGGCCTGCGCGAAAGCCACGTGCACGACGTCACCATCACGCGCGAGACGCCGAATTACCCGGGACGCGGTTAAGTCCTAATTGCCGCCGTTGGTTGACGTGGCGTTCGGTTGGGGCTGCTGTTGGTTTTTCTTGTGCTTTGTTTTGTCCGGCTGCTTGTTGTTTTTCTCGCCGGTGCAGGGCGGCGTCGGGCAGGCGTGTTTTCCCGCCGCCAAGATCACGAACGACGACTGCGGCATTGGCCGGTCCATCTCGAACAAACGGACCCCGACGCTGGCGGCCAAAAGGACAAAGGCAAATGCCGTCAGTGCCGGTGCGGCAGGCATTGGGCGCATGATCATCTGCTCCCCTTCAACGAGGCCGAAATGCAACGATATTTCAGCGCAGCGGCAAGCGCAATCCGCCCCGCTGCATTGAGCCTGCAGGATCAAAGCGATACCACAATAATCCCACTTGAATAATCCCACTTGACGAAACGTCATAGACATCCGCGTTGGTGATCGGCTTTGCTTCGACACAGGTTAGAATCGTCATGTCTATCCAATCCGTTCTTTCCCCTTTGTTCGTGGAAGTCCTGCTAACACTTGGGCTGTTGCTGTGGCTCGCCACCAAGCGCGGGCGCGACTTCAACAGCGGCATGGTCGAAGTGTCGCGTATCGCCCTGCGAGAGCCGAATTGGCCGGCCCCGACGCAGCAGGTTGCCTACTCGTTCAGCAATCAGTTCGAGCTTCCCGTTCTCTTCTATGTGCTGACCATTCTCGAAATCATCACGCGCCATGCCGACCTGCCTTTCGTCGTCCTCGCCTGGATATTCGTGCTTTCGCGCCTCGTTCATGCCTATGTGCACACGACCAATAACGTGGTCACGCGGCGCGGCATGATCTTCGGCATCGGTGCGCTGGTGTTGATCGTAATGTGGGTGATTTTCATCGTCCGCATCCTGCTCGGATTGTCATGACGCCGTCCGCGCGCCTCGCCGCCGCAATCGAGGTTCTGAGCGAAATTGAGATCCGCCGGCGGCCGGCTGCCGATGCCCTGAAGGAGTGGGGGATTGCCCACCGCTTTGCCGGGTCCAGCGATCGCGCGGCGATCGCCGGCCTTGTCTACGACACGCTGCGCCGCCGCGCCTCCAGCGCCTATGTGATGGGCGAAGCGAGTCCGCGCGCGCTCGTTTTAGGCATGCTCAAGCTCGAACGCGGGCTCGAGCGAAATGCGATCGAGCAATTGTTCGATGGCTCGCGGTTTGCGCCACAGCCATTGAGTGAACGCGAAAGCGCCGCGCTGGCCGGTGCATCGCTGGCCGGCGCACCGCCGCATGTCGCTGGCGACTATCCGGAATGGCTCGATCCGCATTTCGCGCGCGCCTTCGGCGAGGCCCGGGGCGAGGAGGGGGCGGCGCTGGCATCGCGCGCCCCGCTCGATCTGCGTGTCAACACGCTCAAGGGCGAACGCGAGAAGGCTGCCGCCGCACTCGCTGAGCTGCATCCCGAGCCGACCCGCTGGTCGCCATGGGGACTGCGCATTCGCGTCGCCGCAGATGCCAAAAGTCCGGGGATCCATGCCGAGCCCGCGTTTCTGAAGGGGCTCATTGAAATCCAGGACGAAGGCTCGCAGCTTACGGTTCTTCTGACCGGCGCCCGACCGGACGAGCAAGTTCTCGATATCTGCGCCGGCGGCGGTGGCAAGACGCTGGCGCTGGCGGCGATGATGGAAAATCGCGGCCAGATTTACGCCACCGATACCGACAAGCGCCGTCTCGCCCCGATCCACGCGCGGCTTGAGCGGGCCGGGGTCCGCAATGTGCAGGTGCGCACGCCGAAGGTGTCGGGCGACGTCGTTGGCGATCTCGTCGGCAGGATGGACCTGGTATTGATCGACGCTCCCTGCACCGGCACCGGCGCCTGGCGGCGCAATCCGGACGCCAAATGGCGCATCCGGCCCGGCGCGCTGGCGCAACGCTCAAAGGAGCAGGCCGCCATTCTCGAGGACGCCACCCGCTTGGTGAAGCCCGGCGGCCGCATTGCGTATGTCACCTGCTCGGTTCTGGATGAGGAGAACGGCGCACAAATTCGCGGCTTTCTGGCGCGGTATCCGGAGTTTTCGGCGGCGGCAGGAGCCGAGGTCATCAAAGCGTTGGGCGAACGTGCCTTCATGTTCGGCAAAGCGGCACGTCTTGCCGCGGAGGGCGTCCTGCTGACGCCGCGGACCACCGATACCGATGGCTTCTTCGTTTCGCTGCTTCGCCGCAAAGCTTGAGAGCCCATTATAAACCCGCTGCAGAGAAGCAACGCGATTTCCGCTGTTGCGCCGCAATCCCGGCCAAATTCGGCGTAATGGTCTGCTCCGAATCCTCCACTTTCGTCAGTCGAGGTCTGACTGTCCATGCTGGCTACGCCACCCGATCCCCTGCATCGCACCGGGGCTGTCGATCCGTCGTACCCGCTGCCGGGCCGCGGGTTCATGCCGCCACGCGCGCCGAGGGGTATCCGCTTCATCACGGCCTTGCAGATGCTCGGGTCGCTCTTGGGCATCCCCGTCGGGCTTGCCAGCGGCTATTCGATTTATCGCGCCAATTTCTCGGCGGAGACGGCATGCCAGACGCTACGCGCCAATATCGTCGCGGTGATCGACAAAAAACTCGATGCCACGACGCGGCGAATGCTCGTCCGCCACGATGTGGAAGAGTTCGAAAAATCCTGCGGCACGCTCGATCCCGATGCAAAGGCGGCTTTCCAGCGCCTCTTGACCGCAGAAGACTCTTCCGTGGCGAGACCCGCGGCTGTGGCGGCCCGTGCGCCGGCGCCGGAGGCTTTCCCTAAGCCGAAGGTGCCGCCACCGAAGAAGACCGCAGCCGCGGCGCCGGACACCGGCTCCGATGCCAAATGGCTGGACGACGTCCGCCGGGCGCTGCAAGCGCATTCCGCGGATCGCCCGGCTGCGGACGAGCCGCCGGAAGCGGCAAATCCTGCGTCCTTGAGCCCGCCGCCGAATGCCGGGGTTGCGGCCATGGAAACCCCGCCGCCAACGGGGGCAACGCCGATCGCCGGCACAGCTTCGGCCGGGGCCGCCTTCCCTGCGCAGCTTCCCGCCGCCGAGCACCCGATACCGCCCGCGCCGATTCCGCTGGCCGCCTCGGCGTCCAACCAGAATCAGGCCCAGCCGCGAATCGGCGACCTTGTGGCTCAGATCCCTTGGCTCGGGCCGGTATTGTCGCCGGAAAGCGCCCAACCGCGCTGAAGCCCCTTTCGGGTCACGCCAGGCCGCGACAAGGCCCGCCGTGACGTGTAAAGGGAGCGCATGATTTCCCACGATAAAGTCCTCATCGTCGACTTCGGCTCGCAGGTGACGCAGCTCATCGCGCGGCGCGTCCGAGAGGAGAAGGTCTATTGTGAGATCGCGCCCTTTCAGAAGGCGGCCGAGGCTTTCGCGGCGATGAAGCCAAAGGCGGTGATCCTGTCCGGTGGTCCGGCGTCGGTTCTCGACAAGGACGCGCCGCTCGCGCCGGAGGCGATCTACAAGGCCGGCGTGCCGGTGCTCGGCATCTGCTACGGCGAGCAGGCCATGGCGCAGCAACTCGGCGGCAAGGTGGAGGGCGGGCATCACCGCGAATTCGGCCGCGCCGAGGTGACGGTCACCGAGGATACGCCGCTATTCGAGGGCGTGTGGCGCAAAGGCGAAAAATATCCGGTCTGGATGAGCCACGGCGATCGGGTGACCAAGTTGCCGGACGGCTTTCGCGTTGTCGGCACTTCGCCCAACGCGCCGATCGCCATGATCGCCGACGACAAGCGCAAATTCTACGCCGCGCAGTTTCATCTCGAGGTGGTGCATACGCCGCATGGCGCGGCGTTGCTGCGCAATTTCGTGCGCAAGATCGCTGGCTGCAAGGGCGACTGGACCATGCGCGCCTTCAAGGAAGAGGCGATGGAGAAGATTCGCGCCCAGGTCGGCAAGGGCCGCGTCATTTGCGGATTGTCCGGCGGAGTCGATAGCGCTGTTGCCGCCGTGCTCATCCATGAGGCTATTGGCGATCAGCTCACCTGCGTATTTGTCGACCACGGCCTCTTGCGGCTGGCAGAAGCGGAAAAGGTCGTTGCCCTGTTCCGCGAGCATTATAACATCCCGCTCATCCACGTGCAGGCGGAAAAACTTTTCCTCGATGCGCTGCAAGGCGTCGATGACCCGGAAGTCAAGCGCAAAACCATCGGCAAGCTGTTCATCGACGTGTTCGAAGCCGAGGCGAAGAAGATCGGCGGCGCCGAATTTTTGGCGCAAGGCACGCTCTATCCGGACGTTATCGAGAGTGTCTCCTTCACCGGCGGGCCGTCCGTTACCATCAAGTCGCATCACAATGTCGGCGGGTTGCCCGAACGCATGAACATGAACCTCGTCGAACCGCTGCGCGAATTGTTCAAGGACGAGGTGAGGGCGCTCGGTCGCGAGCTAGGCCTGCCCGACGCCTTTGTCGGCCGCCATCCGTTCCCCGGTCCCGGCCTCGCCATCCGCTGCCCCGGCGAGATTACCCGTGATAAGCTCGCCATCCTGCGCCTTGCCGACGAGATCTATATCGAGGAAATCCGCCGCGCCGGCCTTTACGACGACATCTGGCAGGCTTTTGCCGTGCTGCTGCCGGTGAAGACCGTCGGCGTGATGGGCGACTTCCGCACCTACGAATATGTCGTCGGCTTGCGCGCGGTCACCTCGACCGACGGCATGACCGCGGATTTCTACCCGTTCGATATGAACTTCATCGGCCACGTGGCCACGCGCATCATCAACGAGGTCAAAGGCGTCAACCGCGTGATCTACGACGTGACCTCAAAGCCGCCGGGGACAATTGAGTGGGAATGATTCAGGGGCCGCCCAGGGTATCCCGCAGTATCCCACGATTTCTTCCTAACATATTGATCTAGATTAAAAAACGTCGATTGACGTTCGGCGTCTATCGGCCTGCAAAAATGGGCGCTGACGGACTGTCTGACGGTGCACAATACCGTTGCCAAGTCCGACTCTCGCCGCTACCGTCACCATCAAGATGGCCGCTGACGGTATTTTTCTCGACATAAGTCATTGAGATATATCGGATTATCACCGGATCGGCGGTCCAAACATGGCTGACGGTATTGCGGGTCGAGAGGCGTGCGGAGATGCTGACGGACGTGGCGCTTAAGAACCTGAAACCAAAGGAGAAACCGTACAAGGTCACCGACCGTGACGGTATGTATGTGCTGGTGAGCACGACGGGAACGGTGTCGTTCCGCCTGGACTACCGTCTGAACGGGCGGCGCGAGACCGTCGTGCTGGGTCGGTACGACAAGGCCGGCATCTCGCTGGCGCGGGCGCGCGAGCTCTGCATCGACGCCAAGCGCATGATCCGGGAGGGGCGCTCGCCCGCCTTTGAAAAGCAGCGCGCCAAGCGGCGGCTTCTCGAGGCGAGGAGCTTCGGCGAGTTCGGTGAGAAGTGGCTGACCATGGCGCCGATGGCTGACAGCACGCGGTCCATGCGCCGGGCGATCTTCGAGCGCGAGCTCCTGCCGGCCTGGCGCAAGCGGCTTCTCACGGAGATCACGCCGGATGACCTGCGGGCACATTGCGGTGCCATCGTCGACCGCGGCGCGCCTGCGACGGCGCTCCACGTCCGCGACATCGTCAAGCAGATCTACGGCTTCGCCATCCTCCACGGCGAAAAAGTCGCCAATCCGGCTGATGAGGTCGGCCCCTCGGCGATCGCCCATTTCACGCCGAGGGATCGCTCGCTGTCGCCGACCGAAATCAGGATCATGCTCAAGCAGCTCGAGAATGTCGCAACGCTGCCGACGATCCGTCTCGGGCTAAAGCTGATCCTGCTGACGATGGTCCGAAAGAGCGAGTTGCAGGACGCGGTGTGGGACGAGATCGATTTCGAGAACGCCGTCTGGACGATCCCCAAGGAGCGGATGAAGCGCTCCAAGGCGCACAACGTCTATCTTTCGCGCCAGGCGCTCGACATCTTCATCGCCCTCAAGACCTGCGCCGGCAATTCACGGTACGTCCTGCCATCGCGCTACGATGCCGATGCGCCCATGTCGCGGGCCACTTTCAACCGCGTCACCTATCTCGTCGTGGAGCAGGCGAAGAAGGACGGGCTGCCGCTCGAGCCGTTCACGGTCCATGACCTGCGCCGGACGGGATCGACGCTGCTGAACGAGCTGGGCTTCAACAGCGACTGGATCGAAAAGTGCCTGGCTCACGAGGATGGCCGTTCTTCGCGCGGCGTCTACAACAAGGCCGAGTACGAGGTGCAGCGCCGGCACATGCTGCAAGAGTGGTCGAACATCGTCGATGCGTGGGTGGCGGGCGAGAAATACGTGCCGGTGCTCATCCCGCCTTCGATGCCTCTCCTCGCGCCTGATCCCGCTCTCTGACCGGGCGGGCGCGGCGCTGGCGGACATCGGGATGCTGGGCGCGTCGCACCGGCGACGCTCGCCGCGCGGCGAGCCAGGCCTCGACTTCCGCCAGATCCCACACGACGCATCTTGGGGACAGTGCAAAGCGGCGGGGAAACTCGCCCCGTTGTTCCATCTCGTAGATCGTGCTGTCGGCGAGCGGCACCATCTCGCGCAGCTGGTGCCGGCGGATGGTCCGTTTGATTGGAGCGCCGTTTCCGCGAGTCATTCGCCATCTCCTCGGCTCTTGTTCCTTGAGAAATGAGCGCGATAGATCCCAAAAGGAAAGGGCAAAAGTTCGGAAGTCGGATAGTCGGATACGGTGGCGCGCAAATAGAAATCATGGCGTAATTTTTTCGGGCCCAAGAAGGCAAAGATTATGAGTTCGAACCGCGTCGGGTGCGGGAGGGACCGGGCGTACTTACGAGGAGGCTGTCTCAATGCTCAAGCTTTATGGCCAGGCCAGATCGCGTGCCAGCCGTTCGCTGTGGATGCTCGAGGAGATCGGTCTTGCATACGAGCATGTGCCGATCCGACCCTACACGGAGAGCCGGTCGGCGGAGTACCTGCGCATCAATCCCAACGGACATATTCCAAGCTTGGAGGATGATGGGTTTGTCCTGTGGGAGTCCCTGGCAATCAACATGTACCTGGCCGAGAGCTACGCGCGCTCCCCTTTGTGGCCCACCGGGGCGAAGCATCATGCGCGTGTCTATCAATGGAGCCTCTGGAGCGCCAATGAGATCGAACCTCGGATTGTCAGAATTGCCAAAGGCCTCCACGAGAAGTCGTCTGGTCCGGCAGCCGTCGCGGCCGAGCTGGAGCAGCTCTCGTCCGCACTTCGCATATTGGAAAACAGCCTGAACGACCGATATCTTCTGGGCGACGATTTTACGGTCGCCGATCTCAATCTTGCCTCGACTCTTCGCGAGCCCGGAGAGGACGGGGTCTCGGGGATCGCCCCGATTGACCTTGCTTCTTTTCCGAATGTTGGGCGTTGGCTTGATCGCTGCAGCGCGCGGCCTGCGAACCGCCGCGTAGCCTCCATGGCAGATTGAGTATGCCTTCGGGCATCCTTCACCGCACCGCGCGGCCGGGCCTCTATTGAACCGATGCGGTGCGGTCGGGCATACGAGCCCATGGTGTTCGAAGGGCCGACATGCTGAGTGGGCCGCGACGCAACTTCGATCCTTCCGCGAGCTACACTATGCGGAGGATTTCATCGACGATTGCAGGGATTGCTCTTGTCGTGTCGATCTCGTAGTCGGCGGATTTCCTGAGCAGGGGCTCGATAGTCGAGATCAGGTGGTGGATCTTCCACCGCTCCTCCGCGGAACGTCCGTAACCGCCGCATCGCGTCGCGAGCCGCTGCATGATTGTTGCGACGGGAGCGGAGAGAAGAATCGTGGCATCGATCATGGAGAAAAATCGGCCCATGTTTTCGGCACAGCCGCCGATGAACAAGATTCCCTCTCCCGGCTTAGACAGGAGTGCGCGGACGCGGTTGTCTCGCCACACCCAGTCTTTTCCTCGGGTCGGAGTCAGAAAGTCGGCGTGATCAGCATCGACCCACTGGGACCATTCGGGTGTATCGAGGTCGTAAGCCTGATAACCGCGCGCGGCCAACTCTTCCATCACCGAAGATTTCCCAGTCCCGGACATGCCCGTAATCAAGACGCGCTTCATAAATGGTCCTCGCTTGTCCGGATCAGCAGCAAGCGTCGCTCGATATCCGTTCGCGCGGGTCGATGACGAATGATCGCGCGCACCGGCCTGCCAAATCCGGCTCAACCCGCCGTTGCCCCGAGGGCCCGCCAATTGTGTCCGGTTCACATGGTCGCATTTGAGCAAACAGTGACAATATGGGACGCGACAACCTGGGGCACCATCGGCTCGATGCGGCTCCGACGAGGTCGCGCACGTCGCGCTCCTTCACGCTCTTGGGCGGTCGTGCCCGCGTCGATAGGCAACGATCGATACGGCGATGAGTGCAGCCCAGAAGGCGATTGCTCCAAGTGTCCAGAGAGCTCCGACCGCTGTCGCCCCGTTGATGAAGGCCAATACCGATTTCACGGACCATGTGGCCGGGGACGCGAGAAGAAGCTGGGCGTACCAAGCATCCTGCGGAATAAAGAGATAGAGCGCGGCAATCTGCACATAAAGGTTGAGCGCCCTGAACAGGCCAATCGCCTGCACCTTGGCGCGTGACAGTGCCAGCACGGTAAGGGTGGTCCAGACGCTGGCCAGCGCGAGCGCGAGGAGAGGCAACAGCCATTTGACTAAAGGCAACGCGATCATCCGCGTGACCAGGACCATTGTGATCCCGTAGGACAGGACGAACAGGATGCACATGGCGATGCGCAGGGCGATCGCATGGCGCTGCCGCAGCGGCGAGACGCGGAGCGCCTGGTCGACGCCGCTGTCCTTCTCGTCGATGACCAGCATGGCGGAGAGATAGCCCACGCCCGGCATGTAGCCGAGCAGGAGCACGAGCTGAATCGTCACCCACCAGTCGGAGAAATAGCCGAGGTCGCGCACGATGGCGGCGACGGCCACAATTGCCAGCATCAACCCGACGATGTTGATCAGGACTTTGTCACGCCGGATGCTGGCGAGATCGTGTGCGGCAAGACTCAAGAGCGGAGACACGGCGATCCTCTTAGCTACCCGTGTGTCCGATGGTGCGCGTATGCAAGGCGATGGCCACTCGCAAGAGGACGGCGCTCACGAGCGTCATGTAGCCGAAGGCGTAGAGCACCTCGGCTGGGGTTACGGCGGACGGATTGGCGGCCCATAGAAGCGCGCGCAGCATGGCGTGTCCGGGATTGATCCCGAACAGCGCCCAGGCGAGCCAGCCGTCGACCGCTCCGAAATGAGCGAGCAACGGCAGATAGAGCACGATCGAGACCGGGAAGGCGCGGGCGATGAGATGATTCACCGAATTGGCTGTTGCCACCATCACGAGGCCACCGAGGACGGCCAGGACGCCGGTGAAAGAGAGTGCGAGTGCCATGCGCAGCAGCACGGCCGGCGGGGGCGGCCAGTAGGCTGCCGCGGCGACAATGATGCCTCCGGCGACGGTCAGGGCTGCGAAGGTGACGAGCTTTGCAAGGACGTAGTCGGTCGGTGACGCAGGCGTGACGGCCAGGGCGGGCGGCGTGCACTGCGAACGCTCGAGCAGTACCAGGGCGGCGACGAATCCCATGCCAACCACGGCCGGGTCGAGGAAAAGGATGGCAGTGACCACCGTGACCGGTGCGTCCGAGGGCAGGAGCGCCACGGCTGCCACGAAGAACGCGGTGGTGAAGACGGTGAAGAGATAGATGCGCTCGCGTGCCTGCACGCGCACGTCCCAGAGCACCAGCCGCAGAATGGGCACGGCATTCATGCGACTTCCTCGGCGGGATCGAGCGAAGTGCCGGTGACGTCGCTGAATACCTGGTCGAGGCTTGCTTCCTGGCTATGCAGCGTGCGCACCGTGCCGTCTCTGAGGATCGCTTGGAAGCGGCGGTTGTCGGCTAGGCCGTCGAGCGGGAATTCGTCGACTTGGACGATGTCGCGGCCATGCGTTACCCGCACGGTGCGGCGGCCATATCTCGCCTTCAGCGCTTCGGGTGCGTCGAGAGCGGCGAAGCGGCCCGCGACGATGAAGGAGACTCGGTCGCACAGCTGGTCGACGTCGTTCATATTGTGTGTCGTGAGAACGATGGTCTTACCCGCCCGGCGGAGGTCGGCGACGATGCGCTTGACGATACGGGCGTTGACAGGATCGAGGCCGGCGGTGGGCTCGTCGAGGAACAGGATCTCGGGGTCGTGCTGGATCGCGCGTACGAAATTCAGGCGCATGCGCATCCCCTTCGAGAAAGTCTCCACTTTCTTGTGGGCTGCGTGCTCCAGCCCAACGAGCGCCAGGAGCTCCAACGGATCGCGGCTCTTGCGCCTGTACAGCGAGGCGAAGAACCTGAGGTTCTCGACTGCGGTGAACTTGACGTAGTGATTGGGCAGTTCGAACCCGACGCCGATGACCTCGAAGTAGTCCTGCCGCCAGTCCGCGAGCGGCTTGCCGAGGACCCGCACGAGGCCATCGAAGCGCCGCTGCTGGCGAGTCAGCACTCTCTGCAGGGTGCTCTTGCCTGCCCCGGAGGGGCCTAGCAGGCCAAAGATCTCGCCGCGCGCGACCGAGAAGCTCACCCTGTCGAGCGCAGGGGCCGCCTGTCCGGGATACCGAAAGGTCAGATCCTCGACCAGGATGGCGGCCGGATTCTCCTTGGTGCCGGTTGAGACTTTGTTGATTTGCTCCGGAGCCATTGGACGAGGGCTTTCTCTTCTTGGCGCGACGGCGGCACTGGCGATTGCGCGATCCGCCGAGAGCAACTATAATTCAAACCGACGGTCGGTTTCAACGGGGGCGAGGTTTGCCATGGCCGGTTGGGTCAAGAAGCCGCCTGACGTCCGGCGCAATGAATTGCTCGACAGCGCGCAGGACCTGTTTTTCAGCAAGGGCTACGAGGCGACCACCGTCGCCGACATCATGGAGCAAGCGGGCGTCTCAAAGGGCGGCTTCTATCACCACTTCACGAGCAAGGATGATTTGCTGGAGGCCTTGGTTGAGCGGATGGCGGCCCGCGCTCTGGCCCGTCTACAACCGATTCTCGAGGAGAAGGGGCTGGATGCAGTGGCCTGCATGAATGCGGTCCTTTCGCGGTCTCGCCAGTTGAAGGCCGAGGATGCCCCTGTGATCCGCGCCACGTTCGACATCGTTTTCAGACCCGAAAACGTCGCGCTCTATCACCGGCTCAATCGCGCGGTGAACAGGGTCATGATGCCTCTGTTCGTCGACATTATTACGCGAGGGAAGATGGAAGGTCGCTTCCGCATCGACGATCCGACAACGACCGCGGAAATCATCGTTCAGCTAGGTGCCTCCACTTACAACGCGGTCGCACGCGCCATCGAGGCGATCGGCACGCCGCAGGCAGACGAGGCCGCGGCCGCGCTCGACGAGCGGCTACGTCAGCATGGACTTGCGATCGACCGCATCCTCGGATTGCCCGACGGCACCCTCGTCTATTCCGAGCCGGGCTTCGCAAAGGCGGTGTTGAACGTGCCAGCGGGCCGCAAGCGTTGATCGGAGGACTTGCCCGGCACGACACATCAAGGACAGTCGCGTTGACCATTGAAATGCGCCATCTCCGGTATGTGATTGCCGCCGCTGAGCACGGCAGCTTTCGACGTGCCGCGGAGGTGCTCAATGTCGAGCAATCTGCCGTCAGCCGGCGCATCCGCGATCTCGAAGACGAGATCGGAGCAGCGCTATTCATTCGCCATCACGGTGGTGTGCTTCTCACCGGGGCGGGCGAGCACTTCCTGGCCAGGGCGCGCAAAGCTGTGAGCCAAATTCAGCACGCGGCGGCCGATGCGGCGACGTTTGGCCGTGGCGAGGCTGGGACTGTTCGCATCGGAATTTTGTCTTCACTGGCATCCGGGTTCCTGGCTGATCTCTTGCGCAGCTACGTGGTCGCAAATCCAAAAATACGTCCTGACTTCGTTGAAGGGGCTCCCGCTTTCGTCTCGCATGTCGGCGCAGTCCAGCGACATCATCTCGACGTTGCGTTCTTGCCGGGAGAACTGGTTGTCGAAGGCTGCGACGTGAAACGTCTGTGGTGCGAACAGGTTTTCGTTGTCCTGCCGAGCGAGCATGCGCTCGCGGCGCGATCGGAAATCTGTTGGACGGATTTGCGCGGACAGCGCTTCATCGTGACCGAAACCGATCCTGGCCCCGCGATCCACGACTATCTCGTCAAGCATCTTGCCGATATCGGGCACCGCCCGCGTGTGGAGCGGCAGGCTGTCGGTCGCGACAACCTGATGCAACTGGTCGCAATGGGCCAGGGGCTCACCCTGACGAGCGAAGCAATCACCGCAGCGCGTTTCCCAGGCGTCGTCTTTCGGCCGTTGAACGGGCAGGTCTGGCCTTATTCGGCCGTTTGGTCGCCGCGAAACGACAATCCGGCGCTGAGACGGCTTCTCAGTCTCGCTCGAAGCCTGTCACGCGGGCAGCAGTTTACGGCAACGCCCGGTCCAAGCCTTGGGCCAACGGGGGGCTCGGGCTTTTTACAAGTCGGCGTAGTTTCGAGGTTCGAGGCCGCAAAGTCTCCTCATGAGCCGATCGACATCCGCGCGCTGCGCTCCCCGGCGCCGTTAGAGACCCCTGAGGCCTACAATGGTGGCGCCTGAATCGCCGTACGCTTTTCGAGCAATGACGTCAGACGATCTTCCGCTGGTTGGGCGGTGGTTGCACACACCCGAGGTCGTACGCTGGTGGGGTGATCCAGACGAGCAGTACGGCCTGATTGCCGGAGATCTAACCGTGCCGGAGATGGCGCAATGGATTGTGTCACACGAAGGAAGGGCGTTCGCCTACGCTCAGGCATATCGAGTCAGCTATTGGCCGCAACCGCATTTCGCGCATCTGCCTGAAGGGACCATCGCCATCGACCCGTTCATTTGTGAGCCGGACATGCTGGGCCGCGGCCATGGCTCCCGCTTCCTCAAGATTTTGGCCGAGCGCTTGCGGGCGGAAGGCGCGCCCGCGGTCGTCATTGATCCTGACGTCGACAATCTTCGGGCACGACGGGCCTACCGTCGAGCGGGCTTCCGCGGCGACACGATGGTGGATACGGATGAAGGTCCTGCCGTCGTGATGACATTTGTGGGCGACGACTAGATTTTTGACTGACGGTCAGTTTGTTGATTCGTGCAATGAGCACTTCGCCGAGATTGAGCAGCCGACTAGCACACAACGTACTTTATGTGGATAGGATCTGGTTACCCTCAGGAATTTCCAGTCCTGAGAGGCGGTAGCCAACCTGCAATTCGGTAATGAGATGGACCGGCTGCGAGGGGTCACTCTCAAGCTTTTGCCGAAGCTGGGCCATGTAAATGCGGATGTAGTGCGAACGCTCGGAATAGCCCGGCCCCCACACCTCCATGAGCAGTTGCCGATGGGTGAGAACCTTGCCATGTCCGCGGATCAGCGCGGTCAGCAGGCGAAATTCATTCGGTGTCAGATGCACGGGCTCGTCCGCCCGCGTGACCTCATGAGTCGCGAGGTTGACCGTCACCTGTCCGAACTTCACCACCGGGGAGGCCGTGGCGCCCTGTGAGACCGTACTTGCGCGGCGCAGTTGCGCGCGCACGCGCGCAAGCAGTTCGGGAACACCGAACGGCTTTGTCAGGTAGTCGTCAGCCCCAGCGTCCAGCGCGTCGACCTTCTCCGTTTCCTGCTCTCGGGCCGAGAGCACGAGAATGGGAGCCGATACCCAATTCCGAACCTCGCGAATGAGGGCCTTGCCGTCCCCGTCCGGCAAGCCAAGGTCGACGATCATCAGATCTGGTTTCCGGCTGCCGGCATTGATACGCGCGTCCTCGGCTGTGGATGTCTCGAAGACGCTCATGCCCTCCTTTTCCAGCGCCATGCGGACGAAGCGGCGAATGTCAGCTTCATCTTCAACGATCAGGATGCGTGGCTTGATCATTCAACGTCTCACTTTCGATCTCGGGAGGTGTACCGAGGGGCAATCGGATCTCAAAGGCTGCGCCATGCGGCTTGCGTGCTTCCGCCCTAATGCTTCCCCCGTGCGCAACCACGATACTGCGACACAGAGCCAAGCCGAGACCAACTCCGGCGACTGCAGACTCTTTCTGACCCCGCGTGAAGGGCTCAAAGAGTGCTTCGGGGTTCGGCGTCGGTAGCCCTGGGCCATTGTCCTCTATGACCAGATACATCGACTCTCCCGAAGCCCCGCCACGAATATTGATCGTGCTTGTCGAAGGTGTGTATTTCGCGGCGTTGTCGAACAGATTGATCAGGACGCGTTCGATCAGGGTCGCATCAACCTCCACGAGAGGCAGGTCGGGCGGCAAGTTGGTTCGGACCGTTCTTGGCTTCAGAACCGAGGCCGATTGGGCAAGTGCGCTGCCGACGATTTCGCTTATCGAATGCCATTCCTTATTGAGGCGCACGCCCTCGCTTTGCATCCGTGCCAGGTCGAGCAGATTGCTGACGAGCCGTTTCAGCTCATCGGCTTGCAGCCTGATGGACCGAGCAAGGTCGCTTCGATCGCTGTCGGGAAGGCCGTGCGTCCGCTCAAGGGTCTCGGCCAGTCCCCGTATCGCCGTGAGGGGGGTTTTGAGATCGTGAGACACCGCCGACAGGAGGGCGTTCCGCAGCTTCTCGCCTTCCATCCGCACCAGCGTATCCTGCGCAACGTCTACGAAATGGATGCGCTCGAGCGCTAAGCCGATGGTCGAGCAGCAGGCGTCCAGCAGGCGCCGGTCGTCGGGGTCGTTCGACATTGGGCCGTCGTTCGGCAGGATGGCGAGCACGCCTCGCGTGGCCATTGATGCCTTCAAAGGAAGGTATAGGGCGTCGGCACCGCTCAGCGTCTGCGTCCCAAGGCCCGCCTCCTGAACGTGGTCGAAAGCCCACTGAGCGACCGAAAGGTCGACAAAGCCCGCATCCTGCATGGGGACGAGCTGTCCCTTCTCATTCGGTATGAGGAGAATGACCCGGGCGCCGATCAGGGGCGTAATTGCGTCCCGGCATATTGAGAAAACCTGCTCGATCTTTATGGCGCTAGACAAGTCACGGGCGATGCGAGCCAGGGCGGATGCCCTGCGCTCGCCAGCACGAGCGACCTTGGCTTCGGAGCGCATGCGAGCTGCAAGTTGGCTAATGATCATTGCCGCACCGAGCATCAACGCAAAGGTGAAGAGATATTGCGTATCCGCGACGGTAAAGGACAATGTGGGCTCGATGAAGAAGAAGTCGAAACACGCGACCGACAGCAGGGCTGCCCAGGCGCCAGCGACACGACCGAGATGCATCGAGACAAAGACCACCGTCATCAGAAACAGCATGACGACGTTGGCTGGATCAAAGACGCGGAGTAGCCAGGCGGCGACTGCGGTCGTCGCACCGCAGGCAAGTGTGGCAATAGTGAGTGCCCACGCGAATCCTTTAGGTTCGTCCGTGACCTTGGATTTGACCGGCGGGCGCACCTCATCCACGCTGAGCAAAATCAGACCAAGTTCAGGGCCGGCGCGCGCGAGTCTCTCCTGAAGGCGGGATCGGAAAGGTATGAATCGCCAGCCGAGCGGATTGCCAACGATGAGCTTGGTGACATTGCGCTTGCGCGCATAATCCAGAAGGGTCTCCGCGATATCCTGTCCCGGGACGTTCGCAAATTCGGCCCCTGCCGCCTGAGCTGCGGAAGCGATGTTTAGCAGTATTTCCCGCGATCTGGTGTCATCACCCCTGTAAGGCTGATCGACGTGGACCACGATCCACTTGGCCTGGAGCCGCTGAGCGAGCCTTGCACCTTCGCGAACCAACCGTTCCTGCGATCGGTCAGCGCTCACGCAGACCATGAGCACTTCCTGGGTGGGCCAGACTGTCTTGATGGCGTGCGAGACGCGATAGGTTCGCACATCCGCGTTAACGCGGTCGGCGACTCGCCGAAGGGCCAGTTCGCGTAGCGCGATCAGATTGCCGCGGCGGAAGAAATTCTGGCGAGCGCGTTCGATCGAGACCGGCAGATAGACCTTGCCAGCGCTCAGCCGCGCCAGCAGATCGTCGGGCGGCAAGTCGACGAGAACCACATCGGTTGCGGCGTCAAAGATGCGGTCGGGAACGGTCTCGCGCACCCGGATTCCAATGATGCCGCCAACAATATCGTTGAGGCTTTCGAGGTGCTGGACGTTCAGCGCCGTGAAGACGTCGATTCCGGCGTCGAGCAGCTCCTCGACATCCTGCCAGCGCTTGGCGTGCCGGCTGCCGGCTGCGTTTGTGTGCGCCAGCTCGTCGACGACCAGGAGTTTGTACCCCGACGCCAGTGCGCCATCGAGGTCGAATTCGGTGGTCGGCCTTCCGTTGCCGCTTAGTGTCTTGCGCGGCAGAACAGGAAGGCCCTCCAGCATTTCTTCGGTGTCTTTGCGGCCGTGGGTTTCGACGATTCCGATCCCGACGGCGACCCCGTCATTGTGGAGTTGCCGCGCGGCCTGAAGCATGGCGAAGGTCTTTCCCACCCCGGCGCAGGCGCCGAAGAATATCTTCAGCTGCCCGCGTTGGGAGCGATGGGTTTCATCCTTCACGACCTTAAGCAGGTCGTCGGGATCGGGTCGCTCATTTGTCATCGCCTACTGTAAACCCATGAGCCTGAACGCTGCCCTTGAGAGGCCTTTCTAGAAGAAGGGGGTCAGCAGGACGTCGATCAGCTTTATACCGACAAACGGCGCTATGATCCCGCCCAATCCGTAGATTAGCAGGTTCCGGCTGAGCAGCCGTGCCGCCGGCTCGGCCCGATATTGGACGCCCCGGAGGGCAAGAGGGATCAGCACCACGATGATCAGAGCATTGAAGATCACCGCGGACAGGATCGCCGATGCCGGGCTGTGGAGGCCCATGATGTTGAGGGCAGCGAGCGGAGGATAGGTCGCCACGAAGGCGGCAGGGATGATCGCGAAGTACTTCGCAAGATCGTTGGCGACGCTGAACGTGGTCAGCGCGCCGCGGGTCATGATCATCTGCTTTCCTACCTCGACGACGCGCAGGAGCTTGGTGGGATTGCTGTCGAGGTCGACCATGTTGCCGGCTTCCTTGGCGGCCTGCGTGCCGCTGTTCATCGCCAGAGCGACATCGGCCTGGGCCAGGGCAGGGGCGTCGTTGGTGCCGTCGCCGGTCATGGCGACGAGTCGGCCCTCTGCCTGATAGTCCCGGATGAGGCGCAGCTTGTCTTCCGGCGTTGCCTCCGCGAGATAGTCGTCGACACCCGCCTCGGCCGCGATCGCCGCGGCGGTGAGCTTGTTGTCGCCAGTGATCATCACGGTCTTGATCCCCATGCCGCGCAATTCTGCGAAGCGCTCCTTGATTCCGCCCTTGACGATGTCTTTCAGCTCGACGACGCCGAGGACTTTCGCGCCGTCACTGACGACCAGCGGCGTGCTGCCGCGCCGGGAGACGTCGTCGACAATCTTGACGACTTCCTGCGGGAATACCCCTCCCATCGTTTCGATGTGGGCGCGGATCGCGCTTGCTGCGCCCTTTCGGATCTGTCGCCCATCGATGTTGATGCCGCTCATGCGCGTATGCGCGCTGAAGGGGATCGCTTCGGCCCCGTGCAGCTCGCGGCCTCGAATGTTGAAAAGATTCTTTGCCAGCACGACGATCGAGCGGCCTTCCGGCGTCTCGTCGGCGAGCGAAGCGAGCTGGGCCGCGTCGGCAAGCGCGCGCTCCTCGACGCGGGGGGCCGGATGGAACTTGGTGGCCTCGCGATTGCCGAGGGTGATCGTGCCCGTCTTGTCGAGCAACAGCACGTCGACGTCGCCGGCCGCCTCGATGGCGCGCCCCGAAGTCGCCAGCACATTGGCCTTTATCATCCGGCTCATGCCGGCGATGCCGATGGCCGAAAGCAATGCGCCGATGGTCGTCGGAATCAGGCAGACAAGGAGTGCGATGAGGACCGTGATTGTCACGACCGAACCTCCGCCGGCGACGAGCGTGCTGAATCTCGAGAACGGCAGAAGGGTCACACACACCAGAAGGAAGATCAGCGTGAGCGCCACGAGCAGGATCGTCAGCGCGATTTCGTTCGGTGTCTTGCGGCGCTTGGCGCCCTCGACCATGGCGATCATGCGGTCGAGGAACGCTTCGCCCGGCTTTGCCGTCACACGCATGATGATCCAGTCCGACAAGACGCGCGTGCCGCCGGTTACAGAGCAGAAGTCACCGCCGGATTCGCGGATCACCGGGGCGGATTCGCCGGTGATGGCGGATTCGTCGACGGTAGCCGCGCCTTCGACCACTTCGCCATCGGCGGGAATGATTTCGCCTGCCTCAACGAGGAGGTACATACCGACACTCAATTCGTCGCTTGGCTGCGGCCAGGATTCGGCTTCACGCCTGGGTTCCTTGAGCACGCGGGCTACGACCCGCTGGCGGGTCGCGCGCAGGGCGTCAGCCTGGGCCTTGCCGCGACCTTCAGCCAACGCCTCAGCCGCGTTGGCGAAGAGGACCGTAAACCACAGCCAGGCCGCCACGGCGAAAATGAAGAGGGCCGGAGCCTCGCCCTTGCCCGTCAGCGCCTGGATCCAGAGCAACGTGGTCACGATGCTTCCTAGGTAGACGACGAACATCACTGGGTTTTTCGCCTGGACCCGTGGCGACAGCTTGGCGAAGGATTCGCCGATGACCGATGTCCACGAAATTGGCTTGACGCTGCCGGCGAGGCTCGCGCTTTGCGACGTCGTTACATTCAGATGTGACATGATCGTACCGCTTTCTTATTGCGCCGCGCGCCGGCCGTGGGAGGCGGCATCAAGCGCGAGATTCAATTCCAGGACATTGACCCTCGGATCACCGAGGAAGCCGAGTTGGCGGCCGGTCGTATGTTGATCGACGAGGGACAAGACGTCCTCCGTCGACAGGCGGCGCGCCTTGGCCACACGCGGCGCCTGCAGCCGGGCGTTGGCGATCGAAATGTCCGGATCGAGTCCGGAAGCCGACGCCGTGACGGCGTCGACCGGGACCAGGGCGTCGGCCGCCAGACCGTTTTCTTCCCGATAGGCTTTGGCGCGCTCCGCCACCGCATCGAGCAGCTTCTTGCTGATCGCACCCTGGTTGCTGGCGGCGCTCAGCGCGGCGTTATAGGGCTGGTCGACCGTCTTTGACGGATCGTTGGGATCCGTCCCCGACGTGACGCTCGGGCGGCCATGGAAATATTCGGGTTTGGTGAAATACTGCCCGATCAGGCGCGAACCGACAGCCCTTCCGTCCTTGATGATCAGACTTCCCTGTGCCTGATCGGGAAAGAGGAGGTTGGCGACACCTGTCGTCGCCAACGGGTAGGCAAGGCCGGTTACCAGCATGAAAAAGACCGCTGAGACCAGAACTGGCCGCGTGATGCCCTTGAACGCAGGCTGCGATGCCGGGACGGGCGCGTGCATGATCGTTTGTTCGTTGCGCATGAGAGTCGCTTCCTCAGAATGTCGCGCCGGCAAGCATCAACAGATGTTCGACGATCGGGCCGAGTGCGAGCGCAGGCAGGAACGTCAGGCCGCCGACGACCAGAACCACGAACACCAGCAATCCGGTGAACAGAGGAGTCGCCGTCGACAGCGTTCCGGGTCCTTCAGGAACGGCTTTCTTGGCCGCCATCACGCCAGCGACGGCGAGCATCGGCAGGAGAGTGAAGTACCGGCCGATCAACATGGCGAGGCCGATCGTGGTGTTGAAGAACGGCGTGTTGGCGTTGAGGCCGGCAAACGCCGAGCCGTTGTTGGCCGTGCCCGACGTATAGGCGTAGAGCACTTCGCTGAATCCGTGCGGACCCATGTTCGCCAGGCTGTTTAGAGTCGCTGGCATCAGACAAGCGAGCGCGGTGAAGCCCAAGATACTGAACGGATGCGTCAGCACGGCGATCATCACGTATTTCATCTCACGCGCCTCGACCTTCTTGCCAAGAAACTCTGGTGTACGCCCGATCATCATGCCGACGAGGAAGACCGTCAGGATTGCGTAGGTGACGATGTTGATGAAGCCGACACCCTTGCCACCGAATACGTTGTTCAACATCATTTCCGCGAGCGGAACGAGACCACCCAGCGGCGTGAGCGACGAGTGCATCGCATCGACCGAGCCCGTCGTTGCCGCTGTTGTCGTCGTCACGAACATGCTGGTCTGAGCGATGCCGAAACGAAGCTCCTTACCTTCCATGTTGCCACCGGCCTGAAAGGCAGTCTGGGTCTGATCGACGCCCATTGGGGAGAGCAGCGGATTGCCGTTATGCTCTGAGCCATAGACCAAGGTGAGGAAGCCAATGAACATAACCAGGAAAGCGGCGAAAAATGCCCAACCTTGGCGCCGGCGAAGGCTGATTGATCCAAAGGTGTAGGTAAGCGCCGACGAGATCAGAAGCATACTGAGGATATGCAGCGTGTTGGTGAGCGGCGTCGGATTCTCGAAGGGATGAGCAGCATTCATGCCGAAGAAGCCGCCGCCATTGGTTCCGATATGCTTGATGGATTCGAGGCTGGCCACGGGCCCCATGATGAGCTGCTGCTTGGCGCCTTCGAGCGTTGTCACGACGGCATCGGCGCTCAGCGTCTGCGGCACGCCTTGCCAGACATGGACAAGCGCCAAGATGAAGCAGACCGGCAGGAGAAGTCGATAAATAGCGCGGGTGAAGTCGACCCAGAAATTGCCGATGTCCGCCGCGTTCTTGCGACTTAGGCCCCTCATAAATCCTCCAACCGCGCCTAGCCCCGTAGCGGCACTCACCATCATCAAGAAGGTTATGACAGCCATCTGGGAGAAGTTGGAAAGGCTTGTTTCACCCGAGTAGGACTGCCAGTTTGTATTCGTGATGAACGAGGCGGCTGTATTGAATGCCAGATCGGGAGTTTGTGATGCCCGCTGTAACGGATCGCCCGGCAGATATTGCTGTAGACGTAGGACAATATAGCCGACCAGCATCATGGCGGCGTTGCTAAGCAACAAGACCATACCGTAGCGCTTCCACGACATCGCCTCCGAAGGATCGACGCCAAGAATGCGATAGGTGCTGCGCTCAATGAAGCTGTGCGTGGGGCTGGTAAATATATGTGTCATATATTTCCCGAGCACCACGACCAGCCCGGTCATGATCGCAAGGATGAGAACGAATTGAGTGATGTCTTGTGTCATGTGAGCGTCCTCAAATTCGGTCCAGGGCCACAATGAACCCTGCTGTGATCACGAAGAAGACGAGCGTCACCGCCACGAATACGAGGTCGCCCATAATTGCCACCGAGTGTTTGTTGTCGCGATTTTTTGCCCTCAGAAGCGCTCTGGCTTCACGAGGGCATAGAACAGGTAGACCGTGAGGCCGGCGGCGCAGAGGCCAGCGAGCCAGATCATTGCGGCGGCGGGCACGGCTGGCCTCCGTTGGATATCGCGAAAATTGGACACTGCATAACGTCAAGCGACGCGCGCGAGCCGTCCGCAGTCGGCTTCGATAGCGGTCTGGATTCAAATGATTGGTGATTGTCGAGCATGCGTAGTGGCTCCATTTCAGCTCGGAATGCTGAGATGGATGTAGTCCGTCGCATGTCAGAGTGGTGCTGAGTTTTTACACCAGCGCGTAAGGACGGTATAAAGAGCTCAGAAAAGGCGAGAGAGGGCCCCGTTGCGCCAAGGAGTCGATCAGCGCCTTACGGCATTTTTACACTAGCAGATAAATCCCTACACCGAATTTATATGCGATCGCCTAAGTGCCGTTCTTTCGTTGGAGGTCTAGGCGGTTGATAATCAATTGATATGGG
>NZ_DASREO010000024.1:0-61621 GCF_035652035.1 Bradyrhizobium sp.
TCCGGCCCTTCGCGTCACCGGCGGCTCGATCGCCTCGCGCTGAGGCGCGGCAGGCGGGTACGCGTAGGTCGGATATGGCGGCTGAAGCGGACGGCCCATCGGGTCATATTGCGCGTCAGCCCGGCGAACATCGGCGAATGATGCGAGGGCTGCGATCAAGATAACGGTCATCATCGCCGTCCGGCAGCGTGCGATGTTTCGTGGATTCATTTGCCTTGCTGCCGTTCTCGCCATCGGAGGAACTCCTTAAACAGTTTGTCTCTTTGCTCGGACGACGTGCCGGCCGGATTGGACGCGTTGGGACTGCCGCTGCGGGCGGCGTCCGATCCCATCGACTGCAGGCTGAGCCAGCGCTCGGCGGGACGAAAGCGCTCCCACCCCGGCAAGCGCGCCGCCAGGTTCACCTCGCGCCATTTCGGCGAATGGTCATCGGCGAGAAATTCGGAAAAGCGCGAAAAGAAGCTGCGGGTGAAGGTCTCGAGCAATTCGGCGCGCGGGCTTCGCGCCGGCCAGTTGTAGGCGAAGAGCGCGGACTGGATCGCGATCGTCCCGACCGCCTGATCGCCCGCGATCAGGTTCGGATAGTCGGCGTGATCGAGCGTCGATGGCAGGAAATCACGCTGCAATGCTTGCGAATACGGAATCGACAGCAAATGGATATTGTCCGGCCCCCCGTTGAGCGCGAGCAGCGGCTTGACTGGCTTTCCCGACAGAACCAGCGCCGCCGATATCTGCCCACGCTTCATCTGGTCGAGCGCTGTGTCCAGAGACAGGTTGGCCGCGTTGATCTTCACGCCGAGCGCATCGAAGGCTTCGCGCCCGAGCACGTCTGCGGCGCTGTCCTCCTCGCCGAGACTGACCGTCTTGCCGGCGAGATCGGCAAGACTCTTGATGTCGCTGCGAACCAGAAGGTGGAACTCCTCGGTGTGAAGCAGCGTGATGTAGACGAGTTTGTGGCTGATATCGCCGAACGTTCTTGCATCGCGCAGACGGTCGACCAGAACCACCGGCGCGATCGCCATGTCCGCACCGCCAAGAGTGAGCAGGTCCATGATGTTGCGGACGCCGCCGGTCCCGACCATCGGAAGCACGCGCAGCGCGACCTCGCCGTGAGGCCCGGTCTCCTGCCCGCTCGCCAGCACGGTCGCGATCTCCTGCACCATGGCGAATTCGGTGCTGTCGGGCGGTCCGGTGACGAAGCCGGCCGTGTAGCGATTCTCCGACATCTGTTTCTTGAGGACGCCCTCACCGTGCACGGCTGCGCGTGCGTTCGCGCCGTCGCGTGCCTGGCCGGATGATCCCGATTGCGCGAGCGCGCTTGCTGGTCCCGCAAACAAAGACAGGGCAACGACGCCGCAGGCGATCCACCGGCGTGCTGGCGTTTTCAATCTGCTCCGGCAAGCGGACCGTTCCTGGCGTGACATGTTTTTTCAGGGAATGCTTTGAGCCGTGACCGCGATGCGCCGCTCCGCCAAGCACGGCGTCCTCGATGAAGAAAGCGTTCAACGCATCCGACGAGGCGAGGTTCCATGCAAGACGGATGGCCCGGCTTGTGAAGAGGAACCGGCGCTCATGTCCGCCTTTCGGTCACCCGCGGTCGAACTCAATTGCTCTGCCGACGGGCGGCAGACCGGGAACGATTTGATGCCGAGGCGGTCTCCGTGCGGCCCTTCACGTGATCGATGAAGGCGCGCAGCTTCGGCATCATTTGCCGGTGGGTCGGATAATAAAGAAACACGCCCGGCGACGTCGGCGCGAACCGCTCCAGCACGCGCACGAGCCTTCCCGCTTTCAGCGCGGCTTCGGCAAGCGGCTCGGGCACCTGCGCGAGGCCTATTCCGGCGACGGCCGCGGCAAGCGTCGTTGGAATATCGTTGGCGATGAAAGGTCCGGAAACGACGACCTCGACCGGGCGGTTGCCGTTGACGAAGGTCCACGGCGCGATCGATCCGTCCTGCCGTCGCAGGCGCAGACAGGCATGGCCGCGCAGATCGTCGATGCGTTCCGGCCGAGCCTGCCGGCGCAAATAGCCGGGGCTGCCGACCAAGGCGAGCGGGAACGGCCGCGTCAGACGCACCGCGATCATATCGGCCTCGATGAACTGGCCGAGCCGGATGCCGGCGTCAAATCCTCCCGCCGCGATATCGACGAGGTCCGCGCTTGCGGAGATCTCCACTTCGACCTCGGGATAGGCCTGGGCGAACGATCCGATCAAATCCAACAGATGCGGCATCACCGCGCGCGGCGCCGTCAAACGTAGTAGCCCGGCCGGACGCTGTCCGAGATCCCGCGCCAGCTCGCTTGCGGCAACCAGTTCCTCGAAGGCGGGCTTTGCGCGCGCCAGAAACCGCTGACCTGCTTCGGTCAGCCCGACACTGCGAGTGGTGCGGATGAACAGCGCTGCGCCAATGCGCGCCTCAAGCGCGCGCACCGCCTGGCTGATCGCCGACGGCGTCACCGCCAGTTCAGCGGCTGCTTTGCGGAAGTTGCGATGCTGGGCGACGCTGAGAAACGCCGCCACGCCGTCGAGGGCGCCCTGCCTCACTGTGAAGTTCTGCTTCATAGCCCGTCAATATTATCGCGAATAGTCGCGTGTGGGAAGCAGCCGTATATCCGGATCAGCCAATCGGGAAGTCGCTGCCGCGATCGGTCCTTCAAAGGCGCGGCAGCAAAGGAGCAAGACAATGCAAGACGCGACGATGTCACGACGCGACATGCTCGGCGCAGCCGCAGGCGCGCTTACGATCCGCGCCGCCATTGCCGAGCCGCTCAAGGCCGCCGCGGCGGAGGCGGGCGCGGCCGGTCCGGATCCGTCGTCGTGGACGGACGCGGCGATGCCCGGCGTGACGCATCGCATCGTGGAAGCGAACGGCATCCGCATCCACGTGGCGGAACAGGGCAAGGGCCCGCTCGTCATTCTCTGCCACGGCTTTCCCGAGTGCTGGTATTCCTGGCGGCATCAGCTTCGCGCACTCGCCGAGGCCGGATTCCGCGCGGTAGCGTTCGACCTGCGCGGCTATGGCCGCAGCGATCGCCCCGAGGGTGTCGAGAAATACACCGTGCTGCATTTCGTCGGCGACGTCGTCGGCCTGCTCGACGCATTCAGTGTCAAGCAAGCGGTCATTGCCGGCCACGACGTCGGCGCGGCGATCGCCTGGCAGGCCGCATTGCTGCGCCCGGATCGTTTCAGGGGCGTGATTGCTCTCAGTCCGCCGTTCCGGCCGCGGACGTTTGGCGGCTCGGTGCCGCCGACGACGCTGATGCCCAAGAACGAGAACGCGGTGTTCTACCAGCTCTTCTTCCAGTCGCCCGAGGTTGAGGCGGCGCTCGAACAAAACATGCGCCGCGTATTCCGCTCCCAGTTCTACTCGCTCTCCGCCGACGGGCAGCGATCCGGGGCCGGCGCATTTGCCGGCGGGATGGTGTCTCGCAAGGGTGCGAACCTGACCGATCCGGCGTCCTTGCCGGCCTGGATCAACGAGGCCGATATCGATATCTACGTCGACGAACTCACCCGCAGCGGCTTTCGCGGCGCGCTGAACTGGTGGCGCAATGTCGATCGCAGCTGGGAGCTGATGTCCGCTTTTGAAGGGGAAGCGGTGAGCGTTCCGGCGCTTCACATCGCAGGCGACCACGACTTCGTTGCCGGCGTGTTCAAAGACGCCATCACCGAGCAGTCGAAATTCGTCCCAAAACTTCGATCGATCGTGCTGCCGGGTTGCGGGCACTGGACCCAGCAGGAACGCGCTCAAGAGGTCAGCACCGCCATGATCGATTTCATTCGGCAGCTTTAGGCCGGAAGTTCGTTTTCACGCCAACCACGCCAACAACCGATCCCAACCGCGCTGATGGAGACGATCAGATGAAATTCATGTTGCCGCTTCTCGTTGCAGCCTTGCCGATGGCAGCCGCCGTTGCACAGTCACAGTCCGGCCAGACCCCGACCGGCGCCGGACCGATGCAGCCCAAGACCACCGAGGTGATGGTCATCCTCACGCCCAGGCAGGGCGTCACCCGCGAGCAAATCATGGCGATCATGCCGTCCGAGATCCGGGAGACGGTGAAGCTCTATCTCGCCGGGAAAATCCGCCAGTGGTATTCCCGCGGCGACGGCAGAGGCGTCGTCTTCTTCATCGACGCGAAGACGAAAGACGAAGCCGAAGCGATCATGGAGACGCTGCCGCTCGCCAAAGAACATCTGATGGACCACGAGTACATTCCCGTCGGCCCGTTGATGCCGTTGGGATTGCTGATGGGTGCAGCACCGCCGCAAAAGTGAGCACGCCCTTGAGAGCCGTTTGAGCGGTTGCGAAGCGCTGGAACCGGGGAACCGGACCATGCCCCGTTGCATTCTTAAGGGATGCGCGAGGGAGACCGGTCATGAAACAGGTTTTCGATCAGTTCCTGAAATTCCTGCACGAAGGAATCGCGGCGATCTTCCGTTTCGTCGAACTGATCTGGACCTGGTCGGTCGATCAGATCGCAAGGTTGGCAAGCGTGCCGTGGCAGCAATGGCCGTTCTGGAAGCAACTGCTTCTGGTCCTGGTTCTGGCAGCCGTCGTCTGGGCGCTTTACCGCGTAGGCCGTGAGCTGTTTTTGGCGGGCGCGGCGATTCTGGCCGCCTTCGCCGAACTGCTCGGCGTTCTCGTGCGAACCCTGCCGCACGTCATGCTGGCCGGCATCATCGCGCTCGGCGGCGTGTGGATCATCAATCACCTCGACAATTCGCTGGTGCGAGTGCCGACCTGGCTGCAGGCCAGCGACCAGACAGCGCCGGCCGAGAACAGGGTTGAGAGCCGCGCGCCCGCGCCGCAGCCAGGCGTTGCACCGCAAGATCAGAAACAGGATCAGAAATAAGACGGGAAATTCGGAAAGAGCTTTTGAAAGCGCGCGGAGCGAGAGGCTATTCGTCGCTCGGCTCCACATCACCCGCATGCAGAGCAGCTCTTTCCGACTGAAGCTCTTTGACGGCCTCGGCGATCAGGACGAGCGTGAAGTCATCTTCGATCGTCGTCCGCAAGCATTGAAAGGTCACAAGCTCTCTGTCGATCGAATAGCACCTGTCGCACACGGCGGTTGCTCCCTGCCCGTGCAAGGCAACCCGACCGATGTCAGCTGGTTCCTATTTGGCCAGTGTCATCAGGCGATTGGCGCTCCTGCCAGTCCGCCATGGCGGCGTATTCACGCGCCATAGCCTCCAGCTCCTGCCGGGCCGATGGCGAGGAGCAAAGCGCCGCTTGTGCGCGGCACAGCAATTCGAGCGAGCGGTAGGATTCATTGGCAAGGCGATGCATGGCGCTTCGCTAGCGCAAGTTCCGCCTCCTGAAACTTACTTGGGATAATCGCTGACGATTTTCTTTAAGGTGTTGCGGCGGAGCCGAAGTGTGCCGGGACTTTCACATTCCGAAAATGCGGCCGTGGCTTCTCTGTGAAATGCTTATTATTTATAGGTTTTCAGATATTCGACGATGTCGTCCACGTCCTTCGGATCGTGCAGGCCGTCGAACGGCATCCGGTTGCCTTTCACCTTGGCCTGGGGATCGGCGATGTATTCCTTCAAGTTGGCTTCGTCCCAAACCAGATTCGCCCGCTTCATCGGATTGGAATAGCGGAAGTCGTCGAGCGCAGCGGACTTGCGCCCCACAATGCCCTTCAGACTCGGCCCCAGCGCGTCGGGCTTGTCCTGATGACATGCCGCGCAGGCGGCATAGAGCATCTTGCCGTGCTCGGCGTCGGCTGAGAGCGCGGGCGAGAGTGACGCCGCCAGAAGCGCGGCGCCGACAATAACCGAAATGCGTTGCATGGAATTCCTTCGCACGATTAGACCGGTACCAGCGGGCCCGGGTTCTTGATGTAGCGTTTGGTGATCGCCTCCGCCGACCAGTAGGCCAGCGCGCCGACGAGGCCGGTCGGGTTGTAGGAGGCGTTTTGCGGAAACACCGAGGCGCCCATCACGAAGAGATTGTCGGCACCCCACGCCTGCAGATACCTGTTGACGACGCTCGTCTTCGGATCGGAGCCCGTGATCGTGCCGCCTGTGTTATGCGTCGATTGATATGGCACGACGCTGTAGTTGCCGCGCCGCATCGCCGCCGCGCTCATCTTGCTCGGGTTCATCGCGCGGCCGATCCGCTCCATCTGGGCGCCGATATATTCGACGAGCTTGTGATCGTTGTCGCGGAAATTGTAGCTCATCCGCACCAGCGCCCGCCCCAGCACGTCCTTGTAGGTCGGATCGAGGTCGAGGAAATTTTCGCGGTGCGCGTAGCTGCATCCGGAAGCGCCGATGCTGAAGGCGTGGTTGTACCACTTGGCCGTCGCCTGCTTCCATTCGCGGCCCCACCTCGGCGTTCCCGGCGGCACGTGGCGCGTTGCGATCGGACGGCCGTTGGTGGTGCCGGCGGCGATGATCGCGCCGCCGAAGAAACCGAGGCCGCCGTGATCGAAATTGTCACCGTTGAAATCGTCGATGTTGGTGGTGTGCGCGCCTGATGCCATGAACGGGTTGATCACCTTGTCCTCGAAGAACACGGTGACGGTGTTGCCAGAGAGCTGATAGCAGTAGTTGCGCCCCAGCGCGCCCTTGCCGGTGGCCGGATCGTATTGCTCGCCGATCCCGGCCATCATCATCAGGAGGTTATTGTTGAAGACATAGGCGCCGAGCACGACGATGCCGGCCGGCTGTTCGTATTCCTCGCCGCTGCGCGTATCGACATAGCGCACGGCTTTCACCTTCCTGGCTTGTCTGTCGTAGACCAGCTCTTTCACATAGGCGTAGTTGCGCAGCTCGAACTTGGGATCGGCCATCAAGTTGGGCAGGATGCAGACATTTGGAGAGGCTTTCGCGTTCGCCTCGCAGCCGAAACGCTCGCAGTGGCCGCAGAATTCGCAGGCCCCGAGCGTCAACCCTTCCGGATTGGTGTAGACCTCGCTCGCATTGGCCGAGGGCCCCGAGAACGTGCTGTAACCGAGATCCTTGCAGGCTTTTTCCATGATGGAGCCGGCCATCGTCTGCGGCAGCGGCTTGTTCGGATATTCATTCGCGCGTGGCCCCTCGAACATGTTGCCGCCGGCGATTTTATCGCCGCGCAGATTGCCGGCCTTGCCGGAGACGCCGCAGATCTTCTCGAAGTGATCGTAATACGGCTCGAGCTCGTCATAGCTGACGGGAAAATCCTCGATCGTCATTTCGGCTGGGATAGCGCTCTTGCCATAACGCTCGGTGAGATGGCTCCTGAGCTTGTGGTCGGACGGCAAGATCCGCCAGGTCAGGCCATTCCAGTGCGCGCCCGCGCCACCAAGCCCCGTGCCCGGCAGGAACGAACCGAGCCTGCGGACCGGCAGCGCCGTCTCAGACGGCGAATGGCGGAACGTGACGGTTTCCTCCTGCGCGTCCTGAAACAGCTCCTGGCGCACGGCGTATTTGAGATCGTCGCGCACGTTCGGCAGCGTGAAGTCTTCCGCCGGCATGCGCCTCGCGCCGCGCTCGAGGCCGACCACTTTGAGCCCGGCCTTGGTGAGTTCGCGGGCCATGATGCTGCCGGTCCAACCGACGCCGATCACGACCGCATCGACTTCCTTCAAGATAGTTGTCATGACGCGGCCCTCCTCAAGAGAAGTCCGCGATCGAACGCGGCGCCTTGTCGTAGACCTTGCCGAGATACTTTTTGATGTCGTGGCGGTAGGTCGCGGGCAGGCCGGGATAGCCGACCATCTTCCATGACGCCATGTCGCGGTTGCCGCCATAGATCGGATCGGCGAAGAAGCCTTCCATCGTGATCTGCAGCAGCGCGCCAAAGAACATCGCGCTGCCAAAACCGGTGAACTCGGCCTTGCCCTGCTCCATCGCCTTCAGTGCTTCGATCCTCTGCGCTTCGTTCAGCCGATCGAAGTCCTTCCCGAAAGTCTTGCGGGTGTATTCGTTTGCGGAGGCGATGCCGGCGCGGAAGAATTCGCGCGGGTTCAGCGGGAGCTGATAGCCCTGTTCGGGTTTTCCTTTCGGGAACGGCCCCTGTCGATACAGCCGCGCGCCGGTGCCATAAGCGCCCGCGAGCTGCCGGTCGATGAAATTGGCAACGCCGCAATCGCTGCCGGAGGGCGAAAGCTCGTCGGCTGGAATCAGCGTATCGGCGGCGGCGACGAAGAAGGCGTGCTCGGTTGCCGTCAAGGTGAGCAGCGGCTCGTCCACCGGCGGCGCGGCGGATGTCGCGGCAGGCGGCGTGGCAGATGTGGTAACGGATTGAGCTTGTTGCGCTTCCGCGAGATTTGCAGGCGCAAGCGCGGCGGCTGCGGCTCCCGCAACTGTCAGAAATTCACGGCGCCCGATTTTCGGGTCTTCTGCCATGACCGTCCTCCCCCAGTATTATTGATTATTGTATGTGCACGAGCGCTCCAGGACTCCTGAGTGAAGGCAGGTTAGCATCGCGCAAGGACGCGACAAGCATTTCCATCGCAAACGCCTTGCATGGCCCCATTCGCTTCCCCGATGGCATCTGGTCCACCACCACGATCGCGGATGGCATCGATCTACGACGCGGACTCATCTGAGTTGTCGCAACCATTCCGCGCAACCCGGCATGCGGTGCATGCCATAAAATCGTGCCAAGGTCAGATAAGCTGTCATCGTCTCTGCGGCATGTGGAACATATATTGTCCTGGCTGGGTTTTCTGCCTTGCCTGTCAAAGGAGGAAACATGCGGTTGTCGGCTGCACTCCCTCTGGCGCTGATTTCGATCACACCGGTCATTGCACGTGAGCAAGATCAGACCGTCTCCGTTGGACCCTGGACGATTGCCACCTCGTTCAAAGCGGAGAAGTTTGACAGCTGCACGATGAGCAGGTCAGCCAACGATCTCGACATCACGTTTGAACGATCTCATGACGGCTTGGCCCTGCTGCTCGGTTCACCGAGATGGAAGCTGGAGCGAGGCAAGGAGTACGACGTGAGGCTGGTTGCGGGTCCGCGATCGCTCCACGCCAAAGCGTTGGCCGACGCCAAGAGCGTGACGATCGCTGTGCCGGACGCGCTCAGCGGAAGAGTGCGCTCGTCCAGTGTTCTCGAAGTCAGAGGAGAAGGCGCGACGTTGAAGGTACCACTCGACGGGAGCACGGCGGCCGTTGAACGGCTGGAATCATGTTTTGAGAAGAACAGTCACCCCGCAGTCGAGACTAACCCCTTCGTCGCACCCAGCCGGAGGCCTTGACGCGGCTTGGCGTTCCGCCGCGCCGAAGATGGTGTATCATGGGCTATCGATCCTGAAATGCCGGAGAGCGACGCTTAAAATGTCCGATCCTTCCGCTCGCCCAGAATTGGAGAAGCGGTCAACCGGGACGACAGTCTCTACGCCCCTCAAATTCTCGGTATTGCGATTAGCACTCGCCTTCGCCGTCGCCGGTGTATCCGACGTCATTGGTGCTTTCGCGAACCTGGCGCCGCCGATTGGATGGGCAATCGACGTCGTGACTGCCGCGCTGCTGTTCGTCGTGCTGGGTTGGCAATGGCTGCTTTTGCCGGGGCTGGTCCTGGAAGCGATACCGGGCCTCGGGGTGCTTCCATTCTGGCTGCTGGTGGTTGGAGCAATTGCTGCATTGGGAACGCCTCGGCCAAAGATTGGACAGCATTGAGGATCGCGCGCGGCTATCGCGGCGTTACGCCAGCGTTCATGGATACACTCGCTACTTCACCTCGGTCATCACAGGCTTGTCCTTGGCCTTGATGCGGATGACGAGCGTCTTCGAGATCCCGTCGGTGGCATTCCGTCCGAAATGCGGCGTGTCCGGCGGCGTATAGACGACCTCGCCCGCCTTCACGACCCTGGTGCCGACGCCCTCGATTTCGAACGTCTGCTCGCCGGCGATGACGTAGACAAGCTCATGTCCCTGTTCATGCTTGTGCAATGGCAGGCGGAAGCCGGGTGGCCACTCCGACGCGGAGATGATCACTTCCTGTCCCGGCAGATTCGACAGATCGGTCTTGAAAATCTGTTTGGTGACCAGGCCGGATTGCATCTGCGCATGGATCACTTCGGACGATCCAAGGCCGGCCAGAATTCCGCCGGCAAACAGGATGGCGGCGCGTATGTGCTTGTGCATCGCTTTGCTCCAGTGAACAGGAATCGTTTCAGGCCCGATCTGCCGACTCACATGAACTTCGGCAGCACTTTCGTCCACAACGCTTCCGTCGACTTCATCAGCTTCGCGTGCGGCACCAGCGCATTGTAGGTGTAGCAGAACAGCCAATCGACAGGTTGCCGCTTCATGTTGGCCTCGAGCGCCCGCGTCACGGTATCGACGGTGCCAACCAGCGCGTAGCCGAGGTCGATTGCCTCCTTTGCGGTCGCAAACTGCTTCGTCTCGGGGTCCATCAGGCCGCGGCGGAAACCAAACGGCTCGAACCACGCCTTGCCGGAGAACTGGCCTGAGTCCGCCCACAGCGCCATCGCCTCTTCGTCGGTATCGGCGATGATGACATCGCGCAACAGACCCGTGCCCTGCCCGCGCGGCCGTCCCGACACGTCGGCATAGAGATCGTAGAGCGGCGACGAATAGGCCTCATGCATCGGCGGCAGGATCGCGGTGACGCCTTCGCGCGCCGCCCAGCGGATCGAGCTCGGCGAGGAGGCAAACGGCAGGAACACCGGCGGATATGGTTTTTGCAACGGCTTCGGCACCACGCCCACCGATGTGAGCATGCCGTTCTCGACGCCCTTGCCGTATTTCACCGTGGTCTCGAGATCCCATGGCGTCGCTCCAGCCGGCACCTTCCAGTACTTGCCGCTGTACGTCAGCATCTCCTCGGTCCAGCACTTCTTGATGATCTGCCAGTTCTCCTCGAACGCCTCGCGGTTGGCCTGGTCGATCGCATCGTGATGGTGCGGCAAGGTTCCCGAAACACCATGAGTCTGCTGCGCCATGATGTCGACCCAGCGACGCTGGTAGCCGCGGGCAAAGCCGGCGCAGGCGCGCCCGCCGGTCACGTGATCGAGCATCGCGATGTCCTCGGCAACGCGGATCGGATTGGCTGCGGGGAGCACGATGCCGAGCTGGCCGACGCGGATGCGCTTGGTCTGCATCGCAAAATAAAGATCGAGCAGCACGGGGTTGTTGGAAACCTCAAAGCCCTCGATGTGAAAGTGATGCTCGGTGAAGCTCACGGAGTCGTAGCCGAGATCGTCGGCCAGTTTGACGAGCTCAGTGAGCTCCTTGAGCATACGCTGATAGAGTTCGGGCCTTGTTGCCGCCATGCCTGCCTCGATCTCGGCGCGCGAGCCGATGCTCGGCAGGCAAAATATCGATGCCTTCATTTGCTTCCTCTCCCGGTCCGCCTTTGTTGCTTTTCGTAAGCTTTGGGACGACGGCCATCTTAGGCGAGCTGTTTGCGATCACAATATGCCGCGCTTGCGCGTGGCCAGACGATTTTCCGATTCAATCGTCAAACAGCCCATCGTCATTCCGGGGCGCGACGAAGTCGCGAGCCCGGAATCCATTCCTCCGAGCATCAGTGCGGCACCATGGATTCCCGGCTCGTGCTCACGCGCGCCCGGGAATGACGGAAACCATTTGGACATGCCTCCGCATTCCCGCGGCCTGTTCCGCCCGAGCTATACCCAACCATGTCCCTCAGAAAGCAGAGGGCGCAGGGAAAGCCGGATGCTTGGCGCACCCGCAGCCTCGCGTCCAAAGAAAACAAGGACACGAGTTAGTCACCACAGGTCCGCCGGAGTGATTCCGGCCTTCCCTGCGCGATTGGTTTTAACGGCTTTCTTCGCGCTCTCTCTGGTGATCGGGCTTTCTTGCCACCATCCCCAGCGCAACGCGCAAGCGTTGTCGCCGAGTTAACGCCAGCGTCGAGGCGTCAAGACCACACGACTTCGCCGTCCGCACTAGCGTCGCTCGTCTGGCGACGCTAACGCGTCCATCGCATCCCTACCCAACGTTCGTGACGATCGCGAAACGCCCCTCTTGATCGGGCAACGGGACGCGCGAAGAACAACCACTGATTTGCCCGACGGCGCAAGGGAGAATATTCTCTTGAGAGAACCCGCGTGTGCTATTTTGCCCTGTTCGACGGATTTGGAGGTTATCTTGGCCGACCAAGAGGAGGATCATGGCGTTGGAGCTATCGGCAAGCTTATTGAGGTGCTCAAGCCGATGAACCCTGACACTCGCATCAACGTCTTACAATTCGTATTCAAGGAGCTCAACATCACGATTCCGGGCGCCACTGGGCCCGCCCATATTCCGCCTATCGTGCCGACAATCCCGCACGCGTCTCCGGCACAGCCTGTCCCGCCCGCTGCACCTGGCGCGATTACCGACTTGCGATCGCTCCGGGAACAGAAGCAGCCTAAGAACGCCAACCAAATGGTCGCGGTGATGGCATATTATCTCGCGCACCACGCGCCCGAGCGCCGGGATTACATCACCCCGGATGACATCAAGCGCTTTTTTCCGCAAGCAGGCTTCGAGCTCCCGACGGGACCGCCCAGCCAGACGCTCGTAAATGCCAAGAACGGCGGCTATCTGGAGCAGATCGCGACTGGCCAGTACAGGCTCAATCCCGTCGGTCATAACCTCGTGACGCATCGTCTCCCTGCCGGTGACAGTAACTCAGGCGGCGGAACGCGGCGTCGGACGGCCAAGAGGGCCAAGAAGGCGACGAAGAAAAAGAAGGCACGGAAGTGACAGCCCATCCCGCCGAGCAGTGGCGCGAGCTCTGCGACGCCTTCGTGCTCTATGCTGACCGGATCAACCGAAACTCCTCCGTCCATGTGAACTCGCAGGAGCTCCGCAACGAGACGCGCGCCATCGCGCAGCTCTACTTTAGAGGCATGCGGCACACGCTACAGCAGCTCGCGCTCGCCGAGTTCGCAGAGCCGCTCTCGATGCATTTTGAAGCACTGATCACACTTTCCGAAGGCCGCAATGTCACAAGCTCATATAAGAAGCACGTGAAGGCAATCCGGCGGCTCATCCCGAAAATCACGAGCCGGATTGAAATCCAGGCCGGTGGCCCTCGGAATGCCGTGAGCTCGAGTGAAAACGATCAGAAGATCCTCGCAACACTTCTTGATCTCGTGCCATCGGCCGCACTCTCATATGAGCAGGCCCTTATGGATATGGCGCAAGCTGACCGCGTGTCGTGGCGTGGTGCGGCACACGAACTCCGGGAAGCGCTTCGGGAGGTTCTCGATCGCTTCGCGTCACCCGCGGATATGGAAAAGGCAGGTGTCAGGAAGGAAAAGAACAAGCGCGGCGACGAGATCTACACGATGAAACAAAAGGTTCGCTTCATCCTCAAGAACCGCGAGTACAATGAGACCGAGAGCGCCGTTCCAGAGAATGCGGTCAACTTGGTGGAAGAGGTGATCGCATCAATGACGCGATCTACCTATGATCGCGGTTCCCTGTCAGCACATCAGGAGCGCGGCAAGAAGGAATGCCAACAGGTCAAGCGGTATGTTGATGTGATGTTGCACGAACTCTTGGAACTGTAGGCGACGGCGGACCTTCGATGAGGTAATAAGCCGATGTGGGCCGTCGAAACTCTGAAGCCGTGGCATGACTTCTACCTGCTGGTGGGAACGGCGGGAGCGACCTTGCTCGCGCTCTTGTTCGTTGCGGTATCGCTCGGGGTCGGCTTTCTGACCGACGAGCGCCGCGCGGGGACGCGCACCTTCTTCAGCCCGGTCGTGCTGCATTTCACCAGCGTGTTCTTCGTCTCGGCGATCGCGCTGCTGCCCTGGCATCACGGCGGCTCGCTTGCGGCGCTGGTCGGCGTCACGGCAGTGATCGGCACCATCCTTTCGGCCTGGATCACAATCCAGGTCGTGCGCACCGAGATGACGGACTATGTCGAGGACTACCTCGCTTATGGCCTGTTGCCATGCCTGGCGTATCTCGCGCTGCTCGCAGCTGCCGTGTCGATCTATCTGGAAAAGGATTTTGGGTTGGACGCACTGGCGGGCGCGCTGCTTGTGCTCGCCATCGTCAGCATTCGCAATGCCTGGGACCTCACGCTGACGATGGCGCGTCGGCAACGCCGCCGGGATTAGAGCCGGCCGGTCGTTCGCCTTTCGTCGGGTTCGGCCGCCCACGGATCAGGCATGAGGAGCGCTTGACGACCGAACGGAAGCAAACGTAACCTCCCGCGCGCTCATAGAAAGCGGCCTGTTTCGATTAAAAAAGAGCCACTGGGAGGACGAATGGCGCGAATGCTCCGGGCCGAGGCGCACGGCGGAATCGCGCTTGGCCGCCCCGGCCAGTTGCCGGCCTCTCCCCCTTCTCCTCTCCCTTGCTGCCCTTGGCGCATCCCTTGCCGCAGCAAAACGCAATTCCCTCGCGCACTCACCACCGATCGCTGCGTTGAAACGCCGCAGCGGCGGTCTTCCTCCCTTGCGGAAGGGTGCGCATGGACGCGCTGAAGTGGCACATCATCGACTTCTTTCAGGCGCTGGCTGCCGGCCTGCTCGTCGGCGGCACCTATGGCCTGATGTGCGTTGGGCTCGGCATCATCTTCGGCGTCATGCGCGTCGTCAATTTCGCGCAAGGCGATTTCATGATGCTCGGCATGTACGTCACTTATTATCTCGTGACGGGCTTCGGCGTTCTTGCCTTTCTCGGCCCCTATGCCGGCCCGGTCGCCGGCGCGGCGCTGGCCGGGCCAATCGTGTTCTGCATCGGCTGGTTGTTGCACCGCTATCTGATCTCGCGCGTCACCGGCGCGCGCGTCGCCTCCGCCGAAGGTGAAGGCCATTACGCGCAGATCATCATGACGCTCGGTGTGGCCCTCGTTCTCTCCAATGGCGGCCTGATCCTGTTCGGCTCGGTGCCGCTGTCGGTTCGCACGCCGCTGTCGAGCGAATCCTGGGAGATCGGCGAAGTCTTTCTCAACCAGGCCCGCGCGGTCGCCTTCATCCTCGCGGTCATCGCCGCATTCGCGCTCTATTTGTTCCTGACCCGCTCGGCGCTCGGCAAATCCTTGCGCGCTGCTGCCGACAATCCGGTCGCCGCTGCCTATGTCGGCATCAATGTCGATCGCTGCCATCGCCTGGCGTTCGCGCTCGGCGTCGGCGTCACCGCCGTCGCCGGCGGGCTGATCGCGAGCTCGCAATCGTTCCAGCCTTATATTGGTTTCGATTTCGTCATCGTGATGTATGCCGGCGTGGTGCTCGGCGGCATGGGCTCGATCCTCGGCGCCTTCTGGGGCGGCCTGACCATCGGCCTCGTGCAGCAGATGTCGACGCTGATCCTGCCGTATCAGTTGCAGAACACGGCGATCTTCGTCGTGTTTCTGCTGATCGTGTTCTTCAAGCCGCAAGGCATGTTCGGCCGGGTCTGGGAGCGCACCTGATGAACCGCGCGCCGCTTGGCAGACAATATGCGGCGATCCTCGTCTTCGCCCTCGCCTATCTCTGCCTCGGCTTCCTCGTGCACAATTCCTACTACCAGCTGATGATGACGCTGGTGCTGATCTGGGCGACCGTCGGCGTCTCCTGGAACACGCTCAGCGGCTATAGCGGCATGATCTCGTTCGGTCACGCGGCCTTCTTCGGCCTTGGCGGCTATACGATGACCATCCTGTTCGTCACCTTCGGCATCACGCCGTGGATCGGCATTCCGCTCGGCGTCGTCGTCGGCGTCATTGCCGGAATCGTCATCGGCGTGCCGACGTTCCGCCTGCGCGGACATTACTTCGCGCTGGCGATGCTCGCCTATCCGCTGGCCATGCTCTACGTCTTCGAGTGGATCGGCTATCAGGAGGTGCCGATCCCGATGATGCGGGAGGCGCCCCTCCTCTATGCCGAGTTCAGCGATCCCAGGGCCTATATGGTGCTGGCGCTGATCCTCCTCGTGCTCTGCATGATCGTCGCCCTGCACATCGAACGCTCGCGCTTCGGCATGTCGCTGACCGCGATCAAGCAGAACGAGCCGGCAGCGTCCGCCGCCGGTATCAATCCGATGCGATGGAAAATGCTGGCGATGATGATCAGCGCCGCGATGGGCGCGGCCGCCGGCGGGCTCTATGCCATGGTGCTTCTCGTCGTCACGCCGCAGACCATGTTCGGCGCGCTGGTGTCCGCGCAGGCGCTGATCATGGCGCTGTTCGGCGGCGTCGGCATATTCTGGGGCCCGGTGATCGGCGCCGCGGTTCTGGTGCCGCTCGCCGAAATGCTCAATGCCCAGCTTGGCCATATCCTGCCCGGCATTCAGGGCGTGGTGTACGGGCTCGCCATCATCGTCATCACGCTGGTGGCGCCCGAAGGCATTTACTGGCGCTTGCGCGATTTTTTCGCGCGCAGACGTGCGAGCGAGCCGGAAGCTGGCAAAGCACCGGCGTCGATCATCGGTACGATCGATGCCGCTCCACCTGACACCACCGAGCGCAAGGTGGCGGGCAGCGGCGAGGTGCTGCTCCGCCTCGAGCGCGCGAGCCGCGCCTTTGGCGGACTCAAGGCGGTCGACGGTGTCGATCTCGGCATTCGCGCAGGCACCATCCACGGCATCATTGGGCCGAACGGCGCCGGCAAGACCACGCTGTTCAACGTCATCAACGGCTTTCTTCACGCCGACAGCGGCAGCATCAATCTTGCCGGCACCGAACTCGTCGGGTTGAAGCCGCACGACATCTGCCGCCTCGGCGTCGGGCGGACGTTTCAGGTCATCCGCGCCTTCCCGCGCATGTCCGTGCTGGAGAACGTCGTGGTCGGCGCCTTCGTCGGCACGAACAGCGATAGCGAGGCCGAGCGGCTCGCGATGGAGGCGCTCGACCGGGTCGGGCTTTCGGACAACCAGGCCTATGCGATCGCAGGCGGCCTCACCACCAAGCAACTGCGTTTGATGGAGCTTGCGCGGGCGCTGGCGCCGCGCCCGAAGCTGTTATTGCTCGACGAGACGCTCGCCGGCCTCGGCCACGACGCGCTCGACGATATTCTGACGATCCTGCGCCGCATCAACCGCGACGGCGTCACCATCGCCATTATCGAGCACACCATGCAGGCGATGATGAAGCTGGTCGACGAATTCAGCGTGCTCGACCACGGCAAACTGATCGCGGGCGGCGCGCCGGCCAAGGTGGTCAAGGATCCGGCAGTCATCGAAGCCTATCTCGGCAGGAAGTGGATGCAACGTGCTCAAGATCCGGTCGCTTAACGTCGCCTATGGCGGGCTCAAGGCCCTGAACGACGTCTCGCTCGACGTCGAGGAAGGCCAGTTCGTCACCGTCGTCGGGCCGAACGGCGCCGGCAAGACGACGCTGTTCAAGACCATCTCCGGCGTCGTCGCGCCGCTGTCGGGCGAAATCATCTATCGCGGCCAGAAGCTGCTCGCCGTTCCGCCCGAGCAGCGCGCGATGCTGGGCATTGCCCACGTGCCGGAAGGACGCCAGGTCTTCGCCTCCATGACCGTGATGGAGAACCTCGAAATGGGCGCGCTGACGAAAAAGGGCCGCGCGCGCTGGCATCAGCTTCTGCCGGCCATTCTCGAACTTTTCCCGATCCTCAGCCAGCGGCGCGACCAGCTCGCCGGCACACTGTCGGGCGGCGAGCAGCAGATGCTGGCGATCGGCCGCGGCCTCGCATCGGCGCCGGACCTGTTGATGCTGGACGAGCCGTCGATGGGGCTTGCGCCCGCGGTCGTCGATTCCATTTTCGACCGCATCCAGCTCATTCATCGCGAACAAGGCTTGACCATCCTGCTTGTGGAACAACGCGTGGCCGAAGCGCTTGAATTTTGCGACCACGGCTACGTGCTGGAGACCGGGAGCATGGTGCTGCAGGGAGCTCACGACACGTTGGTCTCGAATGAACTCGTCCGGCGAGCCTATCTCGGCATGTGAAAACATTAACAACAAAGGCTGTTTCGGCCAGACAATCATAGGGAGGAAAGCATGGCAGGCAGGTCAAGTGGCGGATTGCTCGCAAAGCCGCTCATCAGTTTTACCGCAGCGGTCCTGATGTCCGCCGCGTTTGCGACGTGGCCGTCCGGCGCGGCGCACGCGCAGGCGCAAAAGCCGGTGGAAATCGCAGTGATCGTGCCACTGTCCGGTCCCTGGGCGCGGCAAGGCCAGCTGGTGAAGCTCGGCGCCGAAATGGCAATCGCCGAGATCAATGAAAAGGGCGGCATCAAATCGATGGGCGGGGCCAAGCTCGACCTCATCGCCATCGATGCCGGCGACAGCGCCGAGAAGGCGAAGAACGCGGCGCAGCGTCTGGTCGCCGAGCATCCCGACGTCGTCGCCGGCTGCGGCGCCTGGCTCTCCACTTTCACGCTTGCGATTACCGAGGTGACCGAGCGCGCGCAAATCCCGTGGCTGACCTTGTCGTATGCGGACTCGCTCACCAGCCGCGGCTTCAAGTACATTTTCCAGTCGTCCCCGACCGCAAATACCCAGTCGGTCGATGCTCTGCCAACGCTCATCGATCTCGCGAAGTCGGCCACCGGAAAGACGCCGACGACGATCGGCCTGATCGGTGACAACACCGCCGCGCCGGTCAGCTTCCTCAAGCCATTCCGCGAAGGGGGCGGTCTCGACAAGTTCGGCATGAAAGCCGTGGTCGACGAGACCTACACGCCGCCTTTGTCAGATGCGACGACGTTGATGCAGAGGGTGCGCGCGACGCGTCCGGATATGCTGCTTTACATCACGACCACGATCTCGGACCTGAAGCTCGGCCTCGACAAGATGCACGAGTTTCACATCGACAAGGGCGTCGTTCCGGTGATCGGCAGCGGCGGCGCCAACGGCGCGCCGGAGGTGCTCAAGAGCGTCTCACCGGATCTGCTCGAAGGATACATCTTCATCGTGGCGAACTGGGGCCTGAAGGGCCAGGAGCAGATCCTCGATGCGTTCAAGAAGCGCACCGGTGAACCCTGGATGACCCAGGACGCGCTCGACGGCTACGGCCACATCTGGATCTTCAAGGATGCGCTGGAAAAGGTCGGCAAGGCCGACAAGGTCAAGGTGGCCGAGGTGATGCATGAGACGGAATTCGACACCGGCCCGACCGCGATGGCATTTCCCGGCAAGGTGAAGTTCGACGCCGCGGGCCATCGCGTCGGCGCGCCGCTCGTGATCGTGCAGTGGCAGAACGGCGTTCCCGTCACGATCTATCCGATCGATCGTGCCACCGCCAAAGCGAAATGGCCGAAGAGCTGATGTGTGACGCCTCATGGGCCGTCTGAGTGACAAGGTCGCGATCGTCGCCGGCGCCGGCGCGATCGCGGAGGGCTGGAGCAACGGCAAGGCAACCGCGGTGCTGTTTGCCCGCGAGGGCGCCAGGGTCTTCGCGGTCGACCGCGATATCAATGCGGCGAGCGAGACGCGCGATATCATTCGCTCCGAAGGCGGCGAATGCACCGCGTATCAGTGCGATGTGTCGATTGCGGCCGACGTGGAGGCGATGGTCGCCGCCTGCATCAAGGCCTATGGCCGCATCGACGTGCTCTTCAACAATGTCGGCATGCAGGTGGTCGGCGGTCCGCTCGACGTGAAAGAGGACGACTGGGACAGGCTGATGACCGTCAACGTCAAGAGCATGTACCTGACCTGCCGCGCGGTCATTCCGCATATGCTGCGCCAGGGCGGCGGCTCGATCGTCAACAACTCATCCACCGCCGGCATCCGCTTCACTTACGCCAACGTCGCCTACTCCGCCTCGAAAGGCGCGGTGAAGCAACTGTCGCAGAATATCGGCGTCCAGTACGCCGCAAAGGGAATCCGCTGCAACTCGGTGATGCCGGGCTATATCGCGACGCCCCGCATCACCGATCGCTTGAAGCGCAGCAATCCCGCCGACTACGACCGCAAGATCGACGAGCGGCGCAAGGCTGTGCCGAGCGGCCGACTCGGCACCGCCTGGGACGTCGCCTATGGCGTGCTGTATCTGGCGTGCGACGAATCCAGATTCGTCAACGCGACCGAACTGGTCATTGACGGCGGCCAGACCGCCTCCACCACCGGAAAGATGTGGGAGGACTGAAGATGGCGCGCCTTGCCTTCATCGGCTGCGGCGCGATGGGCGCACCGATCGCCGAACGGCTGATCGACGCCGGACACGCGCTTCACATCTACGATCCGAGTTCTGCCGCGACCGCGCCGCTGGTTGCGCGCGGCGCCGTTGCCGCATCTTCGCCGCGAACCGCCGCGGACGGATGCGAGGTTGCCTTCGCCTGCCTGCCCTCGCCCGAGGTCAGCCGCAAGGTTGCGCTCGATGACGGCGGCATCGCGGCGTGCAAGGGGCTCAAAGCCTATGTCGAGATGTCGACGATCGGGTCGAAGACGATCAAGGCGATCGCGCAGGGGCTGGCCGCAAGCCACATCGCAGTGCTCGATTCACCGGTCAGCGGCGGCCCGCGCGGCGCGCGCGCCGGCACGCTCTCGACCATGGTCGCGGGCGAGCGCGCAACCTTCGAGACGTTGAAGCCGCTGCTGGAGACGGTCGCGCGCAACGTGTTCTACATCGGCGAAGAACCGGGGCTTGGTCAGGTGACCAAGCTCGCCAACAACATGATTTCCGCCGCCGGCATGGCCGCCGCCTTCGAATGCTCCGCAATGGCGGTGAAGGCCGGCGTCGATGCGCGCACGCTGATCGAGACCGTCAACGCCTCGACCGGCCGCAACAGTGCGACGATGGACAAGTTTCCCGCCGCGGTGCTGACGCGCAGCTTCGACTACGGCGGCAAGCTCTCGACCATGTACAAGGACGTCCTGCTCTGCTTCGAGGAAGCGCGCGACCGCGACGTGCCGATGTGGGTCGGCTCCAACGTCGTCCAGCTCTGGTTCCACGCCATGACGCAAGGCCGCGGCAACGACGATTACACAGCCTTGATCAAGATGATCGAGGAATGGGCCGGCGTCGTCGTCGGCGGCAACGAATCCGGACCCGTCGACCGCAAGACCAGATAGGCAAGACCAATAAAGAGGGAGGCGCGTGCCATGTGCGAAACCGAAACCCCTAAAATCCCCGGCTGGAAAGGCTGGCTCGATCTGCCATCGCCGAAGATCTCCGGCGCCAGCGGACCCTGGATCGACCTGTCGCATCGGCTCACAGAGGAACTGTCGCGCATCCCGTCGTTTCCGCAGCCGCACATTCGCCAGATCAGCAGGATTCCGGAGGCCCGCGCCAACGTCACTGAAGTACATATGGTCGTGCATCACGGCACGCATATCGACGCGCCGCGCCATTTCATCGCCGACGGGCCAACCATGGACGAAATTCCGCTCGACCGGCTCTACGGGACGGGCGTGATCTGGCATTTCGACGTCGCCGACGGCGGCATCATCGACGTTGCCGATCTCGAAGCCGCGACGCCGCGCATGCGCCCCGGCGACATGGTGCTGATCGATACGTCGCGGTCGCGCTACATCAACACCGATCGCTACATGCAGCACGCGTGCCTCACTGGCGAGGCGGCGGCATGGCTGGTCGAGCAAGGCGCGAAGCTCGTCGGCATCGACTGTCCGACGCCAGATCTCGCCTCGCCGCTGCGGCCGCCTGATTTCGCTTTTCCGGTGCACTACAACCTGCTCAGCCGCGGCGTGCTGATTGCCGAACACGTCACCAATCTTGCACCGCTCGTGGGCAAGCGCGCCGAGATCATGTTTCTCGGACTGAACATCGCCGGCTCCGACGGCGCGCCGGTGCGCCCGGTCGCCCGGGTCATCGACTGAACGAAGGAATGTCAGGAATTCAGCCCATGACGAAGGTTTACGCGGTCCGCGTCCACCAGCTGGGCGGCCCCGAGCAGTTGCGCTACGAACAGGTCGAGGTCGGCGATCCGGCCCCTGGTGAAGCGCGCGTGCGCCACACCGCGATCGGGCTCAACTTCACCGACATTCACTTCCGTACCGGCCGCTATCCGCTGCCATCGCTGCCACATGTGATCGGCATGGAGGCAGCGGGTGTGGTCGAGGCGGTGGGCGACGGCGTCACGGCGTTCGCTGCCGGCGATCGCGTGGCCTATGCCGCCGCCACGCCGGGCGCCTATGCGGAGGCCACGGTGATGCCGGTGACGCGGCTGATCAAGCTGCCCGACTATATCGACGACGAGGCCGCGGCGGCGACGCTCCTCAAGGGATTGACCGCGCAATATCTGATCCGCAGCGCGTACACCATCAAACGTGGCGAGACGATCCTGCTGCAGGCGGCCGCCGGCGGCGTCGGCCTCATCATCTGTCAGTGGGCGCGCCATCTCGGCGTGCGGGTGATCGGCACCGTGAGCACGCCGGAAAAGGCCGCGCTCGCCAAGGCCAACGGCTGCGAGCTTCCGATCATCTACACCCGCGAGGACGTCGTGGCGCGCGTGCGCGAACTTACCGGCGGCGCCGGCCTACCCGTGGTCTATGACGGTGTCGGCGGCTCGACCTACGAGATGTCCCTGCAATGCCTAAAGCGGCGCGGCCTCGCCGTGTTTTACGGCTCGGCGGGCGGCGTGATCCCGCCGTTCGACCTGTGGCGGCTCAACCGCATGGGCTCGCTCTATGTCACCTATGCCGGGCTCGCCGACTACCTGCACGACCATGCGGAGATGGATCAGCGCGCGGCCGAATTGTTTGCGATGATGAGAGACAACATCGTCAAGGTACCGATCCACGCCCGTTACCGCCTCGCTGACGCGGCAAAGGCGCATGCCGACCTCGAGGGGCGGCGCACCTCCGGCGCCTCGCTTCTTATCCCCTGAGATCAGCGATGCCGGCGCAAACGAGTGTATTGAACCATGAACTCGACGGCCAGGGGCCATCCATTGTCCTGTTGCATCCGGTCGGCCTCGACCTGACATTTCTCGCGCCCGTGGCCGCTATCCTGCGCAAGGAATTCACGGTGCTGACGGTCGACCAGCGCGGGCACGGCAAGAGCCCGGCCTCGACGCCGGCGCATTCGCTCGTCGATTACGCCGACGATGTGCATGCGCTTCTGGCCAGGCTTGAGCTCGCGCCTGCCGCGGTTGTCGGCTTTTCCTTCGGCGGCATGGTGGCGCAGGAGCTGGCGCTGAAATATCCGCAGGACGTCAACGCGCTGGTGATCTGCGCCAGCCGTGACTCGTTTCCCCCCGTGGCGCGCGATATCGCCCGCGCCCGCGGCGACGATGCGCGACAGCGCGGCATGGCCGACGTGCTCGAGGCGACGCTCGATCGCTGGTTCACGCCTGCGTTTCGCGCCGGCGGCAAGGACGATGCTGCCAAGGCGCGGCTGCTTTCCGACGACGTCGAGGGCTGGGCACAGGCCTGGCACGCGATGGCGGCCGTCGATACGGCGGCTCGCCTTCGCAAGGTGCGCGCGCCAACGCTATGTCTTGCCGGCGAACTGGACAAATCCTCGCCGACGGAAGTGATGAGGGACATGGCCGCCGCGATTCCCGGTGCGCGCTATGCCGAGCTTGCGGGCGCGCCGCACATGCTCTTCCTCGAGCAGCCCGAGGCGACGGCGCGGGTGGTCGGTGACTTCCTGCGCGATGTGCTCAAGCCGCCGGGCTGAGCCGTCCGCGACGAGCCAAACCTCGCACGATTGTGACAGGGATCACGCATGGGCAGCTTTACCGAATGGGTCGCGCCCCGCGCCCATCGGGCCTACCCTCCCTTCTGATGAGAAACTGCGACCAAGATCGCAATTGCGCCAAAAATGGCGCATGATCTAATCGGCCAAAGTCAAAAACAGAAATTCCAGGGAGGAGATATGTCGACAGTCAAACTGACGGTAAACGGCAGGGCGGTCTCGGCCGATGTCGAGGACCGCACGCTTCTGGTCCATCTCCTGCGCGATAACCTGAACCTGACGGGCACCCATGTCGGCTGCGACACCAGCCAGTGCGGCGCCTGCACCGTTCACGTCGATGGCCGCGCGGTCAAATCCTGCACCATGCTGGCCGCGCAGGCCGCAGGAAGCAGCGTCACCACCATCGAAGGCATCGCCAAGGGCGACGAGCTGCACCCGATGCAGGCCGCGTTCCGCGACAATCACGGCCTGCAATGCGGCTTCTGCACGCCGGGCATGATCATGGCGTCGATCGATATCGTCCATCGCCATGGCGGCAAGCTCGATGAAGAGACAGTCCGCCACGAACTCGAAGGCAATATCTGCCGCTGCACCGGCTATCACAACATCGTCAAGGCGGTGCTGGATGCGGCCGGCCGCATGAAGGTCGCGCAGGCGGCGGAATAGCTGGACGCACGTCGTCATCAGATCGTCATCAACAAGAGACCGCCGCGTTCGATGGAATGGCTGGTCTTAAAACTCCGGTAGGGAGGACAGGACATGGGTGTTGAAGGCATTGGCGCCAGCGTGGTGCGCAAGGAAGACAAACGCTTCATTACCGGCAAGGGACGTTACGTCGACGACGTCAAGCTCACGGGCATGACATTTGCCCAGTTCGTCCGCAGCCCGCATGCCCACGCCAAGGTCAAGGGCATCGATTCCTCCGCGGCAATGAAGATGCCGGGCGTGATCGCGGTGCTGACCGGGCAGCAGATCGTCGATGACAAGATCGGCAATCTGATTTGCGGCTGGGCCATCACCTCCAAGGACGGCTCGCCGATGAAAATGGGGGCTTGGCCGGCGATGGCGCCGGAGACGGTGCGCTTCGTCGGACAGGCGGTCGCGGTCGTGATCGCGGAGACCAAGAACCAGGCGCGCGACGCGGCGGAAGCCGTGGTCGTCAATTACGAAGAGCTGCCGGCTGTTCCCGACATCCGCGCGGCGATCAAGCCCGGCGCGCCGCAGCTGCATCCCGAGGCGCCCGGCAACATCATCTTCGACTGGACGCTCGGCGACGAGGCCGCGGTCAACGCCGCCTTCGCCAAGGCCGCCAACGTGGTGACCTTCGAGCTCGCCAACAATCGCCTGGTCCCCAACGCGATGGAGCCGCGCTCGGCGATCGCCGACTACAATGACGCCGAAGAGCATTTCACGCTGTACACGACCTCGCAGAATCCGCATGTCGCGCGCCTCGTGCTGTCGGCGTTCTACAACGTCGCGCCTGAACATAAACTCCGGGTAATCGCGCCCGATGTCGGCGGCGGCTTCGGCTCCAAGATCTACATCTACCCGGAAGAGATGGTCTGCCTGTGGGCGTCCAGGAAAGTCGGCCGTCCGATCAAGTGGACCGCCGACCGCTCGGAATCATTCCTCACCGACATGCACGGTCGCGACCACATCTCGAAAGCGGAGATGGCGTTCGACAAGGACAACAAGATCCTGGGACTTCGGGTGAAGACCCATTCCAACTTCGGCGCCTACATGTCGCTGTTTTCGTCGGCGGTGCCGACCTATCTCTATGCGACGCTATTGTCAGGCCAGTACAACATTCCGGCCATTTTTGCCGAGGTGATCACGGTCTACACCAACACCACGCCCGTCGACGCCTATCGCGGCGCCGGACGGCCCGAGGCGAGCTATCTGATCGAGCGCGTGATGGAGACCGCGGCGCGGCAGCTCAAGGTCGATCCGACCGAACTTCGCAAGAAGAATTTCATCACGCAGTTTCCGCACCAGACGCCGGTCATCATGGCCTATGACGCCGGCGACTTCCACGCCTCGCTCGACGCCGCCAAGAAGGCGATCGACTATGAAGGCTTTGCCGCACGCAAGGCCAAGGCGAAATCCGAAGGCAAGCTGCGCGGCATCGGCGTCTCCTGCTACATCGAGGCCTGCGGCATCGCGCCGTCGAAAGCCGTCGGCAGTTTGGGCGCAGGCGTCGGCTTGTGGGAATCCGCCGAGATCCGCGTCAATCCGGTCGGCACCATCGAGGTTCTCACCGGCTCGCACAGCCACGGCCAGAGCCACGAGACGACGTTCGCGCAACTGGTCTCGGAGCGCCTGGGGGTTCCGATCAGCCAGGTGCAGATCGTGCATGGCGACACCGACAAGGTGCAGTTCGGCATGGGCACCTACGGCTCACGCTCGCTCGCGGTCGGCGGCACCGCCATCGTCAAGGCGATGGAGAAGGTCGAAGCCAAGGCCAAGAAGATCGCAGCGCATCTGCTGGAGGCGTCCGAGGGCGACATCGTCATCGAGAACGGCGAGTTCAAGGTGACGGGCACCGACAAGTCGCTGGCGCTGCCGATGGTGGCGCTCGCCGCCTACACCGCGCACAACCTGCCTGAAGGCATGGAGCCCGGCCTGAAAGAGACCGCGTTCTATGATCCGACCAACTTCACCTTCCCGGCCGGCGCCTATATCTGCGAGCTCGAGGTCGATCCGCCCACCGGCAAGACCACCTTCGTCAACTTCGTCGCAGCCGACGATTTCGGCCGCCTGATCAATCCGATGATCGTCGAGGGCCAGGTCCATGGCGGGCTCGCGCAGGGCATTGGCCAGGCGCTGCTGGAAGGCGCGGTGTATGACGAGAACGGCCAGCTCGTGACGGCCTCGTTCATGGATTACACCATGCCGCGCGCCGACGACCTGCCCTCGTTCAAGCTGTCGCACACCACGACGCTGTGCCCGGGCAATCCGCTCGGCGTCAAGGGCTGCGGCGAAGCCGGCGCGATCGGCGCATCGGCTGCCGTGATCAACGCCATCACGGATGCGATCGGCAACAACAAGCTCGAAATGCCGGCGACGCCCGACCGCGTCTGGCATGTCATCAACGGCAAAGCGGCTTAGAGAGGAGACGACAGATGTATTCCACCACCTATCATCGCCCCTCCTCGATCGACGAAGCGGTTGCCCTGTTCGGCAAGGGCAATGAGGCCAAATATCTTGCGGGCGGTCAGACGCTGATCCCCGTGATGAAGCAGCGGCTCGCTGCGCCGTCGGACGTGATCGACCTTGCGAGGATCAAGGAACTGATCGGCGTCGACGTCAGCGGCGACACCGTGACGATCAAGGCCGCGACGCCCCATTACGACGTGGCGTCAAACGCCGCACTTCAGAAGGCGATCCCGGCGCTCGCGCACCTCGCTTCCATGATCGGCGATCCCGCCGTGCGCCATCGCGGCACCATCGGCGGCTCACTCGCCAACAACGACCCATCCGCGGACTATCCGAGCGCTGTGCTGGCGCTCGGCGCGACCATCAAGACCAACAAGCGCGCGATTGCAGCCGACGACTTCTTCAAGGGATTGTTTGCGACCGCCCTTGACGATGGCGAGATCATCACCGCCGTGACCTTCCCGGTTCCCGCCAAGGCAGGCTATGCCAAATTCCCGCACCCTGCCTCGCGCTTTGCGCTGACCGGCGTGTTTGTCGCGAAGACAAAATCCGGCGACGTCCGCGTCGCCGCAACCGGCGCCGCGCAGAACGGCGTGATGCGCGTTGCCGCGATCGAAGCGGCGCTGAAGGCGAACTGGGCCGCAAGCGCGCTTGCGGGCGTCACAATTCCCGCCAGCGGCCTGATGAGCGACATTCACGGCTCGGCGGATTACCGCGCCAACCTGATCAAGGTGATGGCGGAGCGCGCGGTGACGGCCGCGGGCTAGCGCCGCATCATCGTCGCACGCTTGGGTCAGCTCGCCGCGATGGCCGGGCGGACGGCGTCGTCCGCGGCGACGGCGTCGCGGGCAGGCGTGCCGCGCAACCTCTCGCGATAGGCCGGATGCTCCGTTCCCATCATCTTGTCCCACCAGGTGAAGTAGAGACCGTAATTGTGGTGGAAGGTGGCGTGATGGAGGTCGTGGTGGGTGGTCGAGTTGATCCACCCGAACCAGCGGCTGTCGGCGAGTGAACGCGGCATCAGTTCGACGCCGGCATGACCCATGACGTTGCGGATGATCATGAAGGCCATGAACAGGAACATGCCGAGCACGTGCATCGGAACGAACGCCAGCCACAGCGGCATGAACGCGGCCATCACCAGCGCCTCCGGAATGTCGAAGGCGTAAGCCGCGAACGGCGTCGGCGTCACCGAGCGGTGGTGCGTGCGATGGAAGTAGGGATAGAGGCGCGGATGGTGCATCATCCGGTGCGTCCAGTAGAAATAGGCGTCGTGGACGATGATGACCGCGATCACGCTGATCGCGAGATAGCCGATGCCGGCTTTGTCGAAATCCCGATAGACCGTGAAAATGCCTGTGATGGCGCCGAACGCGACGGCCGTGCCGTTCAGCGAGAAGATCAAGCCGGTGCGCAGGGAGGTCAGGATTTCGCGGCGGACGTCGGCATTCGATGCCCATCTTGCCTGGATCTTGCGGTGCTTGAGGCCAAGACCCCAGAACAGTTTCAAGATCAGCGCCAGGCCGCCCGCCGCAACAAGATAACGTCCGACATCGAGAACAAGCGTGAAGGACCAGATATGCCAAAAGCTGGCCAGCGCATTCATGAGGGTTTGCATGGGGGCTCCGTTTGGGATCGAAAACCACGTCGATCCTGGACGGAGGGACCTTGATGCGGCTCGCCGAAGCCTGCGGGGAGACTTGCCGAATTCGAAATCGGCTAGCCGATTTCGCGGAAACGCGCCCTATTCGGCGGCCAGACGGCCACCAAGTTGTTCACGCCTGAATTCGGTAGGCGTCATGCCGGTTTTGGACTTGAAGGCGCGGTTGAAGGGACCGATCGACTGGAAGCCGGCGTCAAGCGCGATAGTGAGGATCGGAACCGCCTCCTGCGCTGGATCGGCCAGCGCCGCGACCACCTCGTCGAGGCGATAGCCATTCAGGAAAGCATTGAAGTTGCGATGGCCGAGCCGCTGGTTGATCAGCCGGCGCAACGCATGCTCTGTCATGTCGAGCCTCGCGGCCAGGCCGCCGATCGAGAGCCCCTCCTCGCGATAGACCTTGTCGTGGTCCATCAAAGCGCGCAACGCGGCGAGCAGCCGCGCATCCTCGCCTCCTTCGGACCGCTCGGCAAAACTTGCGGCGACGGCCGGCTTGCGCCGGGCAGCCGCGAGCGGTTGCGGTTCGGACTGACCAAACGGAATCAGCGAGCCTTCGCGATTGACCGACAGCAGAACCAGCGCAAACACCATCACGATCGTCAGAACCCCGGCGCTGATCGCAGCCGCCAGCGCCGGACCGCCGCTGCCTCTCGGAAAAAGCATCTCGCTGGTGATGATCGCCGTCGCGTAGAACGCGATGACCACCACCAGCACGGCGCGCAATCGCCGGCGTTCCTCGACAAGATCGAGCGACCGCCCGGCCAGCGCGTACCACGCGCCGACCGCATTGCAGGCGAGCCCGATCGTCGAGAAGGCGATGCGGGCCGGCGGCGTGCCGATCCAGAAACACGCGGCGCCGGTCGCAACGACCGCAAGCCACGCCAGCGCGTGCCACCACGACGGCTTGAAGTCGTCGTCGAACAGCGCCGCGGCAAACAGACAGAAGACGACGGGATTGCCCATCGCGACCACGCGCAGCGGCCGCAGCCAGATGGGCAAGCCACTGGCCAGCTCCGAGGCGGAGACGACGGCGTAGCAGGCAACCCCAAATGCAAAGAGCGCCGCGAAGCGGGCAGCCGGAACGCGCCGCGCATCGCGCAGGAGGAGCACGGCCAGCAGGACCAGAACGGATATCGCCCCGCCACGCAGTGCGGCCTCGGTAATGGACAAGTCAGGCTCTCCCCTGCGCGTATGCGATCGAGCTTAGCAAAAAGCCGCAACCGGAGCGAGCGCCCGGCCAGCGGAAAGCGAAACGTTAATCAAATCATAATGGCTTGTTTGCTACTTTCCCCGGTCATTTGCTCCGTCTTTTCGATCGCGGGTTTGCGAAAGCCCTGACTTTTTAAGCCCCAGAGGCATCAGGTGGAAACAGCAACGTTGCAGTTGCTCGCGGAACTGGACGCGACGGAGGGATGGCCTTCCGAGCGCTGGGCCACCATTCTCGATCGGACGGCGAAGCTGTTCCTCGGTAATGTTGAAAACCTGTCGGCGCCCCAGATCGATCTGTTCGACGGCGTCTTCGTCCGGTTGATGGATCGCGTCGACACGGCCTCACTGGTCCGGCTGAGCCAAACGCTGTGTGAGCTGAAGTACACATTGCCACAGGTTTCCCGCCGGCTTGTCTTCGACGACAACGAGTCCGTATTTGCGCCGGTTCTCCAGTCGCGGGGCACAGCACATGAACTTCTGGTCGAGGTGATCCGGTCGCGCGGGCTCAAGCACCAACTCGCGATTGCCTCACGACATTCGATCGATCCTTCGCTAAGCGATGTACTGATTCAGTGCGGGGTCCCGGCCGTCCATCACGCACTGGCCGAAAACCGGGGCGCCCAAATGTCGGAAGCCGGCTGGACCCGCCTCGCTGAGCTCGGGCAGAAAGATCCCAGCCTTGCGCAAAAACTCGACCGCCGGCGCGACATTCCCGGCTCGATCAAGCGCGAAATCCATGCCAAGCTTGAGGATGCGCAGATGCGCGCGCAGGCCGCAAAGCCGCGCGTCATCCGGGATCAGATTGAGGACACCGTTGCCTCAAATGCCGCAACCAGGATGCCCGAACCTGAACCGGCTGATCTTGCGCGCGCCCAGGCCAGGCTGCAGGAGGTCGCCCGCCAGGGCAAGCTGAGGGATTCCACCGTGAACCGCGCTGCGGCCGCCCGAGACTATGTCGAGGTCGTCGTCGCGCTCGCGCTGCTGTCGGGATCGCCGATCGACGTCATCCGAGCCCTGATCGCCGGCGACAAGATTGAAGGTCTCGTGCTCGCGTGCAAGGCGGCCAGACTGAGCTGGGGGACGACCAGCATGGTCGTGAAGAACCGCCCGGGCATGCCACCTGTCCCCGCCGACGAGATGCAAAAGGCCAAGGACACCTTTATGTCGTTTTGCCTGTCAGCGGCGCAGCGCACGGTACGCTTTTAGGCTGGATTTCGTTCCGAGCACCACGTGCGCCAAAGTCGCCGTCATTGCGAGGAGCGAAGCGACGACGCAATCCAGAACCTTTGCTCGCTCCACGACTGGATCGCTTCGCTAACGCTCGCGATGACGAAAAGGGGCGTCTCACGGCCAGGAAGCCGCCTTCGGCAATCGCAGCGGTTCAGCCTCATCGGAATTTGCTTCAACCAAAAGACCGTCCTCGATCTTGATGATGCGATCGGCGAACGCGACGATGCGGGGATCGTGCGTGACGACGAGCACGGCACAATCGCGCTTGTGTGCGGCATCGGCGAGGATGCGCATGATGGTGCGGCCATTGTCGGCGTCGAGCGCCGACGTCGGCTCATCGGCGAGGATAACGGAGGGGTTGGCCACGAAGGCGCGCGCGATCGCGACCCGCTGCTGCTCGCCGCCGCTCAAGGCTTCCGGCAACGACTTCGCCTTCGGTTCAAGCCCGACCAGGGCAAGCGCGTCGCGCGATTTTCTCGCCGCGTCCCTGCCGTGCTGACCGCGAATGTCGAGCGCGAGCTGGACATTCTGCCGGGCGGTCATGGTCGGAAACAGATGATAGGACTGGAACACGAAGCCGATGTGGTCGCGGCGGATTCGCGCCAGTTCCTCCTTGCCGGCATCGGAGGTCGAGACGCCGCACACCGTCACCGTGCCCGAACTCGGCGTCAGCATGCAGCCGAGGACCAGCAGCAGCGTGGTCTTGCCGCTGCCGGACGGACCCATCAGCAGCGTGAGTTCGCCCTTGCGCAAGGTGACGTCGACACCGCGCAGCGCCTGCACCTCGCCGGCGCCGCGCCCCAGCGTCTTCTTGATCTCCCTGGCTTCGATGATGATGTCGTTCATCGCATGAAAACCGAGGCGGGATCGATGCGAACGACGCGGACAATGGCGACCATGCCGGAAGCGATGCACATCACGATGGTGAGAAGGAACAGCGCGGCGACGAGCCACGGCGTGATCACGATCGGGAGCGCGCTCTTTTCGGTTATCCTGACCACCTCGTAACCGATCCCCGCTGCAATCACAAAGCCGATCACCGCGTTGAGCAGCGCCTGATAGATGATGACGTTGTAGATATAATTGTTCGAGGAGCCCATCGCGCGAAGAGTCGCAAATTCGCTGATGTGATCCTTGGTCGAGGAGTAAAGCGTCTGCGCCACGATCACGGTGCCGACGATCACGCCGAGAATGGCGCCGGCAAACAGCGCCGCGCCTGCGCCGGTGCCGAACAGCCAGAACGAGCGGCTGCGCTTGCGGAATTCGTCCGTGGTGAGCACCTCGGCATCACCGATGCGGTCGCGAATCGCCGCGATCGTCTTGCCGCGGTCCGCGTCCGGCTTGACGCGAATGATCAGGTCGCTCGCCTTGCTCGGAAGCGTCCCGGTATAGAAGCGCGCGTCCTTCTGATCGACAAAGACGTAAGGCGTGGTGGTGAACGAGCGGATGCCGTCGGTCAGCGCGACCACCTTGACCTTGTGACCGCGGATCTCGGCGGTGTCGCCGAGTTTCTTGATTCCGAGCCGGTCGAAATAGGACCGGTCGACCGCGACGGTCCCCCATTGCGAGAGCGTGCGAATGTCCCCTTCGACCACGTTCCAGGGCTGCAAGCCGTCAGCCTTCACATCGCTGCCGACGATAAAGACCGGCGTCACCTCGCCGGACTCGGTCCGCCAGTCCGAAAAGCCGATCACCAGCGGCACCACAGAGGCCACACCGTCGACGGCGGCGACCTTTTCGCGCAGCTTGACGTCGAGCAGCGACGGATCCTCGAAGCATTTCGCGCCCTTCGGAAGCACCCAGAGGTCGGCGCTGGCGTGATCGATCATGGTCGAGACCATCTGACCGAAGCCGAGAAACAGGCCCATCTGAACCATCACCAGCACGACCGAGAACACGATGCCGATCAGGGTTGCGATGAAACGCAGCCGGTCGTGGAAAAGATTGCGCGCGGCAAGCGTCATGACCAGAGACATCTAGCGGACCTCATCCCTCATCATGTTCGGTCGGCTACTGCACCTTCATGCGAGATCGCAGAAGGCCGCCGCGACGGTGTCTTGCGCGATGGTGTCTTGGCCACGGTCCTGACAATAGCGCCGGCGGCTGTGCTTGTCAGCCAGCTCAGCACAAGCGCCACAGAAAAGACGATGAGCATCTTCGCAGGCGCATTCAGCGTCTTGCCGACCAGCGCATAACCCAGCCAAAGCACGAAGACATAATGCACGAGATAGATGCCGTAGGCATTTTTCGAAAGGGAATCGAGCACGCGATCACGCGCGCGCAACAGCCGCAACGCGATTGCGAGATAAGCCATTACGCCGGCCGTGCAGGCAAACGGAAAGGCCGAGGCCGACGCCCACCGGTCGATGAGCGGGCTCGCATCCCAGTCCGGCAGGGTCCGCGACGTCAACCCTCCCCACACGCACATGGAGATCACCGCGGCGGCGAGCCAGGCGAGCCAATACCGTGCGATCGGCCCATCGGCGCGCAATAGGCTGCGATCGATGCCATGACTGCCGATCGCAAAGGCGGTGAAGAAGTAGACGAGATAAAGCAACGGCCGGCTGTATTGAAGGGAGAGCGGTCCGACAGTGGCCCACGCCCACGGCGAAAACATCATGGCCAGCGGAATGTAGGCAAGCGCCGACAACCCGATCAGGCCAGCTACGAAAGCAAGCGGCCGCTCAGTCAGCCGCCCGACCAGACGGCTCAACGCCTGCCCCAGTCCAGGCGTGAAGCCGTAGACCGCGGAGGCCAGCGCGCTCAGCACAAACACCTGCCAGAGAAACCATTGCGGGCCCGACGGCCACATCGGCAGTGCGCGCCAATGCTGCCAGAACGCCGACAGCGACGGATCGGCCGCGGTCAGGCGATACGAGGCGTAGTAGGCGAGCGGGCTCAGAAACGCGACCGCGAACGCAAAGGGAAGGCCGATGCGCCACCAGCGATCCGTGAGATAGGCGAACGCGCCCTTGCGGCCGAGGCTTGCCGGCGCGAACAGGCCGGCAAGAAAAAACATCAGCGGCATCAGGCTGATGTCCTGCCATGCGCAAAACAAATCGAAGCCGAACCAGCGCTCGCGATCGATGATCGGAAATGCGATCCAGCGATAGGGTTCGGCATCAAAAGCAAAGGGTTGTGCCGGTTGCGACGCGAGATAAGGCAGCGCCGAATGAAAGGCGACCACAATCAGGATCACAACCGCGCGCAGATTGCTGAACGGTACGTTGACGTTCGAGTTCATTTCGCGCCACGGCAAAAGCTTCAAGTGCTGAAAAATCAACCGGAAGGTATCACTTTTTGTTCCTAGCACCGCGTCTCTAAAGTTCCTTTGACTTTTCGCAAAGCGCGCGTCCCAAGTAGACTTCCGGGCCAAGCGTCATGCGAGGCGAAGTAGCCACGAATGCAGTTTCGGATTGGGTACACGCGCATGCGACTTTCCCGCGACCAGACATGGACGACCTCAAGGCCGGGCCATGACCGGCTTGGGGCGTGTCGTGAAGTTCTCGTGTCGGGGACGCGCGTGCAGCGTGTAACGCTGCTCCGCTGAGCCGGGACCCAACACGGCCACGTTACGCCGAGCGGTTATGGACCCCGGATCAGCAACGCATCACGCCGCCTTCGCGGCGTGCTGCGTAGCATCCGGGGAACGGGTGAACGAACCGGTCATCAGCCCTTCGTCACATCGATCACGGCTTCCGCAAACGCTTGCGGCGCTTCCTGCGGCAGGTTGTGTCCGATGCCGCCGGCGATCAACCGATGCGAATAGGTCCCTGAAAACATCTTTCGGTAGGCCGATGGCTCGGGATGCGGCGCACCATTGGCGTCGCCTTCCATCGTGATGGTCGGCACGCTGATGACGGGCGCCTTGGCGAGCTTTTGCTCGAGTTCGTCGTATTTGGCCTCGCCTTCTGCGAGACCGAGCCGCCAGCGGTAATTGTGAATCACGATCGCGACGTGGTCCGGATTATCGAACGCCTTTGCGCTGCGCTCGAAGGTCGCGTCATCGAAATTCCATTTCGGCGACGCCAGCTTCCAGATCAGCTTGGAGAATTCGCTGCGATATTTGTCGTAGCCCTCGCGGCCCCGCTCGGTCGCGAAATAGAATTGATACCACCACTGCAGCTCGGCCGCGGGCGGCAGCGGCATCCTGCCGGCAGCCTGACTGCCGATCAGATAGCCGCTCACGGAAACCAGCGCGGTGCAGCGCTCCGGCCAAAGGGCGGCGATGATGTCCGCCGTGCGCGCGCCCCAATCGAAGCCGGCAAGCACGGCCTTGTCGATCTTGAGCGCGTCCATCAGCGCGGTGATGTCCTCAGCGAGAGCCGATGGCTGACCGTTGCGCATGGTCGTATCTGACAGGAACCTCGTCGTGCCATAGCCGCGCAAATAGGGAATGATGACGCGATGGCCTGATGAGGCCAGCATCGGCGCCACGTCGGCAAACGCATAGATGTCGTAGGGCCAGCCATGCAGCAGGATGACCGGCTTGCCGTCGGCGGGACCCGCTTCGGCATAGCCGACATTGAGAAGGCCTGCGTTGATTTGCTTGAGCGCAGCGAAGGAGGTGTTGCCGCCTGTTTGCGCCCAAGCGGACGTACTCAGGGCGAATTCGCTTGCGGCAACCGAAATTGCGGCAGCTTCCAGAAAACGGCGGCGATCGATCGGGTCTGACATTGGTATCTCCCCTTGGCCGGATCGGCCGAACAAGGGAGGGTTATAGGCCTAAAATCATGTCGTCATTGCGAGGAGCAACGCGACGAAGCAATCCAGAATCTTTCGTGTGGCGAGGCTGGATCGCTTCGCTGACGCTCGCGATGACGGAAGAGAAGCCCTACTCGTCCTCGAACTCGTCTTCCTCGTTGACCTTCTCGCGCTTGCGGGAGGCGGTCTTGTGGCCGCCGAGCGATCCCGTCGCATAAGGATCGCGCGAGGACGCGTAAGGGTTACGCTGCGTGGCGCGTGCGGCGACTTCCTCGCCGGAGGTGGCCGCCGGCTCGCAGATCAGACGCCGCGAAGCCCGGCGCATCAGATCCACATGGATGTGGTCGTAATGATAGGCGTTGGAGCCAGGCGCCAGCACGGTGGTGAATTGCTGGCACGCGCCAGCCTCAACATCACGCAGAAAGCCCTGCTCTTCCGGCAAACCGTGCCAGCCGTCCTTGACCGTGACGCGGCGTCCGTCCGCGAGCGTGAAGGCGGCGATATCGAGCGCGTTGCCGAAGGCGTGCTCGGAAATATGCGCGCTCGGATTGCCGTTCATGCCGCGGCAGGAATAGGCCGAGATCTGCTTGATCTCGACCACGCGGCTACGAAACCAGCGCTGCGCCGCCGGCTGCACGGTATCGGCAAGCCAGCGATCGAGCACCGAGACCAGTGGGCATGCCAGCGTCGCCGCAGGCTTCACCACGACGGGGGCGGAGGCAAATGACTGCATCGGTCCCGGTCCCAGCCGCGGCGGCTCATAGGGCGGATAGACGGGAGCAGACATCGGCGCCGCGACACCGCGCGGCGAGCCTTCGCTCGGCAGACGGATGTCGTCCTGATCCGGCGCCACGCCGGGCGCGCGCAACGAAACCGGACCGCTACCAGGAGCGCCATAATCGGGCGCGCCGTAATTCGATCCGCCATAGCTTCGCGCGGGATATGGCTGCTGCTGTTGATAATAAGACGGTGGTGGCGGCGGCTGGCTGCCCGGCCAGCGCGGCTGGTTGCCAATAGCAGCAGGCGGGCGAAGATCTTCATCCGCGAAACCGAAAGTGCCCGAGCCTTCGCCGAGCGCTGAAACTTTTAGCGGAAAATCCGCGCCGCACGCGCCGGGTCCCGAAATCGGATTGATCCGAACGATATCAGGGCCTTCCTTGACGACGCCGGACTTCAGGCAAGCGACCTCGGCCTCGGCCCGCCACGGCTCGCGCTCCTCGGAAAAAAATCCGCGGCCGCAGCCTGCCAACGATACAAGGACGAAGGAGCCGACGAGATACCAACTAACTCCGCGCGTCATGCGGAGAACTTCAACGAATTTATTTAAGGACTTATCAACGCCTTGATTTCACGACTCTTTAACCACGTGTTGCGCTGCGGAGGTGCAGTGCACGGACAGTGAAGCTTACTTTTTTGTCATGGAACGGATCGCTAGCCTTGGCGTTGTGGGGGGTCAGCTTTCTGACCTCAGGAGGGTTTCTCGATGACCGCTAGTCCTTTCGTCAGCAGATTGAGCGTTTTTACCGCGTATGCGGCTATCGCGCTCGTCGGCGCAATCGTGCTTGGCGTGTTCTAGGACCATAAGATCATCCGAAATAAAGCCGGCGGCTCCATCGAGAGCCGCCGGTTTTTTTTGCGCCGGATTACCAGGCGTTCGAACAGTCTGTTTGCGAGATGCCGCCGGCCGTGTAGCTCCTGCACATCATGCCGGGATCATCCGGATCGGGATAAAGATCCGTCGGACGCCTGTGGGCAGAGCGAATCGTGTAACGGAAGCGCCAGCCATGACCGAGCATGCACCTCTTGAACGCGCGCGAGGTCGGCACACCGTTCTGCGGAGCGCCGAGCAACGTCGAGCAGGCAGAAATGTCGACGTTCAGCACAGCATCACCGCGTGCATGTCCGTCAGTGCTGGACCAGATGTCCTGATCGGCCTGTGCTCCGAGCACGCTGCCGAGCAATATCATTGTAACAAGGACAATACGTTTCATATGAAATCTCCATCTTTCAATGCCTGGTGGTCGCGATGGAGGACTGGCCTGGCTCAGACGGATTGGATGACAAATTCGCAATGTGGTTCGTGGGCAAGGCTTGAAAACGCTTTGACTATTCATCCCGCGTTCAGCCGTTAAACCGCTCAATCGCATGCGCCGTCGCCGCAGGCGCGCTTGCCGTTACCGGTCCGATCGGCAAAACTATCAATTGAACCTTCTCCCGCCGCGTCCCAACTCACCAAGGCAGCGATGATCCCGTCCTTAACCGGCCCACGTCCCGGCAGACCGAAGGCCGGGCCATATCGCCTTCAATGGCCGCTTTCGATCGCACTCACGCTGCTTTTCTGCCTGACGATGACGGACGCCGCGCGCGCTTACGCGGCGCTTGACGAAGAAGCCGATGCGGCGATGCAGCCGGCGTTGCACGCGATCCGGCTCGCGCAGGCGCAGCCAACGCCTGCGCCCTCACCTGCACCGTCGGCACCTTCCGCCCAGCCTTCTTCCGCTCAGCCGGGCGCGTCCGCCCAGCCGCCTTCTGCACAGCCCGCCGCATCGGATGAGCCGATCGGCAACGTCGCGACGCTGACGGGCACCGCGAGCGTCATCCGCAACCAGAACACGCTGCCGCTGAAACTGAAGGACGACATCTATCTCAATGACGTCGTGACCACTTTTGCAGATTCCGCGGTCGGCGTGACCTTCAACGACGCCACCACCTTCAACCTCACCGCCAGCGCATCGATCAAGATCGACGACTTCGTCTACCAGGACGGCGGCCAGCAGAACTCGGCCCTGTTCGACGTCACCAAGGGCACCGTCGCCTTTGTCGCTGCCGCCGTCGCCAAGACCGGCAATATGAAGATCACGACGCCGACGGCGACGCTCGGCATTCGCGGCACCACCGGCCTTGTCGAGGTGAACGGTTCGGGCGCGGGCGCGCACAACATCAAGCTCTATCCCGATCCGGACGGCCATGTCGGCACCATCGACGTCAGCGACCGCTCCAGCGGCGCGCGGCTCGGCACGCTTAACCAGGGCGCGAGCGGCTTCACCGTACGCGCCGGCGCCGGTGGCCGCGTCACGGCCGCGCCGCTTGCGATCTCGCCGCAACAGGTGGCGCGCGACCAAGGCGTCGTGCGCCAGGTGCATGCGGCGCAGACTGTCGGCCGCCAGGTGGTCAACGAACAGCGCGCGCTGCGGCGGGCGAATCCGGCGAACCGGCCCAATCCGCAAGGGCAACCCGGGCAGCGGCAGAACAATCCGCAACAACGGCAGAACAACCCGCAGCAGCGGCAGAACAACCTGCAGCAACGCGGTCCGCAGCAGCCGGGCTCGCCTAACAATCGCGCCGGCCAGCAAGGCCGGCCGGGCGAACCAAACCGCGCGACCGAGCAACGCCGGCCCGGCGAGCCAAACCGCGCCGGTCAACAGGGTCAGCCGGGTCAACCGAATCGCACTACCGAGCAAAAGCGACCGGGCGAGCCGAACCACGCAACCGAGCAAAAGCGGCCGGGCGAGCCGAACCACGAGACCCAGCAAGGGCGACCGCAACAGCCGCCGGCAATGCAACGGCCAAACGCACCCGCGCTCCATCAGGGCGCAGCACCGAACCGGCCCGCCGCACCGCCGCGACGAGCACCGCCGCCGAAAAAGCCCCCGAAGGAGCGCAGGCGGTAGGTACGTTTCCTGACGCCCGTCCTTCGAGACGCATCGCTAATCGCGATGCTCCTCAGGACGAGGTCGGAGCGAGCGGCAGAACTGAAACACTCATGGTGAGGAGGCGGCAACGGGTCGCGCGAACGCGCGCCCGATGACAGGCTCCGCGCCGTCTCTGGACGATGCTCCCCATCGCCAGGAGAACCATGAGGCCGGACGGATGAGAAAGCCTTTACCCCGCTCGCCGCAACCAGCTCCGCACACGCTGCATCACGCCGGAGCGCCGGCCTTGCCGTGCTTCGTTGACCGCCTGGTCCTCCAGCGCCGGCAGCGCGTCAGGGCCGACCCCCTCGGAAACGATCGCATCGGAACAGGCCGCCTCCGACTGATCCATCTCCGGCGCGTCCTCCGCCACGCCGGCATCGATCGCTTCGCCGCCGAGCAGCGGCGGGCTTTCCTCAATGACATGATGTTCGATCGCGGCAGGCTGAACAGCACGGCGTTCGATCGTGGCGGCGTCATTGGCGAGCGGCGCCATCGGCGCAGATGGGACAGGCACCGGCGCAACAGGCGCGGGCTTGGGCGCAACAGAACGGCGTCGCCGCGGCGGCTTTTCTGCCACGACCTGCTTTCTTTCCCTGGCACGTCTCGCCGCCTCCAGCGCGAGCGGTCCGACATTGGCAAGAAATGCACGCTCGTGGTCACGCGACAAACGCTCGACCGCGGCATTGAGCGGCAGCCAATCGACCGCCGTTACATCATGCATCAAATCGCGGGTCGGCTTGCCGTTCGTCTCCATGCGCCAGTAATGGACGATCTTGGGACGTCCGCCGGCCTCATAGGCCAGCGTTCCCAAAAACTCGTGCACCGACACGTCGTGGCCGGTCTCTTCCAGCACTTCGCGCATCGCCGCATCGCGCGCCGTTTCGCCGTCGTCGAGCTTGCCCTTCGGCAGAACCCATTCGTTGCCCTTGCGCAGGCGCACGACTGCGATCTGCGGCGGCCTCGCCTGCCGCAGCACAATGCCTCCCGCCGCCAGGACAGGCGATCGCGCCATTTCTTTGCCTTGCTCGAAATTTCGAGTCCGTTCGACTCATGTTTTAGATACGTCAGAAGTTCCGCAAAATCGAGCGCGGATTTTTATTTTCGCTTCTCGCGCGCGAATTCCGTTGGCTCACTCACGGCTTTCGCAGCAGCGGCTGCCCGGCTTTGATCCGCGCGCCCTCGCGCACATTGGAACAAAATTCAAAACGATCCGGCGTGAGGATGATGATGGTCGAGCCGTGCTCGAACCAGCCGAGCTCGTCGCCCTTTTTCACGTGCGCCTCACACGGAAACACCGTTGGTCCCCGCGTCTGCGCATTCAGCGTGCGGTCGATGCAGTGCAAACGCAGGCTCGCAACCAGAACAGCGGCGACGGGAACCAGCGTCAGCGCCTCGCCGGATGCGAGATGCGTCTCGATCACGGCGCGCTCGTTCTTGCAGAACAGTTTTTCGACACGCTTCAACGCGATCGGATTGACGTTCCAGACATCACCCGAGATGAACGTGACGCGCTCGATCGCAAAATCCGCCGGCGCGTGGAAGCGGTGATACATGCTCGAGGTCAGCCGCAACGTGACAAAGCGGCCGTTGCGATGGGTCTCGACCAGGTCCGGCAGCCCCAACAGATCAAGCAGCGAGTAATTCGCACCCTTGATCTGGAACAGCTCGGTATCTTCGATGGCGCCATGGGCGCCGATGATGGCATCGCTCGGGCTTGTCACGATAGCGGGGTCGGGATCGAACGGGCGCAGGCCCTCTTTCAGCTCGCGGGTGAAGCAATCGTGCAGGCTCTTGAACTCGGTCTTTTTGGCCTCGGAGAGGTCGAGGTCGGAAAACAGCCGCCACAGCGCGATCGAGGCGGCGCAGACGTAGGGATTCTCGATCTTTGAGAACCAGCCCATGAATCGGGTCAGCGCGGCGCGCGGAATCCGGTTGGTCAGGAGAAAGTTAATGTTCTCCTGTTCCGTCAGGGCTGTGATCAGGCCCTTGATTGTCATGAATCTGTTAGATGGACCGGCTAGCGCTTCAGGCATGGAAACATCTCTCCCGATTCTCTCTCTGTCCGCCGCCGCGGTGGCCGGCGCCGCCGTTGCTTTCCCCAAGGTCAGGGCGCGCATTGCACTGTCGCGCGCCAAGCACCGCTCGCTGGCGGGACATTCCAAGATGTCGCGGCGGGTGGCGAAGCTGCTGCCGTTCTACGAATTTACCGGCGACACGTATTTCAGCGCCGACGGCGCGCCGGCAGACATCGCGAGCCAGCGCAAGGACGCCTTCTTCGCGCTGGCGAAGCTTTACGGCGAGCGCTACGCCAAGGGCCGCGCGATGACGACGGAGGCCGCGAGCCAGATCTCCGACCTGCAATTCACCCGCGCCTATCGTGTGCCGTTCCAGTTCTCGCGTCTGGTGCAGGAAAACCTCGGCACCTCCGTGTTCATGGAAAAATCGTCCGGCGTCACCGTGACCGACGTCGACGGCAACACCTTCTACGACCTCACCGGCTCCTACGGCGTCAACATCTTCGGCAACGACTTCTACAAAGAGTGCATCGCCGAGGGCGACAAGCGCGCCGAAAAACTCGGGCCCGTGCTTGGCAACTACCATCCGGTCGTCGCCGAAAACGTCAAGCGCATCTGCGACATATCCGGGCTCGACGAAGTTTCGTTCCACATGTCCGGCACCGAAGCCGTGATGCAGGCGGTGCGGCTCGCACGCTATCACACCAAGCGCACCCATCTCGTTCGCTTCGCCGGCGCCTATCACGGCTGGTGGGGCGATGTGCAGCCCGGCGTCGGCAATCCTGTTTCCCCGCATGAGACCTATACGCTCGCCGAGATGTCGGAGAAGACGCTGTACGTGCTGAAGACGCGCAAGGACATTGCCTGCGTGCTGGTCAACCCGCTGCAGGCGCTGCATCCGAATACGAATGCGCCCGGCGATTCCTCGCTGGTCGATTCCTCCCGCAATTCGCATTTCGACCGCGAGGCCTACACCGCCTGGCTGAAGCAGCTGCGCGAAGTCTGCAGCGAAGCCGGCATCGTGCTGATCTTCGACGAGGTATTTCTCGGCTTCCGCATTGCGGCCGGCGGCGCACAGGAATATTTCGGCGTGCGCGCCGACATGGTGACTTATGGCAAATCGCTTGCCGGCGGGCTGCCGATCGGCGTCGTCTGCGGCAAGAGGGAATTGATGCGCCGCTTCAGCGACGATCATCCGGCGGATATCTGCTTCGCGCGCGGCACTTTCAATTCGCACCCTTACGTCATGACGGCGATGGACGAATTCCTGTCGCGCCTGTCGAGCCCGAACTTCCGCGGCATCTATGACGGGCTGGATGCGACCTGGGACGGCCGCGCGGCGTCGCTGAATGCGCGGTGCGAAGCGGAAAACCTCCCGGTGCGCGTCGCCAATCTCTCTTCGGTCTGGACGGTGCAATACACCGAGCCGTGCCGCTACAACTGGATGTTCCAGTACTACCTGCGCGCCGAGGGCCTCGCCTTGAGCTGGGTCGGCACCGGACGGCTGATCTTCAGCCTGAACTTCACCGACGCCGATTTTGCGGAAGTCGAGCAGCGCTTTGTCGCAGCCGCCGAGAAGATGAAGCGCGACGGCTGGTGGTGGCATCCGCCTGACATGACCAACAAGGGCATCCGCCGCCAGATCCTCAAAGAGATGATCAAGAGCCGGTTCGGACGGTGAGCTCCTCACCCTCCCCTGGAGGGGGAGAGTCAATCGCGAATGAAATGAGCGATTGGGGTGGGGTGACAAGTTGCTCCGTTTCACCCCACCCCGGTCCTTGTCTCGCTGCGCTCGACCGCGGACCGACCCTCCCCCTCTAGGGGAGGGTAAGATTTCCGCTGCCCGTACAAAACGCGAATGCCCGGGACGAGCCCGGGCATCGAAGGAATCATAGCCACGCAAAGCTTCAGATCTCAGGCGTGGTTTTCGACGAGTTCGTTGTGCTCGATGATGTCGAGACCGGGATCGATCAGCTCGCCACGGAGAAGCGCGAGCGGCGCCTTGCAGTAGAGCTTGAAGTCGTTGAAGGGGTCGGTGAGGATTTTCGTCATCCAGACGAGGCCGGTTTCGACATCGCGGATGAAGAAGAGCTGCACGGTGCGGAACAGAAGACCGCCGATGCCGACCACCAGCCAGATCTTGGCGACCTGCCGCATGAAGTCGGCCGGCGTGACCCAGGGCGAGACGAGACCAAACAGCGTCGGGTCGAAGTAGAGCACGACCGGCGAAGCGGCCCAGATCGTCATCAAGACGACCTTGCGGCGCAGGTTATAGCCAACCTTGATCTCTTCCTTGTGCTCGTGCGTCGCATCATTGAGATGGTCGTAGCCGCGCGGCTCGAAGAAGAAATGGCCGGCCTGGCGCGAGGTCATCGAGACCAGCCAGCCGATCAGCGCCGACATCAGCGGGTCGAAGAACATCATCACGTAGCCGATCAAAAAGCTCACTGCGCTGACGAAATGCAGGCTCTGATTGATCCGGCTGTGGTGATAGTAGCGATGGTCATCCCAGCGCTGGATACGCAGCTGCTCTAGGAAATTCTTGATCATGGTCGTCCTCAAGGAAAAGGTGAGTCGAAGGAACTCTACAGGATTTCGATGTCCGGTGTGTGACATCATCTTAATGTCACAAAACTGTCACGCAGTACGACGCGCGATGCAAAACTCTCGCGAGGTCAGGCAGGCTTCGTCGTCTTGCGGATGCGCACCAGCGAGAAATGGCCGAGCGGCGGAATCAGGCGACGCTCCGCCAGTTCGACATTCTTCGCGCCCGCGAGCCAGTTGGCGTAACGCGACCAGGAAAATTCGGCGGTGCGGAAGCCGAGATGGCGAACCACCGGCTGCAAGCCCTGCTCGATGAAACGGCGCAATCCTTCGTCGGCGCTGACGCGCGTGAGGATGATCAGTTCGCCGCCCGGCCGCAATACGCGGGCGAATTCGTCGAGCGCGGCTTCCGGATTCGGCACCGCCGTGACGACATATTGCGCCATCACCACGTCAAAGGAGTCGTCTTCGAATTCGAGCTTCTCGGCATCCATCACCGCCAGCCCCTCGACATTCTTCAGCCTTTGCTCGGCGACGCGCTTCCGCGCCTTGTTGAGCATGGCTTCCGAAATATCGGTGCCGAAGATGCGAAGGTTGGGCGAATAGAGCGGCAGCGAAATGCCGGTGCCGACGCCGACCTCGAGGACGCGACCGCCAATCTTGTTGGTGGCCTGGATCGCGGCATCGCGGCCTTTCGAGAACACACCCCCGAACACGAGGTCGTAAATCGGCGCCCAGCGGTCATAGGCCTGTTCGACCATTTCGCGGTCGAAGTCGAGTTCGGTGCCGTCCAGCTTGATGCTCTCTGCCATCGTCGTTTTCTCGTTTTCCTCAGGTATGGCTGATCCGGCGTCGCCTGATCCAACCTGTGTTGCGTGATTGTCTTTCTTAGCCACCCACTGCATGGCTTTCGGTTGCAATCGTGACCGGCCGCAGCGAGCGGCTCGGCACCAAATCACTCAGGTTACCGATGAACTGACGCGCGCTGTTTTCCCAGGAACGCTCCAGTGCAAACTGTCGACAGGTCTCACGCGACATCGTGAGCGCGCGAAGGCACGCCGCGCCCAGGTTGTTGTCCAGCGCGCCGATCGGATGGCTCGCGATGACGTCGATCGGGCCGGTGACCGGGAAAGCCGCGACCGGCGTGCCGCAGGCGAGCGCCTCGAGCTGCACGACGCCGAAGGTGTCGGTGAGGCTCGGGAACACGAAGACGTCGGCGGCGGCAAGATGCGCGGTCAGATCCGCGCCCTTCTTTTCGCCCAAAAACTTCACGTCGGGATATTTCTGCATCAGCTCGCGCCGCTGCGGCCCGTCGCCGATCACGACCTTCGAGCCGGGCAGATCGAGCGACAGGAACGCCTCGATGTTCTTCTCGATCGCGACGCGTCCCATGGTCATGAAGATCGGGCGCGGCAGATCGAGCGTGGCCGGATGGTCCGGATTGAACAGGTTGGTGTCGACGCCGCGTCCCCAGAAAGCGAGCTTGCGGAAGCCGCGCGCGGACAGCTCATTATAAAGAGACGGCACCGCGACCATGGTCGTCGCCGCTGCGTTATGGAAATAGCGCAGCACCGCGTAGCTGATGGACGCCGGAATCGGCATGCGCGCGCTGATATATTCCGGAAAGCGTGTCGTGTACGACGTCGTGAAGGCAAGCCCGCGGCGGCGGCAATAGGCGCGCACCGCCCATCCGACCGGGCCCTCGGTCGCAATATGGATCGCTTCCGGGTTAGCCGCCTCGATGCGCCGCGCGATCTCGCGCCCGTTCGTCCATGCGATCCGCAAACCCGGATAGGTCGGCAGATCCATCTGGGGAAAGCCTTCGGGCGTTACGAATTGAATGTCTCCGCCAAGCGCGCTCGCTGCTCGTTGCAGTGACGTCAGTGTGCGCACCACGCCGTTGACCTGCGGGTGCCAAGCGTCTGTCGCAACCAGGATTCGCATGATGCCTTCCGATTCAGCCTTGCTGATTCTTTAAGGCGCGACGTTGCGTCAGAGATATTTCAAGCGTGTGACGTCACAGAGGTTAACGCCCCTGATTTTCGCATCTCCCCTGCGTTTCGGGCTTCATGACACACAGATGAAATAATTGATGAACGCGACGAAGCCTTTTTCGCTGATCCACGAAAACGTCCGGAAATGGTTTGCGGTTAAGGATCGAGGTCAACAACGCACCAAAGTGCGATCCAACAGGGCAAGCGATCCAACAGGGCAGACCAGATGCTTAACGTCAGATTCGTCTTCCGCCGTGCATTCGCCGCAGCCACGCTGACGGCCGGCATCTTCGCCGTGAGCGGCCAGGCCGCGGCCGCGCCGTTGCCGCTGTTTCCATTCCCGATGCAGGAACCGCCGCAGGCCGCCCAGCCCGCGCCGTCCAACGAAGAGGCAGCGCCGTTCGAATTGCCAGCGCGCTTCAAGCGCCAGATCGTTGCCTATCCGACTCATGAAGCGGCGGGCACGATCATCATCGATACGCCGAACACCTATCTCTATTATGTGCTCGGAGGCGGACAGGCGATCCGTTACGGCATCGGCGTCGGCCGCGATGGCTTTACCTGGTCCGGCACGCAGACGATCACGAAGAAGGCGGAGTGGCCGGACTGGACCCCGCCGCCGGAAATGATCGCGCGCCAGCCTTATCTCCCGCGTCACATGGCCGGCGGTCCCGGCAATCCGCTCGGCGCGCGCGCAATGTATTTGGGCGGCACGGTCTATCGCATCCACGGCACCAACGCGCCGCAGACCATCGGCACGCATGTGTCGTCCGGCTGCATCCGCCTGACCAACCAGGACGTCGCCGACCTCTATTCCCGCGCGAGCGTCGGCACCAAGGTGATCGTGCTGCCGATGGAACGCCGCGCCGACAACGCGAGCAGGCGAAGCTAATTTCCCCCAGGGACTTCTCCCAAGTCCCGAATAAAGAGAGGCGCGGCGTCCCCCCGCGCCTCTCTTCTTTTTTATGCACACGCCGACTTGACCAACTCGTCGTCCCGGACGAGCGCCCCTTGGCGCGCGATCCGGACCCATACGCTGCGGCCATAGTCGGCGAGGAAGGTGACGATCGGCAGCGTGCCGGTCTCGCTCGCCAGCGGCTATGGGTCCCCGCGTGCCGCCTTCGCTAAAGCTTCGGCGCCCTGGGAGTGCTCGCCCGGCGAAGCCTTGGCGGAGACGGGTCGCGGGGACGACTGGGGGGCGCGTTTACTCTTGTTAATGATTCCACCACATTACGGCCTGCCTTCGGCGCTTAACCCCTTATATGCCAAGCCGCTCTACTGGCGCTGCGAATTTGAAGTTCCTATCAGCTTCGCCGCGAGTTCGTTTTAGGAACTTCAAATTCAAAGCCGCCCCAGAATTAATAGGTTGCAGAGCTCCTTTGATTCCGAAGTTCGCATCAGAAGTTGCTGCGATAGCTTGCGAACTTCGGAATCGGAGCTCTGGCGCCCGGTACCCCGGCCCTGTAAAATCCCCAGTTGAATTAGTCCGGGGGGACGATGCGTCTTAAGACCATTCTGCTCGCGATCGTGGTGGTCGCGGGATCCTTTTTCGTCAGTCTGAAGGTGATGGACTGGGTCTCGCCGCGCAGCGAGAGCCTGCGCCCGGCCGCCGTCGCCGACCTGCCGCCTCTACCCCCGGCGCCGCGCAGTTCCGTCATCCTGGCCCAGGTCGCCATTCCCATCACCGCGATCCGCGACGCAGCCGACCGCGGCGCGCCCCGCAACTTTTCCGGCAAGGCCGATAACCCGGTCTCGCAGGTCCTGCAGAATGCCGACATCGGCTGGACCGCCGCGCGCGGGCCGATCGGGGTGAGCGGCGGTCAGGATGCACTGTCGCTGAACACGGCGCTGACCGGAAAGCTGAACGTCACGGGATCGCTGGCGGCGAAGACGACGGGCGCCGTGGGTGACGCCATCGGCGGCCTGCTCGGCAGGGATGTCGGCAGCAAGATCTCGAGCATCAACATCAAGGCGGTGAATGCCAGCGCCGAGATCAAGGGCAATGTGACCGTCACGGCGCGGCCGAAGTTCGGCGCCAACTGGCGCATCGAGCCCAACCTGAGCGGCCAGGTCAATCTCGGCGACACCAGCATGTCGGTCGCCGGTGCGCGCCTCAACGTGCCTGCGCAGATCAAGCCGCTGCTCGACAAGAACGTCGCCGAACAGATCATCACCGCGGAAAATCGCATCCACAACGATCCCTCGTTCGAGCGCAACGCGCGCATTCAATGGGCCAAGGCCTGCCGCTCGATTCCACTGCAGACCGCGAGCTCGTCAACGCCGCCGCTTTGGCTCGAAATGCGCCCGACCCGCGCGATCGCCGTCCAGCCGAATGTCAGCGCCACCGCCATCACCATGACGGTCGGCATCGAGGCGGAAACCCGCATCACGCCGAAACAAACGACGCCGATGTGCCCCTTCCCCGAAAAGCTTTCGGTCGTGCCGCCGACGCAGCCGATCGTCGCCATCGGCATCCCGATCGATATTCCCTTCACCGACGTCGACAAGCTCGTCGAAGCGCAGTTGGTCGGCCGCACCTTTCCGGAAGATGGATCGGGTTCGGTGAACGTCACCGTGAAACGCGCGCAGGTTTCGGCCTCGGGCGACCGGCTTTTGATTTCACTGCTGCTCAACGCCAAGGAAAAGAACAGCTTCCTCTCGTTCGGCGGCGAAGCCACCGTGCATATCTGGGGCAAGCCGGTGCTCGACAAGGCAAACCAGATCCTGCGGCTCACCAATGTCGAGATGGGCGTGGAATCGGAAGCTGCCTTCGGCCTGCTCGGTGCCGCCGCACGTGCTGTTATGCCGCATCTGCAAAAGACCCTGGCCGAGAAGACCACGGTGGACCTGAAGCCGTTCCTGGGCGACGCGCAGAAGATGATCGGAAGCGCGGTCTCCGATTTGCAGAAGAACGAAAACAGCGTGCGGGTCGTCACCGACATCAAGAACCTGACGCTTGCCGACATCGCCTACGATGCCAAGACGCTGCGCCTGATCGCCGAGGTTGACGGCACCATCAGCGTCACAGTGGCATCCCTGCCGGGGCTTTGAGCTGCGCTCCTCATCCTGAGGAGCATCGCGAAGCGATGCGTCTCGAAGGATGGGCCCCGACTTCTTCGGACTTTGCAGGCTCTCCCGAAGCCGGGTAAAACAACCCCATAAGAACAAACATGTCAGGGAGATGAGACCATGAAATCCTTCACCGCCAGCATGCTCGCCGCGCTCGCTATTGCCGCAACGAGCAGCGCGGCGAATGCGCAAATTTCCGACGACGTCGTCAAGATCGGCGTCTTGACCGACATGGCAAGCCTTTATGCTGACGCCACCGGCAAGGGCTCGCTGGTCGCCGTGCAGATGGCGGTCGCCGACTACGGCAGCAAGGTGAAGGGCAAGCCGGTCGAGGTGGTCTCTGCCGACCATCAGAACAAGCCTGACATCGCCCTCTCGATCGCCCGCAACTGGTACGACAACGAAAAGGTCGACGCGATCTTCGACGTGCCGACGTCGTCCGTCGCGCTGCCGATTTCGGCCCTGACGCGCGAGAAGAACAAGATCAACATCAATTCGGGCGGCGGCACGTCCGACCTCACCGGCAAGGCCTGCTCGCCCAACACGGTGCACTGGACCTATGACACCTATTCGCTGTCCAACGTCGCCGGCAAGGCGATGGTCAAGCGCGGCGAGGACACCTGGTTCTTCATCACTGCCGACTATGCCTTCGGCCATGCGCTCGAGCGTGACGCGGCCGACGTCGTCAAGGAAAACGGTGGCAAGGTGCTCGGCGATGCGCGACATCCGCTGAACAATTCCGATTTCTCCTCCTTCCTGCTCCAGGCGCAGTCTTCGAAGGCCAAGGTGATTGGGCTCGCCAATGCCGGCGGCGACACCCAGAACGCGCTGAAGCAGGCGGCCGAGTTCGGCATCACGCAAGGCGGACAGAAGATGATCGCCCTGCTCACGGAAATCACCGACGTGCACTCGCTCGGCATCAAGGCCACCCAGGGGCTGATCGTCACCGATGCCTTCTACTGGGATCGCGATGACGAGACGCGCGCCTTCTCCAAGCGCTTCAACGAGAAGGTCGGCCACATGCCGACCATGATCCAGGCGGGTCTTTATTCCGCGACCATGCACTACCTTAAGGCGATCGAGGCGATCGGCACCGACGACTCTCTGAAGGTGATGGCGCAGATGCGCGCCACGCCGATCCACGACTTCTTCGCTCACGACGGCAAGATCCGCATCGACGGCCGCATGGTCCACGACATGTATCTGTTCGAGGTCAAGAAGCCCGAGGAGTCGAAGGGTGAGTGGGACCTTTACAAACTGCTCGCCACCGTTCCCGGCGACGAGGCGTTCCGTCCGCTCGACAAGGGCAATTGCCCGCTGGTGAAGACGAATTGAGATCGTCGTAGGCCAAGACGTCATTGCGAGGAGCCTTAGCGACGAAGCAATCCAGCTCTCTTAGATTCTGGATTGCTTCGCGGAGCCTGTCATCGGGCGCGCATTCGCGCGTCCCGTTGGGCTCGCAATGACGTGGGACAACAAAAAACGCGCCCGGCCAAACCGGGCGCGTTTTGCACGGACGCTCGTGCTCGGTCTCTCTCCTCAGTCCTCGAATTTGAACGAAACGTTGATCTTGGCGCGATAGGCTTCAACCTTGCCCTTGGCATCAAGTTGCATATCGAGCTTGACGATTTCGGCAACCCGGAGATCGCGCAAGGTCTTGCCGGCCCTTTCGACGGCGGCCGCGGCCGCCTTCTCCCATGAATCCTTGCTGGTACCGACCAGTTCAATGACCTTGTAGACGCTTTCGCTCATATCAGTCCTCCCGTTCGGTATTAGGCAGGAGGCAGGTGCTCCTGCCACTTCTGAGACTAACATCGGGACATAGGCGCTGAAAGGCGCAAAGTTCCTGCACGAGGAAAGCGCGCCCGGCAGAACCGGGCGCGCGCTTGTTATCGTGCCCGTTGGCAGGCGAAGCATCACTCCGAATATTTGAATTCGGTCATCGACTTCAGCTCATCCTTGTTCGCATTGAACACGGCATGATCCGGATACCAGGGGTTGGGCTTGCTCGCCGGCGGGCCGCCGGTGCCGGAAGAACCGCCGCTGGCAGAGCCGGTCGTGGTCGGCGGGCTGGTCGGCGGACGGGTCATCGCGCCGCCGCCGGCGCTGGGCGTACCGGTAGAGGCCGTGCCGGTATAGGCCACCGGCTCGTTGACGAATTTGATCTTGTCGAGCGGCACCGCGACCAGATGCTGGCCCATGCCCAGAAAACCGCCGACGCCGAGCACCACCGCCTTGATGTTTCCGCCCTTGTCCATCAACAGATCATTGATGGAGCCCAGGTTTTCATTTTCGTCGTTGTAGACTTTCAGGCCAACGACCTTCGAGGCGCGCCAGTCACCCTTGAGCGAGGACTCGGGCATGGACGCGCCGGTCGCGTGATCGCTCGTAGCGGCCGGGGTTTGCGTCGTCGGGGTTTGCGCCGAAGCCATCGTTATAAGCAACGCCGTGCTGGCCAACGCCGCCGTGATAGTTTTTGCAAACATTGTTTCCTCCTTAGCCAAAAGGTGAAGAGAAAACCCGATGCTTCAATTGCTGTTCCGCGGTTCCGGTAATTTCGGCTGGCACACCAGCGGAACCGGAGCGATGTGCTCCGATTGCGCGCCGTCCGATCTTTGCCGAATCCTGTGTTCGCTGATGCGTAACGAAGATCAACCCAGCGCGGCCGCAGCGCTTTCGGCAATGTCCGGCAGCACGGCCCGAAACTCGATCCCATGCAGTTTGACGGTCGGCATTACGCCGAAATAATTTCCTCCGAACACCCGCATGCGCCGGTTGAGTTCGTGCCTGGAAATGTCGAGCGGAATCTCGCACATCGAAAGGTAGTTGCCGCGCGAATATTTCCGCCGTCCCCATTCGACCGGCAGCGCCGCCGGCAAGGTGAGAGAGCAAGCCAGTTCCCGCGCCATGCGCCAGAACAGAAATGCAAGGCGGGCGTAGGCCATGCCCTCGAGGCTGAACACTGTTGTGTCGGGCGGGATCGGAAACAGCGCGAGATCGATGATCGGACCCGCGTCGACCTTCTCGACCATCAAATGGACGGTCGCGCCGAATTCACCGGCCTGATCATACAGCGCGAAATGCGCCGGCGCCCAGCCGGGATAGCTCGGCGGCCCCGGGTGAAAATTGACCGCGCCATAGCCGATCTGGTCGAGGATCTTTTTGGGCACGATCACCGGCGTGACAAAGCCGATCAGGCGCGAACGGGCCAGCACCTGGCTCGATAGCTCCGACAATTGTTCGACGCTGTCGATGGTCAGCACGGTGACCGCCGGGTTGTGCCCGAGCAGGGCCGGCGGCAGCGCCGCTCGTTCAATGTAGCCGGTCAGCAGAATGATGGTGTCAAACATGCATTCTTTGCGGGGCTTTGGCCGGGGCGCCGTGGGGTTTATGGGTTTCCTGCCCCATCACCGTATGTCAGGATTAAAATGGTCTCATGACTGCGAAAGTGCAGTTATTGCCCGCTATTGCGAACCAGACTCCGGAAACATCCGGAAACAAAAAAGGTGGTTCTGTTGCCCAAAATCTCGGGCAAAGAATTTGGATGCCTCCTGTGCCGCCGAACATCCTCGTCGTTGAAGACGACCGCGAAACGCGGGCGCTGATTGCAAAATATCTTCGCAACAACGCCTGCAATGTGACCACCGCCAATGATGGGCGCGAGATGACCCGCGCGATGACCGATCATCGCGTCGACCTCGTCATTCTCGACGTGATGCTGCCGGGCGAAGACGGCCTCAGCCTGTGCCGCAAGATCCGCAGCGAGTCGCAGGTGCCGATCATCATGCTGACCGCGCGCGGCGAGGACGTCGATCGCATTCTTGGCCTCGAGATGGGCGCCGACGACTATCTGGCAAAGCCCTTCAACCCCCGCGAACTGCTCGCCCGCATCAATGCGGTGCTGCGCCGCCAGGCGGCCGCGCAAACCGCAAGCTCCGTGACAGGCGCGACCGCGCTCACCTTTCAGGGCTGGCGGATCGATTTCCGTTTGCGCGAATTGCGCAATCCGGCCGGCGCGCGCGTAGCGATGACGTCGGCCGAGTTCGACTTGCTGCGCGCCTTCTGCGAGCGGCCCGGGCGCGTATTGTCGCGCGACAGCCTGCTCGATCTGACGCAAGGCCGCAGCGCCGGCTCGTTCGAGCGCTCGATCGACGTGCTGGTGAGCCGCATCCGCCGCAAGATCGAAACCGATCCGCAGGATTCCAGCATGATCAAGACGGTGCGCTCGGGCGGCTATCTCTTCACGCCGACCGTGGAGGCGGCTGCCGTCCCGATTGATGGCGTCAAATGAAGCTCGCCGACGTCCTGAACCTGCGGACGATCGGCGGTCAGATCACCGCGCTGGTGATAGCTTCTATCGTTGCCATCCACGCCATTCTGACCTGCCTCTTCCTGCTGACCCGCCCGGAACAGCCGGATCCGAGCGTCGATCGCGGCCACGCCCAGTTTGCGGCGTCGGTTCTGCTGCTCGGCGCAGCGTCAGCCGCCGACCGCCCGCGCCTGATGGCCGATCTCGGGCGCGCCTTCCCCAAGCTCGACATTCAGCCGCTGCCGGCGGGCCCCGTGCCCGAAGCGAGCGACCCCGAAGGCCTCGATCTGCGCAGCCTGCATCGAAGGCTCGACTCCAGCTATCGCATCTTTTCTCTCGTCAACGATCAAAGCCGTCACAAGGTCGGCATCGCCTTGCCGGACGGCGCGATGATTTCGGCGCGCATACTGCCCGACCAGCGGATGCGTCCGCTCTGGATCGGATCGTGGACGGTGACGCTGTTGTTTGTGATCGTCAGCGTCAGCCTGCTCAGCCTGTGGGCGGCGCGCGCGCTGACGGCGCCGCTATCGGCCTTTGCGAAAGCGGCCGAGAATTTCAGCGTTAACGGCGCGGCCGCTTCTCTGCCGGAACGCGGACCGGAAGAAATCCGTTCCGTCGCCAGAGCACTCAACCGGATGCGTGAACGCATCGGCGCGCTGATCGACGATCGTACCAAGATGCTGGCCGCCATCAGCCACGATCTGCGCACACCGATCACGCGGATGCGGCTGCGGGCAGAGTTCATCGACGACGAGATTCATCGTCACCGCATGATGAGCGATCTCGACCAGATGCGCTCGATGCTGGAATCGGTGCTTTCGTTCCTGCGCAACGACCGCAAGCTCGAGGCCATGACGCTCGCCGACATCGCCTCGACCTTGCAACTCGTCGTCGACCAGTTCGCCGATATCGGACACAAGGTGACCTATGAGGGCCCGGAGCATGCGATGGCGACCGTGCGGCCGGACGACCTGACGCGCAGCATCACCAACCTCGTGGACAATTCGGTGAGATACAGCTCCCACGTCACCCTTCGCCTTGCGACCTCGGCCGACTGCGCGACCATCGAGGTCGAGGACGACGGGCCGGGCATTTCGGATGCGCGCAAGGAAGTGATGCTGGAACCGTTCGTGCGCGGCGACGATGCGCGCAACATGGACGAGACCGCGGGCTTCGGGCTTGGGCTTTCGATCGCACGCGCCATCGTGCTGGCGCACGGCGGCAAGCTTTCACTGCACGACCGCCAGCCGCACGGACTGATCGTGCGCATCGAACTGCCGGTGCGGCAACCCAATCGGCAAGCGGCAGAGTGAATTTCTTGAAGCGTCAGGCTGCGATTGCTTCTTCGACCTCGTCTGCATCGAAATAGGCGACCGCCTCAAAGCGATAGTCGCAGGCCATGCAGCGCCAGAGATAGAAGGTGCGGCCGGGCTCGGTCTCGACCCATTCGGGCATTGAAATCAGCCTGCCGCACTGGGCGCATGGGTTTTCTCGAGGCAGCGAACGGAATCCGGTTGCGGCCATAGCGCATCTCTCCCGATTTTTTTGAAGTCAGTCTGGAAGCAAGGTCGGTGACGCGGAGATCGGACAGGATTGCTGCCGGATAGACGCTTCCGACATATTGCTCCCTGGAAGATCAATGGGGCAAATCGACGGCAGAGTCACCGCGACGTGTCGCCGCGATGGCTCAAATTTTTCTCGTTGTCGATTCACTTCGCGCGAGGTTCGTTCGCGTTGTTGACCGCGGGTTCCCTGGCATGCAATGCGCCAGCCTTGCGGACGTGGATCGTGGCGATGTCGTCGCTATAGATCTTCCGCCAGCCATTCAGGTGATCGAACAGCTTGGCCGCGGGGCTTTGCGTGCGCAGCAGCGTCGCCTGAATCTGATAAGCGTCCAGCAAGCGGAACAGGACGTCCGGATCGGCCAGCTCGGACGCCAGATGTTGATCGACGAAAAACGTCTCGCCATAGAGTTCGGTGCGGCCGTCGATGAAAGGCGCAACGCCGCTTGCGATCAGATAGCCGCCGAAATCATAGTCGTTGAAGACGCGCTCGAGTTTGAGCTTCTTCAGCTCGGCGACGGCCTTCACCGGCGAGTTGGCGGTGTTTGGCGCGAAACGATGCGTCGCGGCAAAGCCCAGCGTTCCCGCCGCCAGCACCACCACAAGCGCGGCCGCCATCACGGCGCCGACGGGCTTGAGCGAAGACGCGGACGCGGTTCTTGCTTCGCCGATCTGGCGCGCAAGCGGAGCAGCGAGCACCAGCGGGGCCAGCAGCGCGAGAATTTCGGCCGCCCTGGCTTGCGCCAGCGCCATGTGAACCAGCCCAAGCAGGATCACGATGCGCATCAACGGCAGAGTGATGCCGCGATAAAGCGCGAGCCCAATGCCGCCGAGCAGGCAGACTTCGAACGGATGCAGCGTCGCGAAGTCGGCAGCGCGCCATTCCGTGATCAGCGGCAGCGCACTGCCGAGCGCCAGGATCTTGCGCGACGCGAGAAGCGAGTCCCAGCCATAGGGCGTGCAGCAGCTGGCAGCAAGCGCCAAGCTAGCGAAAATCGCCCACCGCGCCGCGAGCCTCATCCGCTCGCCTTTCGCCGCGCTGATCAGACAATCGAGCGCAATCGGCGCGACCATGACAAGGCCAAAGACAAAGCCGCCATGGAGGTTCGCCCACAGCGCCATCAGCGGCAGCAGAAGAAACGACGGCGCCGCGCGGCGGTCGGCGGCCGCGATCAACTCGCCAATCCACACCACCATGATCGGCAGCGCAAGCACATGCGGCCGCGCCAGAAGATGCGGCGCGGTCAGCGCGAACGCGACTGCGACGAAGATGAGCGCCGCGCTATCGCTTAAACTGCGGACGAGATACCGCGCCAGCAGTGCGAAAGTGGCTGCGATCGCGAGGGCTGCCAGCACCACCGGCCCGCTCCAGCCGAACCACGCATAGACACTGGCGTAGAGAACCTGCGCCAGCCACTGCGTCGAAATCCATGGCGCCCCTCGCATGGTGAAGGAGTAGACGTCGGTGTGCGGCACCGCCCGGTGGTCGAGAATCCACTGCCCGATCGTGATCTGCCACTGCGTGTCGGGATCGTTCAAGAGGTGATTGCCGGCGACGACCAGCACCCCAAAGACCACGATGCCGACCCAGAGCGGCAATGATCCGCGGACTATCTGGGTATCTGGCGCAATGTCGGCGGCGGCCAGGGTCATGAATATCCCTTGAGTTTCCCGCCTATTCGAAGCACATCAGGGCATAATTCCGGGTAAACCTGGGGCGCCAGGCCGGGTTTTCGCCATATCGATTGCCGACAATGCCGCGCGTCACCGCCCTTTCCCGCGGGTCCGCTCGGCCCACGTACTGCCCCGAGGCCTCTCATGAAGCGTCTGTTAACCTTCGCATCGCTTGCTCTGGCGCTGGCCGTCGCCTTGCCGGGATCAGCGTTCGCCCAACGCAGCCAATATGACGAGATGGTCGCGAGGCACGCGCAGGCGAACGGCGTCCCGGTCGCGCTGGTGCACCGGGTGATCGTGCGCGAGAGCCGCTACAATGCCGGCCTCGTCGGCCGCGGCGGCACGATCGGGCTGATGCAGATCAAGCTCGCGACCGCGCGGGGCCTTGGCTACACCGGCACAGCCGAGGGCTTGCGCGATCCCGACACCAATCTTGCCTATGCGGTGAAGTATCTTGCCGGCGCCTATCGCGCCGCGAACGGCGATCACGACCGCGCGGTGCGCTATTATGCGGGCGGCTATTACTACGTCGCCAAGCACCAGCGATTGGCACATAGCAGGCATTCCGAGCCGCTGGTGATCGCGCCTGTCGCCGCGGAGGAATAGGCGCTCTCCCCCGGGGAGGTTCCGAAAGCCGTGCATCTCGCGCGCCAATTGGAGCAAACCGGCCGGGGCCGCGTTGACACCTCCGCTTGGGGGTCTACATTAGGGCTGTTCCGAGGGGAGCTCCGATGAGGAGCTGAGAGACCGCACCCTCTGGTTTCCAGACTGATCCAAAGGATCATGTCCCTGGGAACCAAGAGACCGCGGTGACCCTTTGAACCTGATCCGGGTCATGCCGGCGAAGGGACAGGGATGTACCAGAGTTCGACCAATGCCCGGGGGCAATCCCCGGTTTCAGTCATAGGCGCAGGCATCGCAGGTGCCTGGCACGCATTGCTGTTGGCGCAATCCGGCCGCAGCGTCACGCTACACGAGCGCAGTGACGCCGCGATGACGCAGTCCACCAGCCATTGGGCCGGCGGCATGCTCGCGCCGTATTGCGAGGCGGAATCGACCGAACCCGTGATCGTCCGCCTCGGCCTGCGGTCGCTGAAACTGTGGCGCGACTATTTTCCCGAAACGCCGTTCAATGGCTCGCTGGTGGTGGCACATCCGCGCGACCGCGCCGATTTCGAACGCTTTGCCAGGCTGACATCAGGCCATCAACGGCTCGACGCGCAAGGCTTGAGCCGGATCGAACCATCGCTGGACGGGCGTTTCCGCGAAGGCCTGTTCTATGCCGATGAGGGCCATGTCGAGCCGCGCAAGATCCTGCCCGAACTGCACGCGCGCATTCGCGAGGCCGGCGGCACGATCGCATTCAACAGCGAGGTCGAGCCGGACGAACTTGACGGCACGGTGATCGACTGCCGCGGACTTGCCGCGCGCGACAAGCAAACCGAGCTGCGCGGCGTCAAGGGCGAACTCATCCTGATCGAGACCGACGAGGTCGAACTGTCTCGCCCGGTGCGGCTGATCCATCCGCGCTTTCCGCTCTATATCATCCCGCGTGGCGAAGGCCGCTTCATGCTGGGCGCGACCTCGCTCGAGACCGAGAGCAGTGGCGTCAGCGTCCGCTCCGCGCTCGAACTTCTCGGCGCCGCCTATGCCGTGCATCCGGCCTTCGGCGAGGCGCGCATCCTCGAATTCGGCTCGGGCCTGCGCCCGGCTTTCCCCGACAACCTGCCGCGCATTGCGATCGACAACCACCATATCGCGGTGAACGGGCTTTATCGCCACGGCTTTTTGCTGGCGCCGGCGCTCGCCGAACTCACGCTCGGCTATGTCGAGCGCGGCACCATCGACAATGAGGTGATGCAATGCGCGTGACCATAAACGGCGAAGAGCAGGAGATCGCCGCAATGAGCGTCGCGGCCCTGCTTGGTAAGCTCGACTACGAGGGCACGCATTTTGCGGTCGCCGTGAATTACGACGTGCTGCCGAAAAGCCGCTGGGCCGAGACGCAGATCAAGGCCGGCGACGAGATCGAAATCATCACGCCGCGGCAGGGAGGGTAAGGATGATGCAATTGCCTTTCTCGTCATTCCGGGGCACGCGAAGCGTGAACCCGGAATCTCGCGCCACAATCTCGAGATTCCGGATCGGTCCGCTTGCCGCGGACCGTCCGGAATGACGGAGAACCAGATGCTCACCTTCTACAACAAAACCTTCACTTCCCGCATGCTGATCGGCACGGCGCTCTATCCCTCGCCCGCGATCATGCAGAACGCGATCCGCGCCAGCGGCAGCGAGATCGTCACGGTGTCGCTGCGGCGCGAGGCCGCCGGCGGCAAGACCGGCGATGCGTTCTGGAATCTGATCCGCGAGTTGAACGTCACCGTGCTGCCGAACACCGCCGGCTGCCGCAGCGTGCGCGAAGCCGTGACGACGGCAAAACTCGCGCGCGAATTGTTTGCGACATCCTGGATCAAGCTGGAAGTGATCGCCGACAACGACACGCTGCAACCCGATGTGGTCGGCCTCGTCGAAGCGGCTGGCATCCTGATCAAGGACGGTTTCGAAGTGTTTCCCTATTGCACCGAGGACCTCTCGGTGGCGATGCGGCTGGTCGATGTCGGTTGCAAGGTGGTGATGCCCTGGGCCGCGCCCATCGGCAGCGCGAAAGGCATCATCAATCCCGATGCGCTGAAATTGTTGCGCGACCGCCTGCCTGATATCGCGCTCGTGGTCGATGCGGGCCTCGGCGCGCCGAGCCACGCCGCGCGCGCGCTCGAACTCGGCTATGACGCTGTGCTGCTCAATACCGCAATCGCCAAGGCCGCCGACCCGGTCGCGATGGCGAAGGCGTTTCGTCAGGGCGTCGAAGCCGGCCGCGCCGCGTTCGAAGCCGGCCTGATGGAAGCCCGTGATTTTGCCTCCCCTTCAACCCCCGTCGTTGGGACCCCGTTCTGGCATGCCGTATCCTGATCGCTTTTATCCCGTCGTCGACAGCGTCGCCTGGGTGGCGCGGCTCGCGCTGCTTGGCGTCGGCACGATCCAGCTGCGCGCCAAGAATTTGAGCGAGGCGGACGCGCTGCAGACGGTGAAGGACGCGCTCGACGTCATTCATGGCACGAACGCAAAGCTCGTGGTCAACGATTACTGGCGCGCTGCGATCGAGGCCGGCGCGCAGCATCTGCATCTCGGCCAGGAAGATCTCGCGGACGCCGACGTTGGCGCTATCAGAGGCGCCGGCCTCACGTTGGGCATCTCGACCCATGACGACGCGGAACTGGAAACCGCGCTTGCCGCGCAGCCCGATTATATCGCGCTCGGTCCGATCTTTCCGACCACGTTGAAGTCGATGCGCTTCGCGCCGCAGGGTATTGCCAAGATCACCGAATGGAAGAAGCGCATCGGCGACATTCCACTGGTTGCGATCGGCGGCATCAAGCTCGAACACGCTCCCGAAATTTTCGCCGCCGGCGCCGATTCGATCGCAGTCGTTTCCGACGTCACCCAGAACGCCGACCCCGACAAGCGCGTGCGCGCCTGGCTGGGACTGAAGGAGACCGCGTGATGGAAAGAAATTTCCAACACCGTCATTGCGAGGAGCAAAGCGACGAAGCAATCCAGTCCGTTTCCGCGGATCGATTTCTGGATTGCTTCGCTGCGCTCGCAATGACGACAGACAAGTAGAGTTTTAAGGAGGACCCCATGAACATTCGTCCCAATCCCGACACGACCGTCGCCGCCGTGACCACGGGCCCGTTGCCCTCCTCGCGGAAAATCTTTTCGACGCCCGATGCGGCGGCCGACCTGCGCGTGCCCTTACGCGAGATCATGCTCTCGCAAGGCGCGGGCGAGCCGAACCTTCCCGTCTACGACACCTCCGGGCCCTACACCGATCCTGATGTCACGATCGACGTCAACAAGGGCCTGTCGCGGAATCGCATCGCCTGGGTGAAAGAACGCGGCGGCGTCGAGGAATATGAGGGACGCACCATCAAGCCGGAAGACAACGGCAATGTCGGCACTGCACATGCCGCCAAGGCCTTCACCGCGCACCACAAGCCGCTGCGCGGCGTTGACGGCCACAAGATCACGCAGCTCGAATTCGCCCGCGCCGGCATCATCACGAAAGAGATGATCTATGTCGCCGAGCGCGAAAATCTCGGCCGCAAGAAGCAGCTTGAACGCGCCGAAGCAGCTCTCGCCGATGGCGAAAGCTTTGGCGCAGCGGTGCCGGCCTTCATCACGCCGGAGTTCGTGCGCTCCGAGATCGCGCGGGGACGCGCCATCATTCCCTCCAACATCAATCACGGCGAACTCGAGCCGATGATCATCGGCCGCAACTTCCTGACCAAGATCAACGCCAATATCGGCAACTCCGCCGTGACGTCGTCGGTGGAAGAGGAAGTCGACAAGATGGTGTGGGCGATCCGCTGGGGCGCCGACACCGTGATGGACCTCTCGACGGGCCGCAACATCCACACCACGCGCGAATGGATTTTGCGCAACTCGCCAGTGCCGATCGGCACCGTGCCGATCTACCAGGCGCTGGAGAAGTGCAACGGCGATCCGGTCGCGCTGACCTGGGAGCTCTACAAGGACACCCTGATCGAGCAGTGCGAGCAGGGCGTCGATTACTTCACCATCCACGCCGGCGTCCGCCTCGGCTACATCCACCTCACCGCCAACCGCGTCACTGGCATCGTCTCGCGCGGCGGCTCGATCATGGCGAAGTGGTGCCTGGCGCATCACAAGGAGAGCTTCCTCTACACGCATTTCGAGGAAATCTGCGACCTCATGCGCAAGTACGACGTGTCGTTCTCGCTCGGCGACGGCCTGCGCCCCGGCTCGATCGCCGACGCCAACGACCGCGCCCAGTTCGCCGAGCTCGAGACGCTGGGCGAGCTCACCAAGATCGCATGGGAAAAGGGTTGCCAGGTCATGATCGAAGGCCCCGGCCACGTGCCGATGCACAAGATCAAGATCAACATGGAAAAGCAGCTCGAAGAATGCGGCGAGGCGCCGTTCTATACGCTCGGGCCGCTGACGACCGACATCGCGCCGGGCTACGATCACATCACCTCGGCCATCGGCGCGGCGATGATCGGCTGGTTCGGCACGGCGATGCTCTGTTACGTGACGCCGAAGGAGCATCTCGGATTGCCGGATCGTCAGGACGTGAAGGATGGCGTGATCGCTTACAAGATCGCTGCACACGCGGCAGACCTGGCGAAGGGCCATCCGGGCGCGCAGCTTCAGGATAATGCATTGTCGAAAGCGCGCTTCGAGTTCCGCTGGGAAGATCAGTTCAACT
>NZ_DASREO010000025.1:0-31035 GCF_035652035.1 Bradyrhizobium sp.
TTCGCCGCGATAGAAGGCGATGTCCTGCGCCCCGTTCACGACATGCATCGGCGCGGCGAGACGGTGCGGGTCGTCGGTGATGGGGGTCGTGAACATCGCGAGATAGCCGCGCGCCGCCTCGGCCGTGGCCGCTTCGCGCGCAATCTTGAGCTTGCGCTGTAGCCAGCCTGCGCCATAGCGATTACTGGTGCGTGCGGTGATCGCACGCGCGGCCGCCTCGTCCTCGTCAATCACGGCATTGAGTGCCTTGAGCGCCGCCTCATCGGCGTGAAAGGCCGTTGGAGGCACCGGCGAGAACAGGGTCACGCTCTGGATCCGCGCGGCGGCTTGCAGCGCGATCTTCTGCCCAACCAGACCGGACATCGAGTGCCCGACGAGGTGGAAACGGGAGATCGCGAGGTGATCGGCAGTGCGCAGCACATCGTCGGCGGCTTCCTGCGCCGTGTAGGTGCCGCTCGCTGCGCGCGACCAGCCGTAGCCGCGAAGGTCCATGAAAACCAGCGTGTGGCGGGCGAGGTCGAAATAAGGCAGCGTCGGCTCCCAGTTGACGTGATCGCCAAGCCACTCGTGCATCACCACGCAGACCGCTGGGCCGTTGCCGATGCGGCAGTGGCCGAGCCTCTCGGCTGTCGCCAATTGCGGCGCCGGCCAAAGTGAGGTCGCGGCCGGTGCCGCCGGCTGGGCAGACGCGGGCGCGCTGAGGATCGCGGCGGTGGCGCCAAGCCCCAGCCCCTTCAGGAGATGACGACGCTTCATGTGAGCCTCTTAGAGCAGTTTCGGTGATGTCGAGAACGAAGGACGAGACAAATAGCTGGCAGCCCTGCGGTCGGGAAAATTGATTTCTTCAATCTCCTCATTGATAAATCTCATTTAGACCGCTCTCCCTGGCGCATTCCCCTGCCTCAAGACCTTCCGTCCGGAGTTTCACCATGCCGACCACCCTCGATATCGACACGCTGCGATCCCTGATCGCGATCGTCGATATGAAGAGCTTCTCGCGCGCCGCCGAGCGGCTCGGCCGCTCGCAATCCGCCATCAGTCTCCAGATCGCGCGTCTCGAGGGCCTGGTCGGGCATCCGCTGCTGAAGCGGGCGCGCGGGCGGTTGATCGGCCCGACCGCGCGAGGCGCAGCGCTGGTCGCGCACGCGCGAAAGATCGTCGAGCTCAACGAACGCGCCGTCGCAGCGGTGCGCCAGCCGGCCTCGGGCGAGCGGATCAGGCTCGGCATGCCCGCGGATTTCCTGGAGCGCGATTTTTCCTCCACGCTCGACGAGATTCGCGCGCGCTATCCGCAAGCCCGGCTCTCGCTGCGCACCGACCTGTCAGCGCGGCTCGCCGAGGACATTGACCATGGCAGGCTCGACGTCGCGCTTTTCAAGCGTGCGGCCTCGAATGAAGCTGGCGCTGCGATCGCATTCGAGCCGATGGCGTGGTTCGGTGACGCGGCAACGTCACGCGTGCGGCGCGGCGAGCCGGTCCCGCTGGTGGCGTTCGCGGAAGGATGCGCCTATCGCGACGAGGCCTTGCGAAGTTTGCGCCTGGCGCGGCGCGACTGGACCGTCGCCTGCGAGGCGCGCAGCCTCTCCGCGCTGGTTGGCGCCGTCGAGTCCGGCCTCGGCTATGCCGCCTTGCCGGTCAGACTCGCCGAGCGCAGGTCGCTGAAGCGCGCCGATGGGCTCATGGAGCAGCTGCCGACGCTTAATCCCGTGGAACTCGCGCTCGGCATCGCCGATCATCGCGAGATGCCCTTTGCGCGCGCCATCGGCACGATCATCGCGCAGCGCTGCACGCTTGCTTAGCGGCCGGACGCCCAGCGCGGCGGCTTTGCCCGACGCGCGTTCGCCGCGAAATCATCCAGCAGGTTGCTTCCGCTCACGCGCATCCGAGCGCAGCGGAAGCATTTCGCGCAGCCTGGCGTCACGCAAGTAGATTCCACCCCAAACCAAAACGCCGACGTAAACGCCAAACAGAACGTGCGTGAATAGCGGGTCACCGACCCGCATTTTCACAGCGACCGCGCCGCCCAGGTAACCCGTGAGCATGATGGCGCCCAGCACCGCGGTCTGCGGCGCCGCATATAAGAGCGTGCATGCGAGCAGGATCGCCCCCAATTCGCGGGCGACGTGTTCGCCCCCGAAGCCGAGCTCTGCTTGGGCTTGAAGAACGACCGGCAACGCGAGCAGCTTCATGCTGGCGTCCATCAGCAGAAAAGCGATAGCGAGACCGCTTATCCCCCAACCGACCCGATAGAGCCCAATACCGCTTGACGGCGTTTGAGGCTGGATAGGCATTGCATCTCTCCTGCTGTCGCCTTCGGCGGTGTTCGCGGTCCCACCTTAACCGGGTGTGGCAAGGTAAGTTTTGTACGAAAACGACAGCTGGGCTTCCCTGCGAAGAATCTTCATTGGCGTCTGGCCGATCAGCTGTTTCAGCGAGCGAGTGAGATGCGCCTGGTCGAAGTAGCCAGCATCGTGGACCGCATCGAGGATGCCTTTGCCGTCTCGAAGCAACTCCACGGCGTGGCGGGCGCGTTCGATTTTCCGGAATTGCGCGTGCGTCAGCCCGGTCGCGCGAAGAAAGCGACGTTGAACGGACCTTCGGCCCAGCAGTTGAGGATCACCTTCGATGGCGGCCTGGACGGCGGGTTCGATCGCAACGAGCCCGCGCCTGGCGAGCCTTTCGACGAAAGCCTCGGCGTTCTCGTCGCTCGGGATCTCCCACGCGTGACCCTCCAGCCAAAACCGTCCATCTCTCGTTGTGGGAAGATGCAGACTTTGATGGTCCAGCAGCCGGGCAGTCGGCAAACCTGGGAAGTAGACCCCTACCCTGAAACGGATGGCAACCCATTGACCGTTGGCCGGACAGTCAACGGTTGCTGCCTGCGTGACGGGCCCCCGCAACGTCACCTGCACAAAGCCGTCGAGGCGCGTCACCACCAGTTCCAGGTTTCCCTCGGCCATGGAATGGAACGGTCCGGCACTCGTGCTGTAACTGCGCCAGAGCCGCTCGACGTAGGGCGAGTTCGACGGGCGATCCTCGAATGTCAGAAACATCTGTGCCAACGCGCCCGCCAGGGCTCTTGGTTGTGAGGGAACCGTTGCTCAATGTCGCATCGATTTCCAGGAATTGGAAATAGCGCCTTGTCTCGCGATGGAGGACACCGTCGCAGTTGGCCTCGCTTTTTCGGCATCGTCGCGGCGCGCCTCATCAACTGACGGGGATTGACGGCGTCGGGAAGACACCACGCCCCTGCCCCGCAGCGGTTCCACGATGGGACACATGTACGCGGGTCGCAGGAAAGCCGGGCCGGCCGGCGAAGATGGGCACCATCGTTTCGCCGTAACGATCTGATTCAGCGATGCGCCGAGGGCCCTAATCGGCAAAAGCCGAGACGGCTCGAGATTTTTTGCGCGGTCCGCAACGTTGCCCGCCCATTTCTCGCCGCCATTATCATTCAGCGAACTGCGCGGGGCCGATCTCATGCGGCAATGTTCCCGAAGGTTCCGTGTGATCATCCCGGATTTGCGACAACACGACGTTCTTGTGTCCCGCCGCTCGCTGCTCGGCGGACTTTCGTCCCTCGCCGGCGCGCTCGCGCTCGGTGGATGCGCCGACGTGGGCGCAACGGGCGCACGGTTCGACCCTTCGTCGCTCTCGGCAGACCCGACACTGCTCGTCGCAACCACACGCAAGCCGGTGAATGGCGGGCGCGCCAAGCCCTGGTTCGGACCCGAGCGCGGTTCTGCGATCATGGTCGCAAGGGCGAAGCTGGTGGCGCCGGACGACGGCCGCTTCTCCTTTGCCGCCGTCGGACTGGGCGATTGGCGTCTTGACAAAGTCGAGCCGATGTCGGTCGACGTCACCGATCTTCTGACGGTGACCGGCAGCGGACCGGATGTCCTGACCTACGTGCACGGTTTCAAGCAGACGTTCGAGACATCCGTGCTCGACGCCGCGCGCCTGTCCGATGCCATCAAATTCCGCGGCCGGACGATGGCGTTCTCCTGGCCCTCCAAGGGTGGACTGTTCGACTACGCCTATGACCGCGACAGCGCGATGTGGTCCCGTGACGGCTTCGAACGTGTGCTGTCTTCGACTGTCGCCTCACCCGGGCTCGGTCACGTCCACATCGTCGCGCACAGCATGGGGACGATGCTGACGCTCGAAACCCTGCGTCAGCTCTATGCGCATCTTGGCGACAGCGGCGCGGAGAAGATCGGCGCCGTGATATTCGCCGCGCCCGATATCGACATGGACGTGTTCTCATCGGCGATCAGCCGCATCGGGCCGCTCGCCGGCAAGATCACCGTCATCACCGCAACCGATGATCGCGCGCTGGCGCTGTCAGCGCGGCTGGCCGGCGGGATGACAAGGGTCGGCGCCGCCGAAAAGGCCGCCATCGAGCGGCTTGGCGTGCGCGTAATCGATGCGTCCGATGCGGGCTGGGGTCTCATCAACCACGATCTGTTTCTGTCGAATACGGACGTACAACGGGTGATCCGCCGCTCAATCGAAGCCATGCCCGCGTGACTGTGGCGCTGTCGGTGGCTCGCCTTCTTGGCCGGACATGAGCTTGTGATTATAGCGGCGTCCGTCTTGTGACGGCGGCATCGGAGCTTGGCTGCGCAAGCGGGACCTATAGAATGAGACCGCAGACGTCAGCAGGAGGGGGGTTGGAGCATGCTACGGCTTCGTTGGGTCCTCGTGATGTGCCTGGCGTGCTCGCCTGCGGCAGCGGCCTCCAAGTATTATCTGTTCGACGCGATCAAAAAGCCTTCCTATGCGCGGGCGTTGACGAACCTGCTCGATCATGCCGGCAACCTGCCAGACTGGATCCGGGAAACGCGCAAGACGAAGGGCGATTATGTCGCCTCACCGGGCGCGCCGGCCGTTATCAATGGCAGCACCTACGAGCTATTTTTTGCCTGCAAGCCGCATGATTGTAACGACAACCAACTTGTCATCATGTTTGCGCCGAACGGCATCCAGGCATGGGGCGCGCTCCTGGAAGAAAACAAGCCCATCTCTTATCTCGGCGCACCGAGCGAGGCGCAACAAGCGGCGTTCAAAGAAAATCTGCAACGCTGACCTGTTGCATGCCGATGGTGGCGATCTTGGCGGAGAAAAGTGGCGCGCCCGGAACGATTCGAACGTCCGACCCTCAGATTCGTAGTCTGATGCTCTATCCAGCTGAGCTACGGGCGCGTTTTTCGCTAAATCATTCGGACCCTGAAGGTCCGGTCGCCGCAAAGCCTGTTTGCGGGGCCAGCGAAAGAGCGCACTTGCTACCCGCTCCAAGCGAAATTGGCAAGGTCTGGAACGGGCCGAAAGTGGCGCGAACTCGCCTCTAGGCCCGCGCCCGCTCGTTGCGCACGCTCAAAAGCTCGACCGGCCGGTCCGGAATCGTGATCCGGAAGGTCGCGCCGATGGTTCCTTCGACCAGATGAATTTGCCCGCCATGGGCGCCGACGAGTTCGGCGGCAATCGCCAGCCCCAGCCCGCTGCCGCCGGGCCGGCCCGAGGTCTGGAACGCCTTGAACAGGTTCTCGCGGGTCGCAGGCGGAATGCCGGGACCGGTATCGGACACCTCGATGACGGCGACCGCGCCCTCGCGGCGGCCGGTAATGCGGATCTGCGTCGTGGGCCGGCCTTCCAGCGCCTGCTCGGCATTGCGCACCAGGTTGAGCAGCACGCGGAACATCTGGTCCGGATCGGCATCGACCATCAGCCCGCGCTCGATCGCACTGATCCAGGTGATCGAGGTGTCGATGGCAAGGCCCGCGGATTCGCGCACCTCGGTCACGACCGGCTCGATCGGGATCATGCGGCGATCGGGGGCTGCTTCCTGAGCGCGGCCATAGGACAGCGTCGACTGGCAGAACGCGATCGCGCGCTCCAGCGAACGCATCAGCTTGGGCGCGAAGCGCTGCACGCGCGGATCGGGCACGCTCGCCAGCTGGTCCGACAGCAATTGCGACGAGGCGAGCAGGTTGCGCAGATCGTGGTTGATCTTCGACACCGCAAGGCCGAGCGCGGCGAGCCGGCTCTTTTGATGCAGCATCGAGACGAGGTCGCGCTGCATGTCGGACAGTTCGCGCTCTGCCACGCCGATCTCGTCGCTGCGATTGGAGGGCACGATGATCCGCGCCGAGCTTTCCGGATTTTCGTGGAAGCTGACGAGACTTTCGGTCAGGCGCCGCATCGGCCGCACGAACAGGAAATGCAGCGCGAGATAGACCAGCGCCGCGGTCAAAATCGCAATCGCCAGCGAAACCAGCAGCAGATTGCGGGAAAAGCGATACATCGCCGCCCGCAGCGGCGCCTCGTCGACCACCACCTCGATGAACTGTCCGCCGCCGGGCGGCGGTCCGATGATGCGGATCGCCTGATTGCCGGTCTCGAACATCATCTGAAAGGACGTGACGATCGAGGTCCAGGCCGTGAGCGTGCGCATATCGATGTCGTGATCGATCGCCTGCGGCAACCCGATGCTGGCGAGCAACCGCCGTTGCTGCCCGAGCTTGATCGCAACCGCGCGCGCGCCGATGCTGTCGAGAATCTGCCGCGCCAGCGTTTCCGGCACCATCCCGGAGGGTGCCGCATCCAGAACCAGCGCCGCAGTGTTGGCCGACGCCAGGCGGGCGTTGAGCCGGTTCATCCAGAAGTTCGCCATCGAAGGCACAAAGATCAGCACTTCCGCAATCATCACCAGCGGAATGGTCAACAGCAGCAGCTTGCCCGACAGGCCGAGCCTGCGCGGCAGCCTCGCTTTTGGCGGGGCATTATTTGGCTGGTCGTCGGTCGCAGACGCCATAACTTCCTTCGAAATCTCGGTTTTTCCTATTTGGACCTCGCCTTTGAGGCCGTCAAATAAAGGTTTAAAGACAGGCGTTCCCCGAGAACAGTGACCGTCGCGTCGGACAGGATGTCGGCTCTCCGCCGAAAACCGTCAAGTCCAGCCCCGCAATCAAGCCCGGCCGCGGGCCCTGCCCGAGACAAACGCCTTCCAAGGACGTAATACACCGCAGCCATTGAATTATTCGCGCCAAATGCGCCGTTTCAAAGAAGGCCTGCCCACCCCTTCCGCCACATTGACGACAGGGGGGTCCTCCCTTATAAGCCGCGCCAATTGTGCGCGATGATCCGGCCCAAGGCCGGTCGGCCTTTTTGGGCCGGAACGGGCCCCGCTTGAAGGCCTGCCCACATCGGCGGACATACCTCATTAATCAGGCAAATTGCAGGCTTTGCAGGCAAGTTGTCAGCGGAGAACGACCCGTGAAGCGGACTTATCAACCCTCCAAACTCGTGCGCAAGCGCCGCCATGGCTTCCGCGCCCGCCTCGCCACGGCCGGCGGCCGCAAGGTCCTCGCCGCGCGCCGTGCACGTGGCCGCAAGCGCCTGAGCGCCTGAGTCACCTGAGCCGGGCTCACCTCAAAGAGATCTTCATCATGGATCGGCTACGGCAGCGGGCGGACTTCCTCGCCGTTGCCAATGGCGCGCGGGCGGGAACGACCGCCTTTGTCGTGCAGCGCCGCCGCCGCGATGACGACGGCCCGGTCCGCGTCGGCTTTACCGTCACCAAGAAGAACGGAACCGCGACTGAGCGTAACCGGATCCGGCGCAGGCTCCGCGAATTGGTGAAACGGCTGCCCGCAGTATCGCTGCACCCACACAGTGATTATGTGCTAATCGGCCGACGAGCCGCACTGACATCCGATTTCGCTGACATGCTCGGGGATCTCCGTCAGGCCCTGCACCGCCTCGATCGGCCGATCTCAAAACCGCGTGCGGCACTTCACAAAGAATGACGAGACCCGACCGATGACCGACAATCGCAACACCATCCTCGCCGTCATTCTTTCCGGGCTCGTGCTGCTCGGCTGGCAATATTTCTTCAACATTCCGCAGATGGAAAAGCAGCGCGCCGCACAGCAGGCGCAGCAAAGCCAGACGATCAAGCCGGAAGCCGGCAACTCGGCCGCGCCGCAGGCGAATGCGCCGGCGCCGTCAGCCAATGCACCCGCGCCGGCGCAGTCGAGCCCGGCCGCGCCGGTCAACCGCGAAACCGCGATTGCCGCCACGCCCCGCGTCAAGATCGAGAGCCCTCGCCTTTCGGGGAGCATTTCCCTGAAGGGCGCGCGTATAGACGACCTGTCGCTGACGCAATTCCGCGAAACCGTCGATCCGAATTCGCCGGCGATCGTACTGTTCGAACCGTCAACGACGGCAAGTCCGTATTATGCGGAATTCCTCTGGCTGGCCGGCGGTCCGGGCACAAAGGTCCCCAATTCGGAAACGGTCTGGCAGCAAGAGGACACTGGCAGCCTGACGCCGACCCATCCGATCACGCTGAAATACGACAATGGCGAGGGGCTGACCTTCCGCCGCACCATTGCGATCGACGACCGCTATCTCTTCACGATCAAGGATGACGTGAGCAATGTCGGCAATGCGCCGGTCACGCTCTATCCGTTCGCGTTGATCTCACGCGGCGGCACACCGCCGGTCTCGGGCTACTCCATCCTCCACGAGGGCTTCATCGGCTACCTCAACGGGCTTCAGGAATATACCTACAAGAACGTCGACGATCCCAAGATGGTCCTCGATCAAAACACGCGGGGCGTGGCCTTCAAGAACATCACCAACGGCTGGCTCGGAATTACCGACAAGTACTGGGCGGCGGCGCTTCTGCCTGAGACCACCGCAACGCTCGAGACTGCGCGTTTCTCGACTGGCGGCGCGCTGAAGCGCTATCAGGCCGACTACATGCTGGGCCCGCAGACCATCGCGATCGGCGGCACGGGAACAACCAGCACGCGGCTGTTCGCCGGCGCCAAGGAAGCCAGCGTGGTCGGGATGAATTTTCCGCTGGCAGGCTTCGACGGCTACAACAAGCAGCTCGGCCTCAACCATTTCGATCTGTTGATCGACTGGGGCCACTTCTACTTCATCACCAAGCCGATGTTCCTGGCGCTGGATTTCTTCTTCCACCTGTTCGGCAATTTCGGCATCTCGATCCTCCTGGTGACGGTGCTGGTCAAGCTCGCCTTCTTCCCGCTCGCCAACAAGTCGTACGCCTCGATGGCCAAGATGAAGTCGGTGCAGCCGCAACTGGCCGCGCTGAAGGAGCGCTATCCGGACGACAAGGTGAAGCAGCAGCAGGAGATGATGGAGATCTACAAGAAGGAGAAGATCAACCCGATCGCCGGTTGTCTTCCCGTCGCCTTGCAGATCCCGGTGTTCTTCTCGCTCTACAAGGTGCTGTTCGTCACCATCGAAATGCGGCACGCACCGTTCTATGGCTGGATCAAGGATCTGTCGGCGCCCGACCCGACCAATCTTTTCACGCTGTTCGGCCTCGTGCCTTGGGATCCAACGCAGATTCCGTTGTTCGGACCATATCTCGCGCTCGGGATCTGGCCGATCATCATGGGCATCACGATGTGGTTCCAGTTCAAGCTGAACCCGACCCCGCCCGACCCGACCCAGCAGATGATCTTCGGCTGGATGCCGCTGATCTTCACGTTCATGCTGGCAGGCTTCCCGGCGGGGCTGGTGATCTACTGGGCCTGGAACAACACGCTCTCGGTCTTGCAGCAAAGCCTGATCATGCGCCGCAACGGCGTGAAGGTGGAGCTTTTCGATAATCTGAAGTCGACCTTCGTCTCCAAAAAGGCCGAATCGAAAACCTGAGGCGGGCGGCGGCGCCTCAAGCGCGTCATCGCGAGCGAAGCGATCCAGCCCTTGAACAACGCCTGGATCGCTTCGTCGCCTCGCTCCTCGCGATGACGGAAGTGAGACCCTTCGCATGACCGCCGAGCCCGATGCTGACCTGATCGAGCAGGGCCGCAAGCTCTTCGCCGACGATTTCAAATTCATCTGGGCCTCGCCGTCGATCGAGACGCTGCCGCCGATGGCCGGTGTGGAGATCGCCTTTGCCGGCCGCTCCAATGTCGGCAAGTCGAGCCTCATCAATGCGCTCACCGGCCGCAACGCGCTGGCGCGAACCTCGAGCACGCCGGGCCGCACCCAGGAACTGATCTTCTTCGACGGCCCCGGCCACGCCGGCCTGCGGCTGGTCGACATGCCCGGCTATGGCTTCGCGTCAGCCCCCAAGACCAAGATCGCCTCGTGGACCGAGTTGATCCGCAAATACCTTCAAGGCCGCAGCAATCTCGCCCGGGTCTATGTGCTGATCGATGCCCGGCACGGCCTGAAAGACGTCGATCTCGACGTGCTCAAGACGCTCGATCGGTCGGCGGTCAGCTATCAGGTGATCCTGACCAAAGCCGATCAGGTCAAACCCGCCGAACTCGCAAGCCGCATCGGCGACATCAGGGCCACGCTTGCAAAACATCCGGCCGCTTTCCCGGACGTGCTTGCGACCTCTTCGGAAACGGGTGCGGGGATGGCCGAACTGCGCGCGGCGATGGTGCGCCTATTGGAGGAGCGATAGTGCCGCCTATTTGAAGTTCCTGCAGCGCAAGCGGCAAAACTGGGTTCAGGAACTTCAAATAGAAAGCGGCACTAGAACTGATGAGTTAGGTAGTGCCCATGACTTTCCGAAGTTCGCGAAAGGTGGGCGCTGAGGCGGTGCACGAACTTCGGAAAGTGGCACTAGCATGAGAGAGCTTCCCCTGTTTCGCATTCTTGTCATTCTCGCTGGTATCATGGGCGCCGACGGCGTGATCCTGGCGGCGCTTGCGACCCATCAGGCCGACGCAACACGACTCGCGCCTGCCTCGTCAATGCTGCTGGTTCACGCGATCGCCGTGCTCGCGGCGGTAGCCTTGACGGAGCGTGGCATCGTTGCGGTCAAAGGCGGGCTCGTTGCCGCTTTCGGCTTTGTCATCGCATCGGCGTTGTTCGCCGGCGATCTCAGCTTGCGGCACTTTGCCGGGCACGCGCTTTTCCCGATGGCCGCGCCGACCGGCGGCACGCTGCTGATCGTGAGCTGGCTGGTCCTGGCGATTGCGGCGGCGTGGCCGCGGCGTTGAGAGGCTTTCGTGTCCCGGACGTGGGAGCAGCGTGAAACGCTGCCCCGCAGAGCCGGGACCGAGACTATTAAATAGGCCCCGGATCAGCAGCGCATCGCTAACGCGCTGCACTGCGTCCGGGGCACGAGAAAACCCCGCACAAACCTCGCTTTGCGCCGCGCCCGGCAATCGGTTAGAACCCGCAACCATATCCGAAAGCCGCGAGACCCGCTTCATGACCGACGCGTCCAATATCACTCCGCTCGATCAGGCCCGCATCCTGTCGGAAGCGCTGCCGCACATGCAGGAATATGACGATGAAACCATCGTCATCAAATATGGCGGCCATGCCATGGGCGCCGAAGACGTCGCCAAGGCATTCGCGCGCGACATCGTTCTCCTGGAGCAGACCGCGATCAATCCGGTGGTCGTGCATGGCGGCGGGCCGCAGATCGCGACCATGCTGAAGCGCCTCGGCATTCAATCGGAATTCGCCGCGGGCCTGCGCATCACCGACGCCGCGACCATCGAGATCGTCGAGATGGTGCTGGCAGGTTCGATCAACAAGCAGCTGGTCGGCTATATCAACGAAGCCGGCGGCAAGGCCGTCGGCCTCTGCGGCAAGGACGGCAACATGGTGACGGCGTCGAAGGCGACGCGGACCATGGTCGATCCGGATTCGCATATCGAAAAGGTCGTCGATCTCGGTTTCGTCGGCGAGCCGGAGAAGGTCGATCTCACGCTGCTCAACCAGATCATCGGCTATGAGCTGATCCCAGTGCTGGCGCCGCTTGCGACCTCCAAGTCGGGCCAGACTTTCAACGTCAACGCCGACACCTTTGCCGGTGCCGTTGCCGGCGCCCTGAAAGCCAAACGGCTGTTGCTGCTCACCGACGTGCCCGGCGTGCTCGACAAATCGAAGAAGCTGATCCCGGATCTTTCCATAAAGGATGCGCACAAGCTGATCGCGGACGGCACGATCTCGGGCGGCATGATTCCGAAAGTCGAGACCTGCATCTATGCGCTCGAACAGGGAGTGCAGGGCGTCGTCATCATCGACGGCAAGCAGCCGCACGCGGTGCTGCTCGAACTCTTCACCAACCAGGGCACGGGAACGCTGATCCACAAGTGATGATGAAGGCGGCGACGCAGAAGAAGGCCGTCATGGCCGGATTTATTCCGGCCATCCACGTCTTCTCTGCTGCCATAGCACTGCTGATCTCGTTGTCGGCACCCGCGTCAGCCGACCTGAAAATCTGCAACCGCATGAGTTACGTGGTCGAGGCGGCGATCGGCATCGACGACAAATCCGCAACAGCGACCCGTGGCTGGTTTCGCATCGATCCGGCCGCGTGCCGCGTGGTCCTGCAGGGAACGATGACGGCGGACCGTATTCTGCTCAATGCCCGGGCGCTTGGCGTTTACGGGACCTCGCCGCTGCCGCAAAACGGCAGCGACACGCTTTGCGTGGCTCCCGACAATTTCGTCATCGCCGCCGCTCGTCAGTGCCGGCCCGGACAGACGCCGGCGCCTTTTACCCAGATCAACCCGACCAAGGCAGATGACGGCAACCTCATCGCCTATCTTGCCGAGGACAGCGAGTACGACGACGATCAGGCGCGGCTTGCCGGCATTCAGCGGCTGCTCGTGATCGCGGGCTTCGATGCCTCTCCCATCGACGGCGTCGACGGTCCGAAGACGCAAGCGGCACTCGCGGCGTTTCTGAAGAGCCGCGGACTGTCGGCGGATTTCGCGCAGTCACCGAATTTTTTCACCACTATGGTTGAAGCCGTGCAAGCACCCTCCTCGACGGGCCTTACCTGGTGCAACGACACACCGCACAAAGTGATGGCCGCGGTCGGCACCGACGACGGCAAGACGGTGACGAGCCGCGGCTGGTATCGCATCGAGCCCGGCAAATGCCTGCATCCCGATGTGACCGGCCAACCCAAGCGTATCTTCAGCTTTGCCGAAGCCGTCGATGCCGAAAACCGCACCGTCCGCTTCAAGGACAAGCCGCTGAACTGGGGCGGCGAGATGCCGCTTTGCACGCGGGAGAGCAAATTCGAGGTCAGCGAGCAGGGCGAATGCGGCAACCGCGGTCTGTCGACGACGGGATTTGCCATCGTTGATCTCTCAAGCGGCGGCAAGACGCTGCGCTTTGCGATGCCGTGATGACCACAAAACGCGCCTTTACCCATATCGACACCTGGGTGTTCGATCTCGACAACACGCTCTACCCGCACCACGTCAACCTGTGGCAGCAGGTGGACCAGCGGATCGGCGAATTCATCGGCGCGTACCTGAAAATTTCCCCCGAGCAAGCCCGCATCATCCAGAAGGACTATTACCGCCGCTACGGCACCAGCATGCGCGGCATGATGACCGAGCACGGCGTGCATGCCGACGACTACCTCGCTTATGTGCATCAGATCGATCACTCGCCGCTTGAGCCAAATCCGGAGATGGGCGTTGCGATCGCCAAATTGCCGGGCCGGAAGCTGATCCTGACCAACGGCTCGACCGATCACGCCGGGGCCGTTCTGGCGCGGCTTGGCTTGGCTACCCATTTCGAGGCGGTGTTCGATATCATCGCGGCCGAACTCGAACCGAAGCCGGCGCCGCAGACTTACCAGAAATTCCTCAACCGACACGCGGTCGATCCCACTAAAGCTGCGATGTTCGAGGATCTCGCGCGTAATCTGTTGGTCCCGCACGAACTCGGCATGACCACCGTGCTTGTCGTGCCCGACGGCACACAGGAAGTCGTGCGCGAGGACTGGGAGCTGGATGGCCGCGACGATCCTTATGTGGATCACGTCACCGACAATCTGACCGTGTTTTTGCAAGGGCTGGTGAAGGGCTGACGCCACACTTTCTTCCCCTCTCCCCTTGCGGGAGAGGGTGGTTTCGAGCGACAGCGAGAAACCGGGTGGGGGGTCGCGATCTCGAACAAGGAAACGCCCCCTCACCCGGCTCGCATCTGTCGATGCTCGCCACCCTCTCCGGCAAGGGGAGAGGGTACGAAGCGCGCCTTGACTCTCCCCCCTCAAATTCCGAAAAAGCCGCTTCCAACCGCCCTTCCCAAGGAAACACGATGTCCGCTGCCGCCCTCGAATCCACCATCAACGCCGCGTTCGACGCCCGCGAAGGCATTTCTTCCGCCACCAACGGCGAAGTCCGCGAGGCCGTCGATCACGCGCTCGACCTGCTCGACAAAGGCGAAGCGCGCGTCGCCGAACGCGAGGGAAACGGCAAATGGAAGGTGCATCAGTGGCTGAAGAAGGCGGTGCTGCTGTCGTTCCGCCTCAACGACATGGCCGCGATATCGGGCGGCCCGGGCAAGGCGTCGTGGTGGGACAAGGTGCCGTCGAAATTCGACGGCTGGGGCGAGAACCGCTTTCGCGACGCCGGCTTCCGCGCCGTTCCCGGCGCCATCGTTCGTCGCTCGGCCTTCATCGCGCGCAACGTTGTGCTGATGCCGTCCTTCGTCAATCTCGGCGCCTATGTCGATGAAGCGACCATGATCGACACATGGTCGACGGTCGGCTCCTGCGCCCAGATCGGCAAGCGGGTGCACATCTCCGGCGGTGTCGGCATCGGCGGCGTACTGGAGCCGTTGCAGGCCGAACCCGTGATCGTCGAGGACGATTGCTTCATCGGCGCGCGTTCGGAAGTGGCCGAAGGCGTGATCTTGCGCAAGGGCGCGGTGCTGGCGATGGGCGTATTCCTCGGCGCCTCCACCAAGATCGTCGACCGCGAGACCGGCGAGACTTTCGTCGGCGAGGTTCCGGAATATGCCGTCGTGGTGCCCGGCACCTTGCCGGCCAAACCGCTGAAAAACGGCCAGCCAGGCCCGGCGACGGCCTGCGCCGTCATCGTCAAACGGGTTGACGAGCGCACCCGCGCCAAGACCAGCATCAACGAGTTGCTGCGGGACTAACGCTGCCATCGCAGTCGAACCCAGACTACTCTAGTTCCGACCAATAGCCGGAGCGCGTACGGCCGCTCCGGGAGGTCGTCGATGGACTGGCGCGGATTTCAAATCAGCCTTGATGGCGCTTTCGATCGCGCCCGCGCCTGGTTCGTTCCGCTTGCCCATGTTTGCTGGATGAGCGTGCCGGTCGCGATGGTCGCATCGGGCAACCATATCGCAGCGTCCGTCTCGATCGATTTCGTCGCGTTCCGCGAATGGATGCGGGACACCGGCAGAAGTGCCTGGTGGATCGTGCCCTTCTTCGTCCTTCCCGCCGCTATCATCGTTTTCACGAACCCAGAGCAGAATTCCATCGTTGCCGTGACACTGCGGGTCGTCGCGGCGGGACTCTATTTCTGGGGCTTCGCCGAGATGAGCGGCTTGCGCCGGCTAGCGGGCAGCATGCAACCTTGCTCCGCGGCTACTCGCCACACCGGTCCGAACCCTTCACGCACCTGATCCGACTAACCATCGAGCTGTGGCGCTCGGCCGCGGCCCGGGAGGCTTGCGATGGCTTGGCTTTGGTTACTCTTCAGCTTCAAGGGCCGCGTCGGCCGCGCCCGATACCTCGTGGTCGAGCTCGCCCTCCTTGCCCTCTGGTTGCTGCTCTGGCTGAAACTGCGGCTTTATTCGTCCGCGCAGTGGGAGCACTGGCTTGCCGCGATTCCGATGCTTTGGGTCAACCTTGCCGTCACAGCCAAGCGCTTGCATGACCGCGACCGCAGCGGCTGGTGGGCGGTTGCGGTGTTTGCCGTCAATCGCCTGTCCTATCTGTATTACGGTCTGTTCTTCGGTCTCGCATTCGGCGTCGATCTCTCGGCTGCCACGCAATTGCTGCTGGTGATGTCAGCCATTATTCTCTCCCTTTTGCAAACCTGGGTCGTCATCGAGCTGTTTTTCCTGAGCGGTTCCGATGGCCCAAACCGATTTGGACCGGATCCCACAGCGACGCCCGATTCGCCGATTGACCTGCGCCCGCAGCCGACCGGCATTCCGGACTTTCTGGTCTCTCGTCATTGATTCCTGGCCGCAATCGGCCGTCTCAGCCGGGCTCCTGAACCAGATCCTGGCTCGAACCCGAGGCTCCCTCCTGGCGACTAATCCCCAAGCCGCAGGCCTGTCCCCTGCGGGGTGGAGGACTGCGATGGACTGGGTCTGGTTTCTGTTCGAATTCGATGGCCGCATCAACCGGGCCAAGATGTGGCTGGCGATGCTGGTCATCGTCTGCTGGATGGCGTTCCTGGCCATGCTGATTCTGTTCGTCGATCAGCTGTTCGGCAACCCTGTCAAATCCATTCATTTCAACGTCAACGACATTTTCAAGTTTGTCGATCCCGCGGTGCTGCGCAATGCAATCGCGCGGGTACGCGAGGGCAAGGAGGCCTCTCCCGCTCATCTCGTTCTGGCCTTTTGCCACGCCGCCGGCACGCTGATCTTCGCCTGGGTCTACCTCGCAACCGCAGTCAAGCGGCTGCACGACCGCGACAAGAGCGGGTGGTGGGCGCTGCCCTATCTCGTCGTCCCCGGCCTTTACACCCAGTTTCAGGACCGGTTGCCCGATGCCGATTGGTTGCTTCCTCTCCCGTGGGCCGGGGTCCTTCTGATGATCGCCGGCTTTGTCGAGCTCTTCTGCCTGCGGGGGACACGATGGACCAACCGCTTCGGACCCAATCCATTGCCCAAGGCGCAGACACGGCCGCGCAGCTCAAGCGGTGGCAGCTCCAGCTGGAATCAGACCGACGCAATTGAATTTGTCCCGCACCAAGCTAGCCCGTTGCCGGGCATGCGTGTTAAGCGGGGGCATGACTGATGCCCTCTCGATTGCCCGCGACCTCGTCCGCTGTCCCTCGATAACCCCGGCCGATGCCGGCGCCCTCGGCGTTCTGGAAAAGCTCCTCAAAGCTGCTGGATTTGAAACCCACCGCGTCACCTTCAGCGAAGCCGGCGCAGCCGATATCGACAATCTCTATGCGCGCATCGGCAGCGAAGCGCCGCACATCTCCTTCGCCGGTCATACCGACGTGGTACCGCCCGGCGACGAGGCGGCCTGGAGCGTCGGCGCCTTTTCCGGCGAGGTGAAAGACGGTTTTCTTTACGGCCGCGGCACCGTCGACATGAAAGGCGGCATTGCCTGCAGCGCCGCCGCGGTGCTGCAATATCTCAGCCAGCACGGCGGCAAGCTCAAAGGTTCGATCTCGTTTCTGATCACGGGCGACGAGGAAGATGTTGCCGTCAACGGCACGATCAAGCTGCTGCGATGGGCTGCCGCGCGTGGCGAAAAATTCGACCATTGCGTGTTGGGCGAGCCTTCGAATGTCGAGACGCTCGGCGATTGCATCAAGATCGGCCGCCGCGGCTCACAGTCCGGCACGCTTTACGTCGACGGCGTTCAGGGCCACGTCGCCTATCCGCATCGCGCCTCAAATCCAGTGCCGGATATTTCGCGCCTGATCGTGGCGCTGAGCGACGAACCTCTCGATCAGGGCAGCGCACAGTTCCAGCCCTCAAACCTTGAATTCACCTCGGTCGATGTCGGCAACGCCGCCAGCAACGTGATACCCGGTCAGGCGCGCGCGAAGTTCAACATCCGTTTCAACGATCTGCACACGCAAGCCACATTGCGCGAACTGGTAGAGGCGCGTCTTGCCAAGGCCACCGGCAACCGCATCAAGGCGCACATCGTGTGGGAGCCGTCGAACTCGAACGTGTTCGTCACCAAGCCCGGCGCGTTTACCGACCTCGCCATTGCGGCGATCGAGAACGTCACCGGCCGCAAGCCGGAATTGTCGACCTCCGGCGGCACCTCGGACGCGCGCTTCATCTCGCAGTACTGCCCGGTGATCGAGTTCGGCCTGGTTGGCCAAACCATGCACCAGATCGACGAGCGCGCATCGGTTGCCGACATCGAGAAGCTGACGCTGATCTATCGCGGGATACTGGAGAGGTATTTCGGCTAAACCCGCTGGAGAATTCCGGGCTACGCCTGGATGTCGGCGAAAAATGATTTGCCGATGTCGGTTCGGCTTCCGCTCATTCGTCTCAGAGTGAGAGCATTAAATTTGTGTGGGGATAGGCCATGTCGACGACCCTGAGCAACAAACCAGCCAAACTTGTCGTCCGCTGCTTTGGCGTATCAGTCGACGGCTACGGCGCGGGCACAAATCAGGACCTCGATAACCCGATGGGTGTCGGCGGCATGACACTGCATGAGTGGGTGTTTCCGACACGAACCTTTCAGAAAATGCTGTTCGGCAAGGACGGCGGCACGACTGGACCTGATGACGACTTCGCCGCGCGTGGCTTCGACAATATCGGCGCATGGATACTCGGCCGAAACATGTTCGGCCCTGTACGCGGGCCGTGGCCGGACGATAGCTGGAAAGGATGGTGGGGAGATGAGCCGCCCTATCACTGCGATGTCTTTGTGCTGACGCATCATGCGCGCGCACCGATCGAAATGAGGGGCGGCACTGTGTTCCACTTCGTGACTGACGGCATCGAGTCAGCGTTACAGCGGGCCCGGCAGTCGGCGGGAGGCAATGACATTCGGCTCGGGGGCGGCGTGGCGACGATCAGGGAGTATCTGAATGCGCGCCTGGTCGATGAACTGCATCTTGCTATCGCGCCGGCCTTGCTCGGATCGGGTGAGAGCCTCTTTGCGAACATTGACATGGTGCGTCTGGGTTACAAGCGCTCCGAACATGTCGCGACCGCCAAAGCGACCCACATAGTGTTCACGAAAGACGCTTGAACCGGAAGGTTAGTATTCCACCCGCACCAGATAAAGCCCCTCAGGCGGCGCGACGACGCCGCACGCCGTGCGATCACGCGCATCAAGGGCGGCCGCGAGATCGTCAGCACTCCAGCGGCCCTCGCCAACCCAGACCAGGGAACCCACCATCGAACGCACCTGGCTGTGCAGGAACGAACGCGCCGAGGTGAAGATATCGACCTCGTCGCCGCTTCTCACGACATCGAGTTGATCCAGCGTCCGCACCGGCGATTTCGCCTGACATTCAGTGTCGCGAAAGGTCGAGAAATCATGCCTGCCGACCAGACGCTGCGCAGCCGCATGCATCGCATCGGTGTCGAGCGGCCGCGGCAACCTCCAGACACGGCCGATGTCGAGCGCAAGATTGGCGCGCGTATTCCGGATCCGGTAGCGGTAGTGGCGCTTCTTGGCGGAAAACCGCGCCTCGAAATCGTCACCCACGATATCCGCCGAGAGCACGCCGATCGGATGCGGCCGCAAATGCGCGTTCAGCCCGTCGCGGAAGCGGCCCGGCACGAAATGTTTTGCAATGTCGCAATGCGCCACCTGTCCCAGCGCATGTACGCCGGCATCGGTGCGTCCGGCGCCATGCACGCGCACTCGTTCGCCGCAGATCGCCTTCACCGCAGCTTCCAGCGCGCCCTGCACCGAGGGGCCATTCTCCTGAATCTGCCAGCCACTAAAGGGCGTGCCGTCATATTCGATCGTGAGCTTGTAGCGGGGCATTGGATCAAATCATGCGAGTCGGTTGAAAGCAGCAGGGTAGGCAATCGCGCCTGCAGGTGGCGCATCGTCGGCGAGAACAAGCGCCTGAAAGTGCGATCCGGCATAGACACAGTCAAACGCCGCAGCGGCCGGTACCGAATAGCCGAAGCGGCCATAATAAGCGGGATCGCCGAGTACGAAAACGATGGACTCGCCGGCACCACGAAGCTGCTCATGGCCAGCCTCGACCAGCGACGCTCCAATGCCACGCCGCCGACAATCCGCCGCGACCGCGAGTGGAGCAAGGCTGACACCCGGCAAGCGCTGTCCGTCGAGGGCGGTCCACAAGCGCGAGAAGCCGACATGGCCGACGACGCGCCCATCATCTTCGGCCACAATCGACAGCAGCAGTTCGCCGTCGCGGCGGAGATGCTCGACCAGATCGGCTTCCTGCTCGCCGGCAAAGGCCGCGCATAGGATGCCGCGAATTGGGACGGCATCGCCCGGCACTGCGGCGCGAATAATCACTTAAATCGTGTCCCGGGCTTAATCTGCGTGCCACGCAAAAACTCGTCCGCCTTCATCGGCTGCTTGCCGGCGCGCTGCAATTCGATGATGCGAATCGCGCCCTGCGCACAGGCAATCGTGAGACGGTCGTCGAGCACGACGCCCGGCTCGCCGGAACCTGAGGCGATTTCACAACGCAAAATTTTGACCCGCTGGGCCGCCCCTTCGAGCGGCATCTCGCACCACGCGCCCGGGAATGGTGACAGGCCATGGATGTGGCGCAGTACTTCGCTGGCCGGTTTGTTCCAGTCGATATGCGCTTCCGCCTTGTCGATCTTGGCCGCGTAAGTCACACCCTCGCTGCGTTGCGGCGCCAGTTGCAGCGTCCCGCGCTCAAGTGCGCCCATCGCACGCGCCATCAAGTCGCCGCCGAGCGGCGCCAGCGCATCGTGCAGATCAGACGCTGTCATCGCGTCCGTGATCGCAAGCCGCTCGGCCATCGCGACGTCACCGGTATCGAGGCCGACATCCATCTTCATCACCATCACGCCGGTCTCGGCATCGCCAGCCATGATGGCGCGATTGATCGGCGCAGCACCGCGCCAGCGCGGCAACAGCGAGGCGTGAAGATTGAAGCAGCCAAGCTTCGGCGCATCGAGAATCGCTTGCGGCAGGATCATGCCGTACGCAACGACCACCGCAGCGTCCGCGCGATGCGCGCGAAACTCTTCCAGTGCGCCCGGGGTCTTCAGCGTCGATGGCGTGAACACGGGAATGCCGAGCCGCCGCGCCTCCTGCTCGACCGGCGTTTGTTGCAGCTTCATGCCGCGTCCGGCAGGCTTCGCCGCGCGCGTATAGACGGCCGCGATCTCATGGCCATGGGCCACAAGCTCAAGCAGCGTCGGCACCGCGAAGTCCGGCGTTCCCATGAAAATCAAACGGAGGGGCATCGGCCCTAATCCTCGGCGCGCTTGGCGGCCTTGGTGAACTTCTTCAGCACGCGGTCGCGCTTGAGCTTCGACAGGTAATCCACGAACAAGACGCCGTTGAGATGATCGATCTCGTGCTGGATGCAGGTCGCGTAAAGGCCTTCGGCGTCTTCCTCGTGCACCTTGCCGTCAAGATCGGTGAAGCGCAGGCGCACTTTCGCCGGCCGCTCGACCTCCTCGTAATATTCGGGGATCGACAGACACCCTTCCTCGTAGATCGAGGTCTCTTCCGACGACGAAATGATTTCAGGGTTGATAAAGACCCGCGGCTGCGGATTGACCTCGCCCTCTTCGTTTTTCTTCGCGAGGTCCATCGTGATCAGCCGCAGCGGCTGCGCGACCTGGATCGCCGCAAGCCCGATGCCCGGTGCGTCGTACATGGTCTCGAACATGTCGTCGGCCAGTTTGCGGATCTCGGGCGTGACCTTTTCGATCGGCTTCGAGACCAGACGCAGCTGTTTGTCGGGAAGGATGATGATTTCGCGGAGTGCCATGGCGGGCGATTTAAGGGGATGGGTTCATGGGGTCAATGCGTGCAAACGCGCGTTTACCCGCTCTTAACCATGTTTGTTGAGGAAGCATTAACCATAAAAATTTACCTGGCATTTACCATAAATGTTCCCTCTTCGTTCGCATTCAAGACCGAATCGGTTATCAAGGACGGCATGAAAGAGACACTTTTCATGATCGGCACCACGCCGGTCCACACCGGCGAAGCGCTGATCGGCTTTGGCGCGGCTGCCCTCCTTTTGCTGTTCGCCATCGCCATCGCGGTGGCGCGATCGGGGCGCCGCGGACTGGAACTGGCGCAGGCGCAAGCCCAGCGCGCCGATGAGCTCGAGGAGCGCCTTGGCGACGTCCTGCGCGCGCAAAGCGAGGCCACCGGCCGGGTCGATGCGATGGGACAGGCGCTCGCCGGACGACAGGCTGAAATGGCCCGCACGGTCTCTGAGCGACTGGATTCGGTGACCCACCGCGTCGGCCAATCCATGGAGCAGACCACGCGCCACACCATGGATAGCTTGCGCGTGCTGCATGAGCGGCTCGGCATCATCGACAACGCGCACAAGAATCTCACCGACCTGACGTCGCAGGTGACGACGCTGCGCGACGTGCTCGCCAACAAGCAGTCGCGCGGCGCCTTTGGCCAGGCGCGGATGGAAGCGATCGTCCAGGACGGCATGCCGAAGGGCGCTTACGAATTCCAGCACACGCTTTCGACCGGCAAGCGGCCGGATTGCGTGGTGTTTTTGCCGGACCAGCGGCCGCTTTGTATCGATGCGAAGTTTCCTCTTGAAGCGATCACGGCGCTGCACGATGCGCGCAGCGATGAAGAAAAGAAGATCGCGACCCAGCGCCTGCGCAACGACGTGATGAAGCATGTCAGCGATATTGCGGAGAAATACCTGATCGCGGGCGAGACGCAGGACACCGCGCTGATGTTCGTGCCGTCAGAATCGGTCTATGCCGAAATCCACGATCGCTTCGACGACGTGATCCAGAAGGCCTATCGCGCCCGTGTCGTGCTGGTGTCGCCATCGCTCTTGATGCTTGCGATCCAGGTGATGCAGCAGATCCTGAAAGACGCGCGGATGCGCGACGCCGCCGACCAGATCCGCACCGAGGTTCTCAACCTCGGCGACGATCTCACCCGGCTGCGCGACCGCGTGTTGAAGCTGCAAAAGCACTTTACCGACGTCAACGAGGACGTCCGGCAAATCCTGATCTCCGCCGACAAGATCGAAAAGCGCGCCGGACGGATCGAGGAACTCGACTTCAGCAAGGACGCAGCCCCCGAGCCGCCGCGCCTCGTCAAATCAGGCACGCCCGAGCTGTTCCCGCTGCCGCGCAAGCTGCAGGCGGGGGAGTAGAGGCAGGAGCGCCAGAATCTGCTAACACCGCGGCATGAACGCCCCCGAAGCCGCATTACAAGCACCCTCATCGTCGAAAAAAGCCGCGCCCTCCTGGCGCGATGGTCTTGCCGTCTATCTGCAGCCGCGCGTGCTGATCGTCCTGTTCCTCGGTTTTTCGTCCGGCCTGCCGCTGGCACTGTCGGGATCGACGCTACTGATCTGGATGCGCGAATCCGGCGTGGATCTCGGCACCATCGGGCTGTTTGCGCTGGTTGGCACGCCCTACACGCTCAAGTTCCTCTGGGCGCCACTGGTCGATGCCCTGCACGTGCCGTTCTTCACACGCATCTTCGGCCGCCGCCGCGGCTGGTTACTTGCTTCGCAACTGCTCTTGATCGCATCGATCGTGCTGCTGGCACTCGCCGATCCCGCGCGCTCGGCCGCCTTTGTGGCGTTTGCGGCGCTGCTGGTGGCAACAATGTCATCGACGCAGGACATCGTGGTCGATGCCTTTCGCGTCGAGAGCCTGCCCGAAAGCGAACAGGCCGCCGGCATGGCCGCCTATGTCGCGGCCTACCGGATCGGCATGCTGGTTTCGACCGCGGGTGCGCTGTTTCTCGTCAGCGCCTATGAGGGCAGCGGCATCGCGCGCACATCCGCCTGGATGTGGGGCTATGTGACCATGGCGGCGCTGGTGCTGATCGGTACCGCCACGGCGCTCTTCGCCACCGAACCGGAGCCATCCGTTCGCGCGGACGCTGCGACCAGCAGCGAGACCGCGTTCTCGCGCGTCGTCCATGCGGCAGCGGGGGCATTCTCCGAATTCCTCCTGCGCAAGGACGCACTCGCAGCGCTCGCATTCGTGGTCCTGTTCAAATTCACCGACGCCTTCTCGGGCTCGATGACCGCGCCGTTTGTGATTGATCTTGGTTTTTCCCGCAACGACTATGCCGCGATCGTCAAGGGCTTCGGGCTCGCCGCCACGCTGATCGGCGGGTTCGCCGGCGGCTTCGTGGCACGGCGCTACTCGCTCGCGGCAAGCCTGTGGATCGGCGGCGTACTGCAGGCCGTTGCCAATCTGTCGTTCTCGTGGCTAGCGCTGGCTGGCGTCAACCATTGGGCGCTGGTGCTGGCGATCACGGCGGAAAATTTCACCAGCGCCATCGGCACCGTGATCTTCGTCGCCTATCTCTCGGCGCTGTGCCGCAACCCGCTGCACACCGCGACCCAATATGCGCTGCTTACCGCGCTTGCGGCCGTAGGCCGCACCTATCTTTCATCGGGCGCGGGCTACGTCGCGAAAGCCACGGGATGGCCGCTCTTCTTTATGATTTGCGTCGTTGTCGCGGTGCCGAGCTTGTTGCTGCTGGTTTACCTGCAACGACGCGGTCATTTTGCGGCGCTGGGCCCGGTCAGAGTTTAACGCTTCACCACGCTCCATTTGGTGACGATGGCTTCGCTCATCTGGCCGGCGTCCTGGGCGCAGGAAACCTCATCGACTTTCAGCGAGATGTCCTTGCCGACAAAAGCCTTTAATTTTGCGACGTCGGCGTCGCTGCTCGTGACTATCTGGAATGTCTCGGGCCCGGTCTCGAGATTGCAAAGCCCGCTCGGCGGCGGCAACTTGTGCGGCTCGCTGGTGAGCTGATAGGTCGCTGCGCGCTTGTCCTTCTTGGTGCCATGCGAGCGCAAGGCATTCAGCTGCCCGGACAGAATGTCGCCGGCCTTGAGCAGGGTACCAGGCTTGTTGTCGTTCGCGGGCGGAAGGTCGGCCTGCTGGGCTCGTGCGGTCGGCATCGCCAATGTTGCCATCATGATCGTGGCCAAAGCCAGCCGTCTGCCGAATCCCTTTTTCGTCATTTCAATGGTTTCCGTCTTGTTGGCTAGAACAAGGTCCGCTGCCGCATCGCTGCCGACAGGGTGCCTTCGTCGAGATAGTCGAGTTCGCCGCCGACCGGCACGCCATGGGCGAGCCGCGTGACCCTGACATTGGCGTCCTGCAGGAGGTCGGTGATGTAGTGCGCGGTGGTCTGGCCATCGACCGTCGCATTCAGCGCCAGGATGATTTCGCTCACCTGCGGCTCATGCGCGCGCTTGACCAGCGCGTCGATCGTCAGGTCCTGCGGACCGACGCCATCGAGCGGCGACAGCGTCGCGCCAAGCACGTGATAGAGGCCGCTCGAGGCATTCGCCCGCTCCAGCGCCCAGAGATCGGCAACGTCGGCGACCACCACGATGATCGACTGATCTCGCCTTGCATCGGTGCACACGGTGCAGGGATTTTGGGTGTCGATGTTGCCGCAGGTCTTGCAGACCTGGATCTTGTCGATCGCAACCTGCAGCGCAGACGACAACGGCGTCATCAGCGCCTCACGTTTCTTGATCAGATGCAGCGCGGCACGCCGCGCCGAGCGCGGGCCCAGGCCAGGCAACCGCGCGAGCAGCTGGATCAGGCGTTCGATTTCAGGTCCGGCAACCGCAGTGGCCATGGGTCAGTCAGTATCCATCTAGCCGACTAGCCGAGACCCAGTCCGGGCGGCAGGCCGAGCCCCCCGGTCAGCGCCTGCATCTTTTCCTGCATGGCGAGTTCCGCCTTGCGCCGCGCGTCGCCGCAGGCCGTCACAAGCAGGTCCTCGAGGATTTCGCGCTCCTCTGGCTTGATCAGGGACGGATCGATCCTGACGCCCTTGACCTCCATCTTCGCGGTCATCCGCACGCTGACCAGGCCACCGCCGGAAATGCCCTCGACCTCGACCTGGCCGAGTTCTTCCTGCATCGCCTGCATCTTCGATTGCAGCTGCGCCGCCTGCTTCATCATGCCGAGAAAATCAGCCATCGACGTTTCCTCTTTAAAATCGTTACGCGTCGTCCACGTCGTCGCCGTCGCTGCTGTCGGCGAGATCATCCCCATCAGCATGGGATTCCGGCGGCTCGGCGGCAAGCCTGCGCACCTCGACAACTTTCGCGCCTGGGAATCGTGCCAGCACTTCCCTCACGCGGGGATCGGATTCGGCGGCGCGCTCGCGTACGCTTTGGGCGGCTGCGTTCTGCGCCTTCAGCGTCGGCTGCCCGGCCTCGTTGGACACGATCACGGTCCAGCGCCGGCCCGTCCATTGCTCCAGCTTGCGGGAGAGATCGTTGATCAGCGTACGCTGGGCGTTGCGTTCCAGCGCCACCTCCAGCCGTCCGTCCTCGATGCGAACCAGCCGGACGTCCGCTTCCAGTGCAGCCTTGGTCAGCAAATCGCGCTTTTCGCCGGCAAGCGCCACAAGCTCGGGAAACGTCCCGATCCGGCGCGCCGGCACGCTCTGGGGCTCGGGCGCTGGCGCTGCCATTTGCGGACGCATCGACGGCTCGGCACTGGCGCGCGGCGCCGCACCGGATCGAACCGGCGAAGCTGAGATTGCCGAGGCCGGCGCGGCCGGGGTCGCGCGTGGCGCGACATTCGATGTCGCTGCCGGCGAAGCCCCGCCGCCCTGCTCGATCATCCGGATCGCCTCGTCCGGCGTCGGCATATCTGCGACATAGGCGATGCGCACCAGAACCATTTCCGCGGCCGCCGCGGGCCGCGTTGCGTCGCGCACCTCGGCAATGCCCTTGAGCAGCATCTGCCACATCCGCGACAGCACCCGCATCGAAATCTTGGCGGCGAATTCGCGCGCGCGTTGCCGCTCGGTCTCGCCGAAGGCGACATTGTCGGCGGTCGCCGGCACGATCTTGACGCGGGTGACGAAGTTGACGAACTCGGCGAGGTCCGACAGTACCACGACCGGATCGGCGCCGGTGTCGTATTGCTCGCGGAATTCCTTGAACGCGCTGGCAATGTCGCCGCGAACGAGGCTGTCAAAGAGATCGATCACCCGCGTGCGGTCGGCAAGCCCGAGCATTTGCCGCACGGCATCCGCGCGCACCGGCCCTGCCGCATGCGCGATCGCCTGATCGAGCAAGGACAGCGAATCGCGCACCGAACCCTCCGCCGCGCGCGCAATGATGCCGAGCGCCTCCGCTTCGGCTTCGACGCCTTCCTTTTTTGCGATAGTGGCAAGATGCGTCATCAGCACGTCCGCCTCCACCCGGCGCAGGTCGAAGCGCTGACAGCGCGACAGCACCGTGACCGGGACTTTGCGGATTTCGGTGGTGGCGAATACGAACTTGGCGTGTTCCGGCGGCTCTTCCAGCGTTTTCAGGAACGCGTTGAACGCCGCGGTCGAGAGCATGTGGACTTCGTCGATGATGTAGACCTTGTAGCGCGCACTGGCCGGCGCATAGCGCACGCTGTCGTTGATCTGGCGGACATCGTCGACGCCGGTGTGGGAGGCGGCGTCCATTTCCAGCACGTCCATGTGCCGGCTTTCCATGATCGCCTGACAGTGTACCCCTAACTTCGGCATGTGGATGGTCGGCCCTTTCACCGACCCATCCGGCAGTTCGTAATTCAACGCCCGCGCCAGAATGCGCGCGGTGGTGGTTTTGCCGACGCCGCGAACCCCGGTCAGGATCCAGGCCTGTGGAATACGTCCGGTCTCGAATGCGTTCGAGACGGTGCGCACCACCGCCTCCTGGCCGATCAAATCCTCGAAACCGGCGGGACGGTATTTCCGGGCCAGCACGCGATAAGGCTTGCCGGCCTCCGTGGAGCCGAGACCAAGTCCGCCATTGTCGGAATCGTGAGGGTTCAAGGGCGTGCCAGCATCATTCATCGGAGGATCCGCAATTGACGATCTCACGGAGCTGGCTTTTGCGGAACAGCTACCTCGGCGGAATCGATCGCAGAACCTTGCGCCATTCGCCGAAAAAACAGGTAGGAGACTGACGAGCGACCCGATCCGGACCTCGTTAGGGCTGCTTCCTTCCGGACCTGACCCGGTTGGCGAGTGGCTCGTCCACCGCCAATCTCCCACCGCCTATTTGGGGCCAAACGGCTGGGAAAGCAAGCGGGGGCGAGGGGTTTGCCAGACTTGTACAGAATCAGGGATAAGGCATTAGTTGCAGGGTGTTAGTGGAGTGGGATTTGACGTTCGCTTGGGCATGACGAGGAAAGGCCCATGACCCCTGAGGAAACTGGCTGGTCGCTGCATCCGCGGCTCAAGGAAGACACCATCGACATCGGCGACCTGCCGCTGTCCCGCGTGCTCGTCATCAAGGATGCCCACTATCCCTGGCTGCTGCTGGTGCCGCGCCGGCGGGACATCGTGGAAATCATCGATCTTACCGAGGTCGAGCAGGCGCAACTGATGACCGAGATGTCCCGCGTCGCACGCGCATTGAAAGACATTACCAAATGCGAGAAGCTGAATATCGCAGCGCTCGGCAACATGGTTCCACAACTCCACGTGCACATTATCGCGCGACGCTCCAGCGACGCCGCCTGGCCGCGGCCGGTCTGGGGCGTGGTGCCGCCGCTGGCGCATGACGCGGAGGAGGTTCAGCGCTTCATCAGCGCGCTCCGTCGCAAGATCTGGCTGGGTTAGACACATGAACGCTTTTGAATCATTTCCATTGGGGCAGCCGGGCTTCATTTCGAACATCCTCGATCGCGCTGCGCATTTGCGCGCCGACGAGGCGAAACTGCTTTCGATGGAGAGTCACCCTGAGGCGCGCGCCTATGTGGTCTACCGCGACTCCCTCGTGGTGAGACGCGAAGCGACCGGCACCCGCGCGCTGCTGAGCCTGGAAGAAGCCCTGAAATTCGGCGCCAATCCCGGCACCATCTTCCTTGGCCTTCGTGAAGGCGCGCCGGTGTTCGGCATGGGCATTTCACCCGCCGCGGTCGAGCAGTTGCTCACGCGCGATGACGCCGCCGTGAGCGAATTGCGCGGCATGGCCATGCAGGGCGCCGTCCCGCCCGATCAGTTGTCAGCCGTCGCCATGGCGAAGTCGCTGGTGAATTGGCATCAGCGCCACGGCTTTTGCGCCAATTGCGGCACTCGCACGGCGCTGCGCGAAGGCGGCTGGAAGCGTGATTGCCCGAACTGCAAGACCGAACATTTTCCCCGCACCGATCCGGTCGTCATCATGCTGGTGACCTCGGGCGACAAGGTCTTGCTCGGCCGCCAGAAGCACTTCCTGCCCGGGATGTATTCATGCCTTGCCGGTTTCGTCGAAGCAGCCGAGACGATTGAAGACGCGGTCCGGCGCGAGATCTTCGAGGAATCCGGAATCCGCTGCACCGACGTGCAGTACTATATGACGCAGCCTTGGCCCTATCCCTCCTCTCTGATGGTCGGCTGCACGGCGCGCGCGCTCAACGAGGACATCGTCGTCGACCACACGGAGCTGGAAGATGCGCGCTGGTTCGACCGCGCGGAAGCAACCCTGATGATCAGGCGGGAGCATCCGCAAGGGTTAGCAGGACCCCATCCGTTTGCGATTGCCCATCATTTGGTCGGACGGTGGGTGCAGGATGGCGCCGCATAGGCGATGGTCGGAACCAGTCCGCGACCGCCTTCGTTAGGCTGCGATTGCCTGCAAACTTCGGAAATCGTGCTCTCACCACCGGAACCCGCATGACCGACACCGCCTCGACCCCGACGCCCAGGGCGAAACGCCCCCCGCGCATCCTTTGCATCGGCATGCCGGTACGCGACCTGACCTTTCGGGTGCACGGGCTGCCGGCGCGCGGCTCCAAGGAAAACGCGACGCATTTCGATGAAATCTGCGGTGGCAACGCGCTGAACGGTGCGATCGGGATCGTGCGCCTTGGTGGCCGCGCCTCGATCTGCGGACCGATGGGCGACGAGAAGGAAACGACGTCGCGATACATTTTCGAGAAGATGGCCGAGGAAGGCATCGAAACCAAACACCTCGTCCACGTGCCGGGGCTGGTGACGCCGATTTCCAACATCATGATCGATCCAAGCGGCGAGCGCACCATCGTCACCTTCCGCGATCCGGAATTGTGGAACGTCCGCCTGCCCGACACCGACGCACTTCTGGACGATTGCGACGCGATCCTGACCGAGAGCCGCTGCGCGACGTTCTGCACCGATCTCTGTGCGGAGGCGACGCGCCGCGGCATTCCGGTGGTGGTCGATGTCGATCGCGCGATGTCGCTGCGGGAGGGCCTGCTCACCGCATCGTCGCATCTGATTTTCTCCAGCGAGCCGTTACAGGAGACGGCCGGCGTCACCGATGACGGCGAAGCACTGAAGAAGATCGCGAAACTGACCCCCTCATTCCTCGCAGGGACCCGCGGCGCGCAAGGAACGATCTGGCTCGACGAGGAGCACAATCTGCAGCAGACCCCGGCCTTCCCGGTGCACACCGTGGATACCTTGGGCGCCGGCGACGTGTTCCACGGCGCCTTTGCGCTGGCGATTACCGAAGGCCAGGACCTGCGGGCGGCCTTGCGATTCGCCTCAGCCGCCGCAGCCCTGAAATGCACCCGGTTCGGCGGGGCCTTCGCCGCCCCGCAACGTGCTGAAGTTGAAGCGCTTTTGAGCGCGAAGCGGCCGGCAGCGTCTTAGGTCTGATGCAACATTGGGCTTGAATTAGAAGAATTTTCTCTATATGAGGGCAAAAGCCTTCGTAATTGGAAGAAAGTTCTTCTGACATGACCGACGTCGCCATTCCGGCCTCGACCGAGCCCAACCGCCGGCTCGATGCCATCGACCGCAAGATCCTCACAGTCCTGCAACAGGACGCCTCGCTCTCGGTCGCCGAGATCGGCGATCGTGTCGGTCTGTCCTCGACCCCGTGCTGGAAGCGAATCCAGCGCCTCGAAGCAGACGGCGTCATCCTGCGCCGGGTGGCGCTGGTCGATCAGAACAAGATCGGACTTGGCATCACCGTATTCGTCTCGGTGGAAAGCGCCGATCATTCCGAGGCCTGGCTGCAAAAGTTCGCTGACGCCGTCTCGGCAATGCCGGAAGTGATGGAATTTTACCGGATGGCAGGCGACGTCGATTACATGCTGCGCGTCGTCACCGCCGACATGCAAAGCTACGACGTGTTCTACAAGAAGCTGATCGGCGCGGTGCCGCTGAAGAACGTGACGTCGCGTTTTGCGATGGAAAAGATCAAGTCTGTGACCGCGCTTCCGGTACCAGCCCTCTGAGGCAACACGGCGGCGCGCGCCCCATCTTGAAGGCACGCTCTTCCAAAAAAGCTCGCACTGCGCTCGCAGTCGGAACGCCGCTTGGCGAAGCGAAGCTTTGCGACAACAACCACTAGTTTTCCGACATCATCATACAACTATTTGGTTTGATTGCCGAATTTCTCGGATCCTTGCGCATTTTTACCGGTAATTAGCTTTGTT
>NZ_DASREO010000026.1:0-83742 GCF_035652035.1 Bradyrhizobium sp.
CTAATTTTTCGGACGCTGCCGAAAGAGCCGGTGACGGCCTTCGTGAACCAAACTCTTCAAGACACAAGGGCAGAATATGTCGAGCTTCGTCACCAAAACGAACGATGCCGCGCACGGCCACCCGACGGGGTGGCGCCGCTATGTCTATTCGACCAACCACAAGGACATCGGTACGATGTATCTTGTGTTCGCGATGACAAGCGGAGTGATCGGCGCGCTTCTGTCCATCGCGATGCGCATGGAGCTTGCGACACCTGGACTGCAAATCTTCGCCAGCGCGCACACGTTCAACGTCTTCGTGACGGCGCACGGACTGATCATGGTGTTTTTCATGATCATGCCGGCGCTGATCGGCGGCTTCGGCAACTGGTTCGTGCCCATCATGATCGGCGCGCCCGACATGGCGTTCCCGCGCATGAACAACATCTCGTTCTGGCTTCTGCCCGCGAGTCTTTCGCTCCTGGTACTGTCGCTTTTCGTGAATGGATCGGGAGGCGAAAACGGCGTTGGCGCCGGCTGGACCGTCTATGCACCGCTGTCGACGAGCGGCCACGTGGGGGCGGCGATGGATTTCGCGATTCTGTCGCTGCACCTTGCCGGCGCTTCGTCGATCCTCGGCGCCATCAACTTCATCACCACCATCTTCAACATGCGCGCGCCCGGCATGACCATGCACAAGATGCCGCTGTTCGTGTGGTCGATCCTGGTGACGGCATTCCTGTTGCTGCTGTCGCTGCCGGTGCTCGCCGGCGCCATCACCATGCTGCTCACCGACCGCAATTTCGGCACCACCTTCTTCTCGGCCGACCAGGGCGGCGATCCCGTGCTGTTCCAGCATCTGTTCTGGTTCTTCGGCCATCCCGAGGTCTACATCCTGATCCTGCCCGGCTTCGGCGCCATCAGCCAGATCGTGTCGACTTTCAGCCGCAAGCCGGTGTTCGGCTATCTCGGCATGGCCTATGCGATGGTCGCGATCGGCGGCATCGGCTTCGTGGTGTGGGCTCACCACATGTACACGGTCGGCATGTCCTCCGCGACGCAGGCCTATTTCGTGGCGGCCACCATGGTGATCGCGGTGCCCACGGGCGTAAAGGTGTTCTCCTGGATCGCCACCATGTGGGGCGGCGCGATCGAGTTCCGCACCCCGATGCTGTGGGCGATCGGCTTCATCTTCCTGTTCACGGTCGGCGGCGTCACCGGCGTCGTGCTGTCGAATGCCGGCGTCGACCGCGTGCTGCAGGACACCTACTACGTGGTGGCGCATTTCCATTACACGATGTCGATCGGCGCCACCTTCGCCATCTTCGCCGCCTGGTACTACTGGTTCCCGAAAATGACCGGCTATCTCTATTCCGAACGGCTCGGCAAGCTGCATTTCTGGCTGGTCTTCATCGGCGCCAATCTGATCTTCTTTCCGCAGCATTTTTTGGGGTTGCAGGGCATGCCGCGCCGCATTGTCGATTATCCCGACGCCTTCGCGGGGTGGAATTTCGTCTCCTCGATCGGCTCCTACATTTCGGCAGCCGGCCTCGTCGTGTTCTTTGTCAACATGGCGCTGGCTTTCGCGCGCAGGGAAAAGGCCGGCGATAATCCGTGGGGCGAGGGCGCCACCACGCTGGAATGGACCTTGTCGTCGCCGCCGCCGTTCCACCAGTTCGAGACGCTGCCGCGCATCCAGTGATGCAAGCATGAGCTATATCAAAGACGGCGGGCCGGCGCTGCGGCACGTTTTGATCCCGCGCCGGCCGTCGCCCCTGAGGCGGCGTTCGCGCGGGGTTGTGGAGAACAATTGACATGGTCAAGACCATCAAGGTCGCGCTTGCCGGCGCCGGCGCCTTTGGCATCAAGCATCTCGACGGTATCAGGAACATTGACGGAATCGAGGTCGTGTCGCTGGTCGGCCGGCGCCTGGAGCCGACCAGGGAGGTCGCCGCCAAATACGGCATCGCGCATGTCACGACCGAGCTTGCCGACAGCCTGGCACGCCCCGAGGTCGACGCGGTGATCCTCTGCACGCCGACGCAGATGCATGCGGCGCAGGCGATCGCCTGCATGAAGGCCGGCAAGCATGTGCAGGTCGAGATTCCGCTCGCGGACTCCCTTGCCGATGCGCAAGGCGTGCTCGACATGCAGCGGCGGAGCGGCCTGGTCGCCATGTGCGGCCACACGCGCCGCTTCAACCCCAGCCATCAATGGGTGCACAAGAAGGTCAAGGCCGGCGAGTTTCACATCCAGCAGATGGATGTGCAGACCTATTTCTTCCGCCGCACCAACATGAACGCGCTGGGCCAGCCGCGCAGCTGGACCGACCATCTGCTCTGGCACCACGCCGCGCATACGGTCGATCTGTTCGCCTACCAGGCCGGCGCACCGATCGTGAAGGCCAACGCCATCCAGGGACCGGTTCATCCGGCGCTCGGGATCGCCATGGACATGTCGATCCAGCTCAAGGCCGCCAATGGCGCGATCTGCACGCTGAGCCTATCCTTCAACAATGACGGCCCGCTCGGCACCTTCTTCCGCTACATCGGCGACACCGGCACCTACATCGCGCGCTACGACGATCTCTTTAACGGCAAGGAAGAAAAGATCGACGTCTCAAAGGTGGACGTCTCCATGAACGGGATCGAGCTGCAGGACCGCGAGTTCTTTGCCGCCATCCGCGAGGGCCGCGAGCCGAATGCCAGCGTGGCCCAGGTCCTGCCGTGCTACCAGGTGCTCCACGAGCTGGAGCGGCAGCTCGCAGGGTGAAAGCCGGCATGTTCGCGGCCCAAATTGCTCCAGATCAATTCCGCCACGGCCGGCCGCGGGCAATATGCCGCCCAATCACCGAGCGATGCTCCCGCGCTTCGCATGAAGGGGAAACGCCATGACGTCCAACCCGCGGCAACCCGTGCCCGGTACCACCATCTTTGACGGCGAGCAGGCCCGCAAGGGCTATGCCCTGAACAAGATGTGCTACTCGTTCAATGAGGCCAGTAACCGCAAGGCCTTCATCGCGGACGAGGACGCCTATTGTGCCAAATTCGGCCTCAACCCGCAGCAGCGCGAGGCGATCCGCCATCGCAATGTGCTCGAGCTGATCGAGGCCGGCGGCAACGCCTATTACCTCGCCAAATTCGCCGGCATCTTCGGGCTCGACATGCAGGACATCGGCGCCCAGCAGACCGGCCTCACCAAGGATCAGTTCAAGGCCAAGCTGCTGGCGGCGCGGGAGTAGGCAATGGCAAAAATTGTCGGAAGCATCACCACCTCGCATGTGCCGGCGATCGGCGGCGCGATCGCCAAGGGCATGCAGAACGATCCCTACTGGAAGCCGTTCTTCGACGGCTTTCCGCCGGTGCGCGACTGGCTCGCCAGGGTGAAGCCGGATGTCGTCGTACTGGCCTACAACGATCACGGCCTGAACTTCTTTCTGGACAAGATGCCGACCTTCGCGATCGGCGCGGCGAGTGAATACCGCAATGCCGATGAGGGCTGGGGGATTCCAACCGTCGCGCCGTTCCGCGGCGACCCCGAGTTGTCCTGGCATCTGATCGAGCAGCTGGTGGCGGAGGAGTTCGATCTCACGACGTGTCAGGAGATGGTGGTCGACCACGCCTTCACCCTGCCGATGGCACTGTGCTGGCCGGATCAGAAGTGGCCGGTGCGCACTGTGCCTGTCGTGGTCAACACCGTGCAGGCGCCGCTGCCCTCGGCGGCGCGCTGCTACAAGCTTGGTCAGGCGATCGCGCGCGCGATTGCGTCATGGCCCGGTGATGAGCGGGTGGTCGTGATGGGGACCGGTGGCCTGTCGCATCAGCTCGACGGCACCCGCGCCGGCTTCATCAACAAGGATTTCGATCTCAAGTTCATGAACAGCATGATCGAAGATCCGGACTGGGCGACGAAATACTCGATCACAGAACTGGTCGAGCTGTCAGGCACCCAAGGCGTGGAATTGTTGAACTGGATGGTCGCGCGCGGCACCATGCCCGAGCGGGTCAGGAAGCAGCACGCCAACTATCACCTTCCGATTTCCAACACCGCGACCGGGCTGATGGTGCTTGAACCCGCGGCATGAGGCGCGGATAGCCCGCTACTACGCCTCCGCCACCGCATCGCCCCAGGCATGGAACACCTCGGTCGCGCCGCTGTTGGTGTCGCCGTCGCGCAGCACGATGCTCGGGAAGGCGAACTTGCCGGGCCAGGTCTGCACGCGGGCTTCCTCATAGTCGAACTGCTGGCGCAGCAATTCGCGTGTATCCGCGGGCAGGCGCACATCGCCGATCACGATGGCGCCTTCGCTGGCATCGATGCGCGGCTGATGGATGGCAGCATCCAGGTCCATGCCGAAATCCATGATGAAGGAGATCAGCTGCGATACCGCGGGCAGGATGCGGCGGCCGCCCGAGGCGCCGACCGCGAAGCGGCGTCCGTCGGCGGCATGCGCGACGACCGGCGTGTAGTTGCACAGGCAGCGCTTGCCCGGCGCCAGCGAATTGGCTCCGCCCGGCGTCGGATCGAACCACATGATGCCATTGTTCATGGTGATCCCGCTTTGCGGCGTGACGAATTTGGAGCCGAAGGTCGACAGCAGGGTCTGCGTCACCGCGGCCATGTTGCCGTGGCGGTCGACCACCGCATAATGCGTGGTGCAGCTCGGCGCCAGATGCTCGGCACCGAGCGCACGGCGGCCGTCGGCATCGCCCATGTCCTTGAGCCGCTCGCGATAGGCGGCCTGCAGCGCCAGCGCGTAGGCCTTGTAGGCGGCCGCATCAGGCCCGGTGGCGCCTGTGTGCAGATCACCGAGCTGCCGCAGCGTCTGCGCCAGTGTCGGGCCCGCGGTGAGCTCCGGCGTCGCGTAGACGGTGCCGCCGCGATAGGGGATTCGCAACGGCTCGCGCCAATGGGCGTGGAAGGCGGCGAGGTCTTCGTATGACAGCGAGCCGCCGGCCGCCTTGATGTCGGCTGCCATGCTGCGTGCGAGGTCGCCCTGGTAGAAATCGCGCGCGCCCTGTTCGGCGAGATGCGACAGCGTCGCCTTCAGCCGCTCCTGCGGCAGGCGCGTGACCGAGCGGATGCCCCATTGCGGCTGCGGCGGCAGGCCGTCGCGCAAATAGGCGGCGGCGCTCGAGGGATAGCGGCGCAGATCAGGAGCCGCGCTGCCGATCGACAATGTCGTCCACCAGTCGACCAAAAGCCCCTCCGCGGCCAACGCAACACTCGGCGCGATCAGCTCGCGCCACGGCAGCTTTGCGTAACGGCGGTGCGCCTCCTCATGGCCCGCGACCACCCCGGGCACCGCGATGGAGGAGGGCCCGTGCAGATTGCGGTCGTCCTTCACCCGCGGCCAGGGGAAGATGTCGGACGCCGCGCCATCGCCGGTGAGCGGATAGTCCTCGACGCGCAGGCTTTGCGGCGCGCGCATGCCGTAGTCGATCACCTCATAGCGGTCGTGGTCGGCCCGGTAGAGAACCATCGCGCCGCCGCCGCCGACACCGCTCATCCATGGCTCCAGCACGCCGAGCGCAAAGCCGGTCGCGATCACCGCATCGACGCAGTCGCCACCCGCGGCCAAAACCTCGGCGCCGATCTCGGCCGCGCGGCGCGATTGCGAAGCGACAATGCCGCCCTTGGACTCGACGGCGGGCTTGCGGATCTGCTGGCGATTGGAGATATGGTCGGACATGGTCTACTGCACCGGTGCTTGAGGCGATTGGATTGCGTAACAGTCACGCCGCGGCGTTGTCCAGACAGGCGCAGTCGGGCCAGCAATGCGCTGATGCGAACTGGGTGGGCTGGCCCCCACCGCATTCGGTGTTTCGATCCGTCATCCTTCGAGGTTTCCGCTTCGCTCCGGCGCCTCAGGATGACGGTTCGAACGGTCCCGGGGCGCATGCAAGACCGGCGACAGGTTGGCTTTGCCCTCACACCGCCAGCCGCGCCAGCCCCTGCCAGTCGAATTCGACACCATGGCCCGGCCGCGATGGCGCGAGCGCCATGCCGTCGTCCAGCATCAGGGGATGGGCGATATAGCGGTCGAGCCCGAAGCCATGCGCCTCGAGATAGGAGCGGTTCGGACAGGCCGCGAGCAGGTGCACGGTGATGTCATGGGCGCCGTGGCTGGTGACCGGCAGGTTGAAGGCCTCGGCAAGCCGCGCGATCTTCATGAAAACGGTGACGCCGCCGCAATTGGTGACATCAGGCTCGGGATAGGACACCGCGCCGCTCGCGATATAGTTTTTGAACTCCCACAGCGTGCGCAGGTTTTCGCCGGCCGCGATCGGCACGCCGCCTGCCGTGAGAATGCGGGTGTGGCCTGCGACATCGTCGGGAATGATCGGCTCCTCCAGCCAGACGAGATCGAACGGGAGAAGCGCGCGGGCGGCGCGCACGGCCTCTTCCACCGTCCATTTCATGTTGGCATCGGCCATCAGCGGAAAGCCCTCGCCGAGATGCTCGCGCATCGCCCGCACGCGGGCGACATCGGAGGCGAGGTCCGGTCGTCCCACCTTCATCTTGATGGCGCGAAAACCCTTGCGCAGATTGTCGTCGGTCTGCCTCAAGAGCGCCTCGACGGAGAGGTCGAGATCGATGCCGCCGGCATAACAGGGCACGCGATGATCGAAGCCGCCGAGCAGGCGGAACAGCGGGAGCCGCGCGCGGCGCGCCTTCAAGTCCCATAGCGCGATGTCGAGTGCGGAGAGCGCGAGCACGGTCGGTCCGCCGCGGCCGCCATAATGCAGCGCCCACCAGACATGCTGACAGATCGCCTCGGTGTCCTCGGCCTCACGGCCCTCGACAAGGGACGGCATCTCGCGCCGCAGGATGTCGGCAATCGCACCGCCATTGCGCCCGACCGTGTAGCTGTAGCCCGTGCCTTCCGCGCCGTCAGCATCGCGCACCCGCAGCGTGATCAGCTCGAACGCGGTGATCTCGCCATGCGTGCTGTCGGACAGCGTGACGGAGAGGGGAATCCGGTAGTGCCCGGTCTCGATCGATGCGATGCGTGCCATTGCGCGTCCACCCGCTTGTTGTTTTTGTGCAGGTTAGGCGCGTGGTGCGACGGGAGCAAGCCGCAGCGCTGATGCATGGCACATGCTCCTCGAGCGTGATGCGCCGGCGGCGATGCTCACGGCGCGGTGGTTGCCTTGCCTGCGATGGCCTTCAATGCGCCCGACATCGCTTCGATCGTCGCCTTGGTGGCATCATCCAGGCCGTGGCGCTGCGCGGTCCAATGCGGATCGTTATAGGAGACCCAGGTGATGCCCGCTGCGTCCTGCCACACCAACGCCTTCAATGGCAGGTCGATCCCGATCGTCTGCAGCGCCTGCATCAGCGGTGTGCCGCCTTTGGCGTTGCCGAAGATCAACAGATCGGTCGGCCGCAGCGGCAGGCCAACCGCAGCGGCACCTGCAGCATGGTCAATATGAGCAAACACCATCATGCCCCTGGCCCGGACCTCGGCCTCGAGCCGGTTCATCGTCTCTTCCGGCCCGAAGGCACTGCGGAGGGTGATCAGTCCGTCTGTGGCCATGGCTCGTGCTCCTGGAGGCGACTTCAAAGTAGTCACGCTGTGCTTGCGACGATCGCCAGTTCAGCGGGGCGTGCGCTCTCGGATGTTCCCGAGCAGTCGCGCCGGATCGAATTTGTCCCGGCCGACCTCATGCGATTTTGGTTCGCTGGGCAAATCACTTCGGCGACAAGGTGCTTGCCCAGAGCGGGTCGTCGCCCTCGTTAGGGGCATTTTTGAATGGCTTCGCGCGCAACCGTGGTTTACCCATGCGCCCTGTCGAACCGGGAGCCCAGCATGCCGACCGTCGATCTGAACTCCGACCTTGGCGAAGGTTTTGGCGCCTACACCTGCGGCGATGACGAGGCGATGCTCTCGATCGTCACCTCGGCCAATGTCGCCTGCGGCTTCCATGCCGGCGATCCGGAGGTGATGGCGCAGACCTTTGCCACGGCGAAGAAGCGCGGCGTCAATGTCGGCGCGCATCCCGGTTTTCCAGACCTGTGGGGATTTGGTCGCCGTCGCCTGCCGTTCTCCGCGGCCGAGATCGAGCGGCTGGTTGCCTACCAGATCGGCGCGGCGGCTGCGCTCGCCGCCTATTCCGGCCACCGCATCACCTATGTGAAGACCCATGGGGCGCTCGGCAACATCGCCTGCGAGAATCGCGAGATTGCCGATGCGGTGGCCCGCGCCTCGCGCGCGGTCGATCGCAACCTTGCATGTCTTGCGCCGGCGCTCAGCGAACTGATCGCGGCAAGCGAGGCCCTCGGCATTGCTTCGTTCCAGGAGATCTATGCCGATCGCGGCTACACCGAGAGCGGGCAACTGATCCCGCGCGGGCAGCCGGGCGCGATGATCCTCGATCCGGAGCAGGCGGCCACGCGGGTGATCGAGATGATCAAGACCGGCGCGATTGTCACCGCACGCGGTACACCTCTGGCGACGGCGGTCGATTCCATCTGCGTGCACGGCGATTCCGTCCATGCGGTGCAGACCGCGCGGCTGATCCGCACCCGGCTGGAGCAGGCGGGGGTTCGCCTGGCATCGTTCGGAACCGGCGCGGTATGATTTGAGGCTTGCGGCCGGGCATTTTGACGTGCATTGGCGCGCCGATTGTGCCACGGAGAAGCCGCCGCGGTCGCGATTCCGCTCCAGGCGAGTCTTGGGTTTCCGAGCCTTGGTTTTGCGGGGCGCGCCGATCACCTGCAGGCAGGCTAACCGGCTCTGAAGAGGCCAAATGATCAACAGAAATTCGCTCGATTCCCAGCTGTCGCTCGCAAAGGACAAGATCCGTGTCCTGCTACTCGAGAACATCAGCGAGACCGCGGTCGCCGCCATGCGCTCGGCCGGCTACACCAATATCCGCCATCTGCCCAAGGCGCTCGACGGCGCCGCGCTGAAGGAGGCCATTCGCGGCGTGCATCTGCTCGGCATCCGCTCGCGCACCCAGGTCACCGCGGAGATTCTGGAGGAGGCGGATCGGCTGATCGCGATCGGCTGCTTTTCCGTCGGCACCAACCAGGTCGATGCCGAGACCGCGCGCCACGCCGGCATTCCCGTGTTCAACGCGCCGTTCTCCAACACCCGCAGCGTCGCCGAGCTCGTGATCGGCGAGATCATCATGCTGCTGAGGCGGATTCCGGCGCGCTCGGTCGGCGCGCATCAGGGGCGCTGGGACAAGTCGGCGGACCGCAGCTTCGAGGTGCGCGGCAAGACGCTCGGCATCATCGGTTATGGCAATATCGGCTCGCAGCTCTCCAATCTCGCCGAGGCCTTCGGCATGAAGGTGATCTACTACGATCACACCGACAAGCTCCGCCACGGCAATACCGAGCCGGTCGATACGCTCCCGGCGCTGCTCGCGCAAAGCGATGTGGTGTCGCTGCATGTGCCGGAGACGCCGGCGACGCAGGGCATGATTGGCGCCGCGGAAATCGCGGCCATGAAGCAAGGCGCCTATCTCATCAACAACAGCCGTGGCACCGTCGTCGATCTCGACGCACTGGCCGCGGCCCTGCGCGAGAACAGGCTTGCGGGCGCGGCCGTCGACGTGTTTCCGGTCGAGCCCGGCTCGGTGGGTGAGCGCTTCACCTCGCCACTGCAGGGCCTGGAGAACGTGATCCTCACGCCGCATATCGGCGGCTCGACCGAGGAGGCGCAGGAGCGCATCGGCTCGGAGGTCGCACGCAAGCTGGTCGATTACAGTGACGTCGGCGCGACCATGGGCGCGGTGAACTTCCCGCAGGTGCAGCTGCCGGCGCGGCCGATGGGGACGCGCTTCATCCAGGTGCAGCGCAACCTGCCGGGCATGCTCGGGCAGTTGAACGAGGTGCTCGCGCGCAATTCGATCAACATCGCCGCGCAATATTACGAGGCGCAGGGCGACATCGGCTATGTGGTGCTCGACGCCGATGCGTCGACCGCCGACAGCCGCAAGGTGCTGGCCGACATCCGCGCGCTGGAAGGCACGATCCGCGCCCGGCTGCTCTACGAACGCGGCAGGTGAGCCGAGGAGCAACCGCATTTGCCGGGGCACGGAAATCGACCTGATGGCCAGCTATGGACTTTGCTGGCCAATGCTCCTATCGCAGGTGATACGCGTCATACCAGGAGTTGAGATCCGTGGCTGACAGCCAGCCCTCTGCTACACCCTTGGCCTCCATCGAAGCGGTCGAAAGCGGGCTTGCCTCGCAGGGTTACATCGCGAGCCGGCAGATCGCGACCGCTGTCTACCTCTCGGACAAGATCGCCAAGCCGATCCTGGTCGAGGGGCCCGCGGGCGTCGGCAAGACCGAGCTTGCCAAGGCGATCGCCGCCTGGCGCGGGCTGAAGATGATCCGCCTGCAGTGCTATGAGGGGCTGGACGAGGCCAAGGCGCTCTATGAATGGAAATACGCCAAGCAGCTGCTCTACACCCAGATCCTCAAGGATAAGCTCGGCGAAGTCCTGGGCGGCGCGCAAACCCTGCACGCGGCGCTCGATCAGCTGCATGATTTCGGCGACGTGTTCTTCTCCAAGGAATTCGTCGAGCCGCGGCCGCTGTTGCAGGCGCTGGAGCAGCCTGGCGGCTGCGTGCTCCTGATCGACGAGATCGACAAATCGGATGCGGAGTTCGAGTCGCTGTTGCTCGAGATCCTCTCCGACTTCCAGGTCTCCATTCCCGAGCTCGGCACCATCGCAGCCGCCGTGCCGCCGACCGTGATCCTGACCTCCAACAGCGAGCGCAATCTCGGTGATGCGCTCAAGCGCCGTTGCCTGCATCTGCACATCGGCTTCCCCGAGCAGAAGCTCGAGGAACGCATCGTCGAGAGCCGCGTGCCCGGCATCTCGCAGACCTTGCGCCGGCAACTGGTCGGCTTCATCCACCAGCTCCGCACCCTGGATCTGAAGAAGCAGCCCTCGGTGAGCGAAACCATCGACTGGGCCCGCGTCCTGGTGCTGCTCGAGGCCAGCGAGCTCGGCCATGACATGGTCCGGGATACGCTCAACGTGCTCCTGAAATATGAATCCGATGTCGAGGCCGCGCTGCCGCATGTGACGAGCTTCGTTGCGACGGCTGCACGCCAGAACGTGTTCGGCTGAATGGCATGAGAGAGAACCTGCATCGCTTCTTTCGCGCGGCGCGGGGAGCGGGGGTTCATGTCTCGCCGGCCGAGAGCATCGATGCGATGCGGGCGGTGTCGACCGTCGGCATCGCCGATCGGGCTGTCCTGCGCGATGCACTGCTGCTGACGCTCGCCAAATCCGAGGACGAGAAGAAGGCGCTCGGCGCCTGCTTCGATCTGTTCTTCGCCTCGCCCGAGCCGTCGCAAGCGGATGGCGAAGCCGCAGAGCGTAGTGAGGCCGGCGAGTCAGCTGGCGAGACGTCGGACGAGAGCCCTCAAGTCACGCAGGATCATGGCGCGGAAGGTGGAGATGACGGCCAGCTCGCCGGGCTTGGCGCACTCGCGCAAATGCTGCTGTCGCAGGACCGCGCTGCGATCTCGGCGGCGATCGCCAGCGCTTCAGCCGCGGCCTCGCTGACGGACATCCGGTATTTCACCCAGCGCGGCATCTTCTCCGGCCGCATTCTCGAACAAATGGGTATCGCCCGCCTCAACGACGATCTGGAGACGCTGACGGCAACCAATCCTGCGCTCGCCGAACGGCTCTCGACCTTGACCGACGGCTTGCGCGAGAACGTGCGCGACGTGGTCGCGCAGGCGCTGCTGCTCTATGGACGCGAGGAGGCTGAGAATTTGCGCAACGAGATCCTGCGCAATGCACCGCTGGCGCGGATCGAGCCGCGGCGGATCGAAGAGATGCGCACGCTGATCCGCCACATCGCGCGCCGGCTGCGTGAGCGCTACGCCAAGCCGCGCAAGCGTCAGCGCCGTGGTCATCTCGATGTCCGCCGCACCTTGCGGCGCAACGCCGCCTGGGGCAGCGTTCCCTTCCTCACCGCCTGGAAGCGCAGACATCGCGAGCGGCCGAAGATCGTCGCACTCTGCGACGTCTCGGGCTCGGTCGCCCGCGTCTCCGACTTCTTCCTGCTGCTGATCCACAGCCTGCACGAGGTCGTGTCCGACGTCCGCTCCTTTGCGTTCTCGGGACACCTGATCGAGGTCAGTGAGGTCCTGGAATCCAAAAGTGCGGAAGAAGCCATGCAGGACATCATGTCCAGGGTCGGCTTCGGCTCGTCGGACTACGGCACCTCCTTCGCCGATTTCGAGCGGCAATGGATGGAGACCGTGACGCCACACACAACGGTGATCGTGCTGGGCGATGCGCGCAGCAACAACCTCGATCCCGGCGCCGACATCCTGCGCCGCATCTCCGAACGGGCGAAGCGGCTGGTCTGGCTCAATCCGGAAGGACGCATGACCTGGGGCTTTGGCGATTCCGAGATGTTGCGCTACGCGACGTTCTGCAACCTGGTGCGGCAATGCGCCACCGCCCAGCAGCTGGAGCGCGCAATCTCCGACATCGTGGCGGCCTATCGTTAAAGAGCGCGAGATCGCAGCGGTGACCTCGCGTCAAAGTGAAAAGATGACCCTTGTCATCCCATTGATGGGCGACGCGCTGCGACTACGTGAAAGTGCAGTTCAACGCCATGATTATGGAGAATGGCAATGGCCAGCAGATCCCACCAATCGACCCAGTATCGCTATGAGCTCGTGCACGGCGAGGATGCCGACTTCGTCGCCTATCAGCGTCGTCTTGGCGGCGTGTGGCAGACCTTTTCGACCTGGATGATCCCGCGGAGCGGCTGCGAATAGCCGCTCGCAAGTCGCTCGGAGCGCCGCTCCTAAAGTGGCGTCGGCGGATCGAAGGCGCGAATTGGCGGCAGGTTTCCCGAGAATTTCTCGCACTCGACCACAGTCACCTGACCGCAGCAGCCTTGTGCGAGACGGGACGTGCCAATGTCGCGGGTCAGGACGTTAGGATTGCCGTGGACGCACGTCGGTTGCTGCTCCCCGCCCGGCTCGGGATCGTACCACGCGCCGGTCGCGAGCTGGATCACGCCGGCCATCACGTCGTCGGATACGATCGCGGCGGCAAGACAGGCGCCGCGATCGTTGAACAGGCGAACGATGTCGCCATCCGCAATGCCGCGGCGCGCCGCATCGGCGGGGCTGAGACGCACCGTCTCCCGACCCCTGATCTTCTTCGACTGGCTGTAGGCGCCGAAGTCGAGCTGGCTGTGGAGCCTCGTCGAGGGCTGGTTCGCGATCAGCGTCAGGGGATGACGCTCTGAGGCAGGCTCTGTCGATGGCAGGAAGCTCGGATGCGGGGGGCAATCCGGATAGCCGAACCTTGCGATGGTCTCCGAATAGATCTCGATCTTGCCGCTTGGCGTCGGCAGCTTGTTGTTGTCGGGATCGTCTCGAAAGGCGCGCAGGGAGCCGCCATCGTCGGGCGCTGAGGGCAGCATGAGCTCGCCGCGCTGCCAGAACTCCTCGAAATCGGGCGCGTCGCAGCCCATCTCCGCCAACGCCCGTCGCGTCGGCTCATACAGATGCGCGAGCCATTGCCGGCTGTCGCGCCCCTCGGTGAAGGCCTCCTCGACGCCGAGCTTGCGCGAGAGCTCGGCGAAAATGTCGAAATCGTCGCGCGCCTCGCCGATCGGGTCGGCGACCTTGCGCATCGCGATCAGCCGCGGGTCGGTCGCGGCGGCGCCGATGTCGTCGCGCTCCAGCGTCATGGTCGCCGGCAGCACGATGTCCGCAAATCTCGCCGTCGGCGTCCAGGCGCTCTCATGTACGACGGTGGTCTGCGGCATGTTGAATGCGCGGCGCAGGCGGTTGATGTCCTGGTGATGGTGGAATGGATTGCCGCCAGCCCAGTAGACCAGCTTGATGTCGGCATAGCGCAGCGATTGGCCGTTGTAGTCGAACGGCTGGCCCGGATTGAGCAGCATGTCGCTGATGCGTGCGACGGGAATGAAGTCACGCACATTGTTCGTGCCCTGCGGCAAGGTCGGGATCGGAACCGCGTTGACCCGGCGACCGGTGTGAGCGAGCGAGCCGAGCGCGTAATTGTAGCCGCCGCCGGGAAGGCCGATCTGGCCGAGCATCGCCGCCAGCACCGCGCCCATCCACACCGGCTGTTCGCCATATTGCGCCCGCTGCAGCGAATGCGACACGGTAATCAGGGTGCGGCCGCGCGCGATTTGGCGGGCGAGATCGACGATAGCTGCCGCCGACATGCCGGTGATCGCGGCCGCCCAGGCGGCGTCCTTGGCCGCTCCGTCATCGCGGCCGAGCAGGTAACGCTCGAAACGCTCGAACCCGGTGCAGTAGCGCGCCACGAACGCCTCGTCGCAGAGGCCTTCAGCAACAAGCGTGTGCGCGAGCGCCAGCATCAGCGCAACGTCGCTGCCGACCTTGATCGGCAGCCAGGTCGCATTGGCTTGATCTGGCAGATCGTCACGCAGCGGGCTGATGCAGAAGAAACGGGTGCCACGACGCGCGGCGCGCGCCATGGCGTCGCGCTCGATGTGCCGGCTGAGGCCGCCGCTCGCGACCGCCGTATTTTTCAGCGCCATGCCGCCGAAGGCGAGCACAGTGTCGGTGTGCTCGGCGATCTGGTCCCAGGTGACATTGCGGCGCGAGTGGTTTTCATAACCGCCCATGACATGCGGCAGGATCACGGCCGAGGCGCCTGCGCTGTAGGTGTTGACCGAACGCACATAGCCGCCGAAGGCCATGTTGAGGAAGCGATGAACCTGGCTCTGGGCGTGATGAAGCCGGCCGGCGCTGGACCAGCCATAGGAGCCGCCGAAGACGGAGACGCCGCCATAGTCGCTGCGCACCCGCATGAGCTCGGCTGCGAGCAGGTCGATCACCTGCTCCCAGGAGCGTTCGACAAAATCCGGCGCGAAATCGCGTCTCCCACGCGCCTTGCCGTCGAGCCACGATCTTCGCACCATCGGCCGAAGGACCCGGGCCTTGTGCCGCAGTGCATTGTTGAAGTTATCGAGGATCGGCGAGGGTGCCGGGTCATGCTCATAAGGCCTGACGTCGAGCGTCGTACCGTCCCACCGCGCCGAGAATGCGCCCCAATGGGAGCTATGCGGGCTCCAGATCGCGGCGCGCTCGTTCATCCATCAGCTCCCAAATTTCGAAACCACCCGCCCGCAGCACGGCTTGCTGCCGTAAGCGCCACTGCCGCAACCGGCAACAGCGACCTCAGCCCGCAGGGATGATTTATGACGATCACCTGCGGGCTGACAAGGACAACTATCCGCCGATATGCGCCGGATGACATGTGGCCAGGTCATGGCTACCTGAGATATCACGACTTGAATGGAGGCGTGACGTCATGACGGTCTGCACAGTTCACGCGATGCGCGGAGACCTTTGGAAGGCGACGCAAATGGCAGTTCAGCTTCTCCTCCGCAACGGCATCAGTGCCACCGTTATCGGGTTGTGTATGACCTTTGCATGTCCGGCGACAGCGGAACCGGCATCGCCTGACCACGTTTCCCTTTCGGAGTCCTCGATCAGGTGGAGCACCGTCAAATACGCCACCGATGCGGAGAACGGTTTAGTCCGCGGTTCGCTCGACGACAAGACGATCGTCGATCGCGTGTTCAAGACCTATGTGCTCGAAAACAAGTATCTGAAGGTGACGCTGCTGCCGGAATTCGGTGGCCGCATTCTCTCCATCATCTACAAGCCGACCGGCCATGAGGAGCTTTATCGCAACGAGGTCGCCGTGCCCTATGGGATCGGGGCCGGCAATTTCTATTACGATTGGCTGATGGTGTATGGCGGCATCTTCCCCACTTTCCCGGATCCCGAACATGGCAAGACCTGGCTGAAGCCATGGGCGTTCAAGGTGGTGAAACAAGGCGACGATGAAGTGACCGTGGCCATGTCGCTGACGGACGATTTTGCCTACGCCGCGGCGCCGCCAAAGTTCCGGCGCGGCGCGAGCGGCATCGCAGCGACCTATTATGTCACGCTCACAGCCGGCCGCGCCGCGCTTCATGCGCGTGTCGTGCTGAAAAATCCCGGGCACGAGGCGGTCCCATACGAATACTGGACCTGCACGACGCTCGCGCCGGGATCGGACCCGAACCATCCGAGGGCCACGGGCGGCGCCGAAATCATTGCGCCGGTCAAGGCCTACACCACGCCCGCCTGGTCATCGAATATCGCGCAGGGCGACGCCAGCGCCGGCCCCGACGAGCATCGTTTCGACAAGCTTCGCTATTTCAAGAACTGGCCGACCATGGGCATCGCCTACGCCGCGCCTGATATGCAGGGTGGAAATTTCTGGGGCGTGATCAACCACGATAACGACGAAGGGATCATCCGCATCGCCGACAACAGGATCACGCGAGGACTGAAAATGTGGACCTGGGGATTTCCGTCGTTCACACACCAAACCGATGCCCGCAAGGCGCCCAGCGAAGCGCAGCCTTATGTCGAGCTGTGGGCGGGCGTCTCGGACCAGTTCTTCCACAGCGCCGAGCTTCCCGCACGCGGCGAGGTGTCGATCGCCGAAACCTACGGCCCGACCGTCGGCATGAGCAATGTGACCGATGCCAACGAGAGCATTCTGGTCAATCTCGAGGCCAAGGGAAACAGCGTCACCGTTCAGTTCGTCAGCCTGGAGCCGGCCATGCCGCTACACGTTGCGCTCAAGCGCGGTGAGACAGTCCTGTTCGACGCGGACGTGAAAGCGGATCCGAAAGTGGGGAATGAGATCGTCGCGGCTGTTCCCGCCGGCAGCCATGGTGATCAGGTCCAGCTGACGATCAGGAGCGCGGAAGGGAGGAACGTCATCGCGGCCGAGACAAGGATCAAGTGAGCGTTGTTCTCCGCCAGCCCCCTATCGCGCTCGCGCATCGCGTGAATTGCCGAATTGGGCCGGTGGGATGATCGAGTGGCGCGCGGCAAAATCGATCAAGGCAGCTCGCGCGGCACTATCCGGCTGCAGCAACTCCCTGTGCGTGCCGAACAAGGTTACCGCGAGTTCGATCTCGTCTTGCCAATTCGTGATCGCCGATGAGATCGCGCACAGGCCCGGAATGAAGCGACCGTCGACATATGCAATTCGCTCATGGCGAACTTTCGCCCTTAACGCATCGACGCTGGCCGGCTCGGGAGTGAGATCCGGCCAGCTGAGACCGGCAGCAGCGGTGCGCTCGAGTTCGTTTTGCAGTCGTGCGGTTAATTGCTGCGGCGGCAGATAGGCGAGAAAGACACGTCCGGTCGCGGAGTTCAGCAAGGAGAAGGTGCTGCCAAGACCGATCGACGTGGTTGTCAGATTGGGACCCCGCTCCAGCCTGACCACGGTGGGACCATTGTGGCTCCAGACCGCAAGCAGCGCGGCTTGGCCGGTCGCGAGCGCCAAGTCCTCGAGCTCCTCCGACGCGCGGAGGACGAAGTTGTTCCGGCTGATGGCGGCAACGCCAAGCTCCGCGGCTTCGCGGCCCAGATCATAGCGGCCGGAGCGCTCCTTCTGCACCGCAAGTCCCGCATGGATGAAGCTCGCGAGATAACGATGCACCTTGCTTGGCGGCATGCCCGCTTCGCGCGCGATGTCTGATAGCGTCGCCGGCCCGTCAAACGATCGCAGCACTCGCAACACCGAAAGCGCCGCATCGAGCGCCTGGATACCGCCCGGGGCCGCCCCGCCGCTGTCGTCGCTCGTGTCGTTCGCAGGCTTGCGTTTCATGTCAGCAGTTCCTTGAACTCGCCCGGCACACTCGCGCCGCGGAGTCCGCCTGTGTTCGTGACTGCTGCCCAGGTGCGCTGTTCGAAACCCGTGGCAACCTGCATATTCCCGACCGAAAGCTTGTAGTCGATTCGAAACCGCCGCTCCTGCCACTCGGCCACCTCCGCGCGGATCACCAGTTCATCATCGTAGCGGGCAGGCCCCGTGAACTGTGCGCCGACATTGACCAGGGGCGTGACGCTCCCAAAGCGGCGCTTGAGCTCGCGCTGGCTTAATCCATGGCTGCGCAGCCAGCGCTGATAGGTGCAGTCAAGCCAATAGAAGTAATTGGGATAGAAGACGATTCCGGCTTCGTCGCAATCGCCCCATTCGATCGTGAAAGTCGTCTCAAACATCCGAAAACCTCCGGCCGAACGGCCTGGAATCGAAGCTTAGCGTGAAAACCACATTTCCCTAATGTAAAAATAATTCCCTATTATGCAAATCAAGTATTGCGTCTTATGAAATCTATTGCATAATGCGCAAATAGAAGTGGCAAGCAAAAGCAATAGGGGAAGGAAGGTCATGCGGCTCGATCGCGTTGCTGTGCTCGGAGGCGGCCCGGCGGGGCTGTACTTCGCCTATCTATGGAAGCGCCGGCATCCTGAAGCTCAGATCGACGTCTTCGAGCAGAACCCGGAAGGCGCCACCTGGGGATTTGGCGTCGTCTTCTCCGACAAGGCGCTCGATTTCCTTCGCGCCGATGATCCGGAAACCGCTGAAGCCGTTTCGGCCCGCATGGAGCATTGGCGTGACATCACGCTGGTTCACCGTGGTGAACGGGTCGCGCTTGACGGTGTCGGCTTCTCCGCGGTCGGACGACTCGACTTCCTCATCCAGCTCACCGCCCGCGCACGGTCCGTGGGCGCAAACCTCCGGTTCGGCACTGCCGTGCGCTCCGTCGATGAACTCGCCGGATACGATCTGATTGTCGCCGCCGACGGCGTGAACTCGCTGGTGCGAAGGACCTATGAGGGCGACTTCAAGACCTCGCTGTCATACGACGACAACAAGTTCGCCTGGTACGGCACCACGAAACGGTTCGAGACACTGACCCAGACCTTCGTCGAAACCGAGTTCGGCAGCTTCAATGCGCATCACTACCGCTACTCGCCGACGATGAGCACGTTCATTGTCGAGTGCGATCGCGCCACGTGGCTGCGCGCCGGCTTGGCCGAGAAGACGGAAGAGCAGAGCCGGGCGCTTTGCGAGAAGGTGTTCGCCGACACGCTTGGAGGGCATCCGCTGGTCAACAATAAGTCGGTCTGGCGCAACTTCCCTTGGCTGTGGAACGAGCGCTGGTCGCATCGCAATATGGTGCTGGTCGGTGATGCGCTTCATACCGCCCATTTCTCGATCGGATCCGGTACGCGCCTGGCGCTCGAGGACGTCATCGCGCTGGTCAAGGCTCTCGAAGGCGAACCGCGCGACCTCCGCCATGCGCTGGAGACTTACGAGCGCGAACGTCGCCCGGTCGTGGAGAAGCTGGTCAAGGCGGCGAAGACGAGCGCGGCCTGGTATGAGCGCTTTCCGGAGCACATGAAGCTCGCGCCGCTGGATTTCGCTTACAGCTACATCACCCGCTCGGGCCGGATCGACGCTAGCCAGCTCCGCGCGATGTCGCCGCGCTTCATGGCGCGGTACGACGCGAGTTCATCGGCCTCGAGCATATCGCGATAAGAGGGAACGCTGCCATGACGGACCGAAGTGGCCAGGTGATCGTCGACCATGTCCCCGACGATGCTCCGAGCGCGCGGGAGATCGGCTTTGCGATCCCTCAGCGCTACAACGCCAGCGACATCCTGTTCGGCAATCTGCGGGCAGGCCGTGGGGAGAAGGTCGCGATCTACAGTGCGGCGGGCGAGGTCAGCTACACCGAGCTGTGCGCCAAGGCCGCCAGATGCGGCAATGCGCTGGGCTCCCTCGGGCTTGCCGCGGGCGACCGCGTGCTGCTCCTCTTAAACGACACTGCGTCGTATCCGGCCGCTCTTTTCGGGGCGATCCGCGCCGGCCTGGTGCCGATGCTGATCAACACGCTGTCGCCAAAGGACCTGATCAGCTTTTACCTGCAGGACTCGGCCGCACCGGTTGCGGTGGTCGACGCCGAATACGCCGCCCTGTTCGACCAGGAGACGATCGCGGGAACGCAGCTGCGGACGCTGATCGTGGTCAATGGCGAAACCGCGCGCGAGCCGTCCTCGATCCGTGTGCTGAATGGCGACCAATGGTTCGCCCAGTTTGCTGCGGAGCTGGACGCGGCGCCGACCAACCGCGACGACATGGCGTTCTGGATGTACAGCTCGGGCAGCACCGGCCGGCCGAAAGGCATCGTGCACTTGCAGCACGACATGGCCTATACGGCGGAGAGTTTCGGCCGCCACATCCTGGGGATCCGAGAGAACGACATCTGCTTCTCGGTGCCAAAAATTTTCTTCGCCTACGGCTTTGGCAATTCGATCACCTTCCCGTTCTCGGTCGGCGCCAGCACGGTGTTGCTCGCGGGCCGCCCCGAGCCGAACGCGGTGCTCGACATGATCGCGCGATTCAAGCCCACGCTGTTTTTCGGACTGCCGACGCTCTACAACGCGCTGCTGAATCATCCGCGTATCGACACTGCGGATTTGTCGAGCGTTCGGCTCTGCCTGTCGGCCGCCGAGGTGCTGTCGCAAGATCTTTTCAACGACTGGAAGCGGCGCTTCGGACACGAGATCATGGAGGGGCTCGGGTCGACCGAGGTCCTGCACATCTATCTCTCGAATACGCGCGAGCAGAAGAAGATCGGTGCCGCCGGCAAGCGCGTCCCTGGTTACGAACTCCGCCTGACGACTCCCGAAGGCGAGCCGGTCGCGCAAGGCGCGGAAGGCGTGATGTGGGTTCGCGGCCATTCCAATGCGCCTTGCTACTGGAATCGACCGGACAAGACTGCGCAAACCATGCGCGAGGAGGGGTGGATCTGGACCGGAGACAGGCTTGTTGAGGACAAGGAGGGCTTCTTCACTTTTGTTGGCCGGGTCGACGATCTCATCAAGGTGAGCGGCCAGTGGATCTACCCGCTCGAGATCGAGCTCTGTCTGTCCGAACATCCTGCGGTCCGGGAGTGTGCGGTGCTTGGACTGGAGCTTGCCGACCGCCGGATGACGACAAAGGCATTCGTCATTCTTCGCGACGGTTATTCGGAGAGCGAGCTTTTGACGCGGGAGCTGCAGGACCACGTCAAATCGAAACTGCTTCCTTACAAATATCCGCGCCTGATCGAATACCGCGCGGATTTGCCGAAGACAGGAACGGGCAAGATCGATCGGCAGAGGCTGCGCAGCGCGCCGCCGGAAGCCTGAAGCCGCAGGCGTCGTCAGCCGCGAAACTCATCACTGATCATGTTTCAAATCACAGCGAGACAAACGATGTCCCAACAGTCGATCATCGCTCCGACTGCCGATACACCGGAGCGGCGGGCGTTCTACGACAAGATTGACAAGCAGAATCTCACGGCGCTCTGGCTGTCGCTCGCCGACCTGGTCACGCCCGAACCGAGGAGCGGCTGTCGTCCCGCGTCCTGGCGCTTTGACGACATCCGCGCCTATATGCTCGAGGCCGGAGCGCTCATCACAGCCAAGGAGGCGGAGCGGCGCGTTCTCGTTCTGGAAAATCCCGGTCTTCGCGGCCAGTCCAGGATCACCACAGATCTCTATGCCGGCGTGCAACTGGTCATGCCGGGTGAAATCGCGCCGGCGCACCGCCACACCCAGTCGGCACTGCGGTTCATCCTCGAAGGCGAAGGCGCCTACACCGCCGTAAACGGCGAGCGCACCATCATGCATGAGGGCGATTTCATCATCACCCCGCCCTGGGCCTGGCATGACCACGGCAATCCGAGCTCGAGCCCGGTGTTCTGGCTGGATGGTCTCGACATCCCCGTGCTGCAGATGCTGGACGCCTCGTTTGCCGAACACCTCGATGTCGACGAGCAGCCAATTGTCCGGCCCGTCGGCGACAGCGACGCGCGCTATGGCAACAACCTGCTGCCGGTGGATCACAAGGGAGGTGGCGGCACCTCGCCGGTATTCAACTATCCGTATGCGCGCACGCGCGAGGCGCTCGAACGGCTGCGACGGGCCGCGGCCTGGGATCCCTGCCATGGTCTGAAGATGCGCTACACCAACCCGATCACCGGCAATCACGCCATGGCCACCATGGCGACGTTCATCCAGCTCTTGCCGAAGGATTTTGCAACCGCGACCTACCGCTCGACGGACGCGACGGTGTTCGTGCCGATCGAAGGCACCGGCCGCAGCATCATCTCGTCCGCCTCCGGCGAGGACATCGTGATCGAATGGGGCAAGCGGGACGTTTTCGTCGTGCCGTCCTGGCATCGCGTGCGCCACGAGGCGCTGGGTGGCGACGCCGTGATCTTCTCCTATTCGGATCGACCGATCCAGGAAGCGCTGCATCTGTTCCGGGAGGACCGCGGCAATGCGTGACGTCAGCACTCAATCCGATTTCGTCCTGCCGCCTCCGCCGCCGGCATCGGTTGCAGTCCACAATTCGTCCGCGCGCTTTCCAGTGCGCCGGATCATCTGTGTCGGCCGCAACTACGCGGCACACGCGCGTGAGATGGGGCGGGATCCCGATCGCGAGCCGCCGTTCTTTTTCATGAAGCCGGCCGATACGGTGGTAGACGACGGCACGACGGTTCCGTATCCGCCGCAGACCAGCAATTTCCACTATGAGATCGAACTCATCGTCGCGATCGGGCAGGGCGGGACCGACATCCCCGTCGCGCGCGCACTCGATCATGTCTGGGGCTATGGCGTCGGCATCGATCTGACCCGGCGCGATCTGCAGCTTCAAGCCCGCGAGCAGGGCCGCCCCTGGGACTGGGGCAAGGGGTTTGATCTCTCGGCGCCGATCGCTCCGTTACGGCCGGTCTCAGAGGTCGGCCATCCGAAAGCCGGGCGCATCTGGCTTGCCGTCAACGGCGCGCTCAAGCAGGAGTCGGACATCTCCAAGCTGATCTGGCCGGTGCCGGACATCATCTCCATCTGCTCGCGGTCGATGGGTCTCAAGCCAGGCGACATCATCATGACCGGCACGCCGGAGGGGGTCGGCCCCGTGCAGCGGGGCGAAGTCATGAGCGGAGGGATCGAAGGGCTCGGCGAAATCAGGATCGCCGTCGACTAGGTCTTTCGATACTGCCAGATTCGTTTCCTCAAAAACTGCGACGGCGGGCGAGCACGCCTTCGGCGCTCGCCCGATACGTGCAAGCTCTCGGTGAAAGTGGCCTGCCGGCAGCGGGATTGTGGCGAGGCTTTGAGCCCTCGCGTAGCCTCTTCATTAAATTGACGGTGTCTTATCGGCATATTGACGCGATCTGATCGAATTATCGACCATTGCTGCTGTCGTAATCTCGCAGAGATGTGAAAACGCCACGTGGGGGATTGCGATGATCGACCGCCCAGGATCGACAAGGCAAAGGCTCGGGGTAGCCGCGGCGCTTGGCTTTGTGCTCTCTCTAGCCGGACCGAGCATGTCACATGCGGCCCCCTCGAAGGCATCGGGGACCGGTTATGTCAATGAACTGCCGTGCAATGATATCTGCAAGGCCTACATGGCTTGGTCCGATCGGATGATGGCGAAGTTACGTTCGTCTCCGCAGCGGCGGCCCAAGGCGCGGACGGCCATGCATAGGAAGCCGGACCGGACCGCCGCTCGTGCATCGGACGCGCGCCACGCGGACCTGAACTCATTCGCGCGACTTCTGCGGCCGAGCGATACGCCGGCGCAAGCTGTGGAAACGCCGCAAGTCGCTGCTCCTGCGCCATCGGGGCCCGTCGAGGCGATTGCGGAGCAGCTTTCTCCGGCGACTGGAACGGCGAACACCAGGCTAGCCGACGCCGGCAGCGCGGCGACCGCCACTGAGCCCCAGACCACACTCGTTTCATCGACCGCGCCGATCTCCGGCACGGAAGACATTGGCGCAACCGATGACTACGCGCGCGGCCGTGATTGGCTGCTCACGGCCTCGCTCGGTCTTGCGGTCCTCGCCCTGTTCGCACTGCTGTCTTGGGAACGGTTCAAACGCACGACGTAAGCCGCACACGGGATGGGTTGATTCCGGATGGGCGTCCTGCGGCGTCCGATGGACAAACTCCGATCCCCAGTCACCCCGGGGTCTCGGCCCTCGTGTCGTGGGACGAAGTGATGGCGAGTTGTTTCTGGTGCGCAATGGGTGCGGCCGGCACCCACATCCGCGTCATCACCTCATCTGGACAACGACCTTACCCTTGGCTCGGCCCTTCTCGAGATACGCAAGCGCCTCCTTGACCTGTTCGAACGGAAATACCCTGTCGATCACCGGCCGGATGCGCCCCGCCTTGAGAAGCTCGCCGATGTCGGCGAGTTGGCTGCCGTCCGGATGCACGAAAACGAACGAATATGCAGCGCCACGTTTGCTGGCGCGGCGAATGATCTTGCGGCTCAGCAATCCGAACAGCAACACCATGAAGAAATTCATCCCTCGGGCGCGAGCGAACGCGGCGTCCGGTGGCCCGACGAGTGAAGCAACGGTGCTCCCTGGCTTCAAAATTCGAAGCGATTTCTCGATCGCATCGCCCCTGACCGTGCCCAGCACGGCGTCGTAGTCCCGCAGCACCTCCTCAAAGTGTTGTTTCTTGTAGTCGATCACCTCATCAGCCCCGAGGCTGCGCACCAGACTGATATTTCCTGTGCTCGTTGTCGTTCCCACGCGGGCTCCGAGGTATTTCGCGAGTTGGATCGCGAACGTGCCAATCCCGCCGGCGCCCGCGGGGATGAACACCTTCTGACCGGGCTTGAGACGTATTCGCTCCTTGAGCGCCTGCCACGACGTCAGGCCGACCATCGGTATCGAGGCCGCTTGCACGAAGTCCAGGTTTGGCGGCTTGAGCGCGGCGGCATCCTCCGGTACGCGCGCAAATTCAGCGAGAGCGCCCGTTCCGAGGTCAAAGATGCTGGCGAAGACGGCATCGCCTGGCTTGAAGCGAGTGACGCGGCTTCCCACCTCCACCACAACGCCAGCCAGATCGCTGCCCAGCGTGGCCGGCATTTGAAAGCGCAGGATGGGCTTGAACGTTCCCTTCGGAATCATGTTGTCGATGGGATTCAAGCCAGCCGCGTGAACCTGGACAAGAATCTCATTCGGCCCGGGTGTCGGCCGAGGGATATCGGCCAGCCCGACCTGATCCGGTTTGCCGTACCGCTTCAAAACAACAGCTCTCATTTTTTCCTCTGGGTGCGAAGCTTTTTCGCAGCGGCGGCGAACGGAGGCGGTGGCGTGCATCGGGCGCACGCCGTCAGAAAGCTCGGGCGGTGCGGGCGGTTTGCGGCGCCGCCGGCGCATCAAGCCTCAGGTCCTTCCGGATCCCGGCATCCACCAGGCCAGCCGGCGCAAATCTGCGAAGAAGGCGCAGGCGCTTGGCGAGCCTGCCTGCCGGGTATCGCAGTTTTGGGTGCGCGGCATTGGCCGCCTTCAGCACCGTGTCGGCCACGACGCCCGGCTGCTCGGCTGTTGCCATCACTTCGTTGACCCTTCTGGTCACGCCCTCGCGAGCCGCGCGATATTCATCGAGCGTGGCATCGGGCGCCATGAAGTTTGCATCGAATGGCGTCTTGGTGTACGCGGGCTCGATCACCGAGACCCGGATGCCCCTCGTACGCAGTTCATGGTCGAGCGATTCCGAATAACCCGCCACCGCGTGCTTGGTCGCGGCATAGAGCGCGCCATAAGGCATCGGTAGAAATCCAAGCACCGAGCCGATGTTGATAATGCGGCCGTTCCCCTGGCGTCGCATGTGAGGCACTACGGCGCGCGTCATCCGGACCAGTCCGAAAAAGTTGGTCTCGAAAATCGATTGGGCCTGATCGATCGAACTCTCTTCCGCTCCTGCCGGGGCAACACCGAAGCCCGCGTTGTTCACGAGCAGATCGATGCGGCCGTCGCGCCGTGCGACTTCGCTGACGAGGGCTTCCACCGATTCATCGCTAGTCACGTCGAGGGCGAGCATCTCGAACGCTCGCCTGCCAGCGTGCAATGCCCGTCTGCTGGTGCCGTAGACCTTGTAGCCGGCTTGCGCGAGCCGCGCTGCGGTGGCTTCGCCGATCCCCGATGAGGCGCCGGTGACCAGCGCGATCTTCGATTTGGGCCCGTTCATGAGACTCTCCTGTCGGCCATTTTGATTACGGTCGTAATGATTGATATACATGACGATTGTAATTATAATTGTCAAGACCCGTGATTCAGGACCTGGCTACATGCGCGTTTCAAAAGAACAGGCTGCCAAAAACCGCGAGCGAATTCTCGAAGTCGCCTCCCGCCTCATGCGGGAGCGCGGCATCTCTGGCGTAGGTGTGGACGCATTGACCGAGGCAGCCGGAATGACGCATGGCGGCCTGTACAGTCAGTTCGGTTCCAAGGAGCGGCTGGTCGAAGAGGCGGTGGCGCATGCGATAACCGCCAAAGGGCAAGAGCTGCCCGAGGCGTTTGCTTTCGGCGACTACGTTTCGGACTACCTTTCGGCGGCGCATCGCGACGCGCCCGGAAGCGGCTGCCCCTTCGCGGCCTTGTGTTCTGAAATGCCGCGACAAAGCAGAGGTGTGAGAGAACGCTTCACGGCCGGCGTGCGGGGCATGGTCGCGTTGCTGAGCGGCCGGATGGCCTCCGGGCTGAAGCCACGGCAACGCGAGGAGAAGGCCCTCGCCGCGACCGCCTCCCTGGTCGGGGCCCTCGTGCTCGCCCGTGCCGTGAGCGATCCCAAGCTATCGGATGACATCCTTCGCGCAACCAGGAACGCGCTGGGCGACTGACCGCTCAAGTCGGCAGGGTGGAAAGTACGTCGAACGTCCGTTCGATGAGGAACCGAAGCGTGTCACCTGGCGCACGAACACCTCGCGCAGCCAGATCGGGCGCCTGCTCGATCCGAAGGACGGCAATGTCACACTAACCACGCTTTAGCGCGCCGCTCGCATGGTCGGGCGGTCGCTGCGGCTCGAACTGGTTTGATGCAGATGTGTGGAATTGCGGTTCGCGATAGAAGCGGGAGGCAGAGATGCCCTGACGACCTTACAGCATTGCGCCGATCGCTCGACTATCATTTCTCCATCAACACTAATGGAGACGACGATGCGGAAGCCACGAGACTTTGATGCTGAACTGAAGCGCTTGGGGACAAGGCGCGTGATCTCAAGAGCCGCAAAGTATAGCAGCTCGGCGAACTCGTCATCGTCACGGGAGCCGACACACTTACCGCCGGCGAATTGGCAGGAGCCCTGATCGCGCTGGCCGAGACAAAAGAGGCCGGAAAGCGGGAGGCATGGGCAAAGCGTGGGGCCGCGTTCTTTCAGGGACGGGCGCGGCGAACTGCACCGGCCGTCAGAACACTGCCTGATCAGGTACTGTGCGACGACGACGGTTACCTCATCGTTGGCGTCTTCATCGCGGGTTGGTTGATTTCCATCTTGGTCTACCGAATGCGTCGTTTCGACGAGATCGGAGCAGAATTGTCGCACAGCGGAGGCGCGCAGGAGGTGTTGTAGGCGCTACCGTCCCGACGAGCAGGTGTTCGCGCAGGCTTCGGCCGTTTTCAAACATCAAATGTTTGTCGGCGAGCACGATGCTTCCACTTGATCGTGCGTGCGCGGTCTTCAATCCCTTACAACGGCGCCCCGCCGGCAAATTTGTAGGCGAACCCGAGCCGGGTGTCGCTGATTGCCCCGCGCTGGCCGGCATTGGCGAGATTGGCCGCTGCATTCACGAAGCCGGGAGTCGCGAGATCGGTGTAACGGTATTCGATACGGCCGAGGACGTGATCGGTCAGGGCATATTCCAGACCCGCGCCGACGGTCCAGCCGGACGACATGTTGCCGCCGTTGGTCGCCAAGGGCGCCGAGCCGAGCGGCGCATAGGACATCGCTGGATTGCCCCATGCCCAGCCACCGGTGCCGAATAGAAGCCAGCGATCGAAGGCGACACCGAGCCGGCCGCGGATCGACGCGTAGTCCTTGATCGTCGTAGAGACCGTAAATGGACCGCCGGGCGATACACCTGCCGCTCCAAGCGGAGCTAGCTGTTGATTGTTGCCGGTCAGGTTTGACCATTGCCAATCGCCTTCGACGCCGACCAGAAGGCGATTGAACTGGTAATTACCGCCGACAAACGTACCGGCAAGCGGACCACGGACACCGTAGACGTGTGATGCGAGCGGCACGCCCATCGCATCCGAAGGCACGCTGTCGGCTGAGTTCCAGCCATAGCCTCCATCGCCGCCTATGTAGACGCCGGTCCAGTCGCAGGGGTGGCAGACCACAGGCGACACTGTTGCGGCCGGCCGCTGCGAATCCATCTTGGCCAACGCACGAGAAGCGGAAGCGGACGATGGCCCCCAATCGAACTTGTAGTTCACGCCGATATCGACTTCGTTCGTGGTGACGGCCGAGGTCGTTGACAACTGCGAGAAAGGCAGCGCGACCGTCGAGTTGCCGTAACTAGTATGGCGATATTCGGCGAATACGTTCCAATTCCGGGCGATTGCGACGGCAATTCCGGCCCCCGCCGTCCACCCGCTCAGATAGGTGTTGACCGCTTCCTCGGTGCCCGCCGTCGCCAGGTTGAGCGTTCCCGTCAATTGGGTACGGATGTATTGATTGCTCGACCAGGCCCAGCCGGCCGTCCCGTAAAGCAGGACGTTGTCCGCGGCGTAACCAATGCGCGCGCGCACGGTCTCGCTGTCGAATACGGTCAGTTGCGCGGTGCTGCTTCCCGCGGCATTGGTCGTCGTTGTCGATCTGGAGCCGCCTGACGACACGTCGGCGGCAATGCCGAGCACGAGGCGCGACGGCAGCATGTAGTCATAGCCGAGCTGGATGCCGCCGTGCCAGTCGGGCGGCGACCCGTAGATCGGAGCTGACGTGGCGCCACTCGTCGGATCGAAAGTGCCGCCGCTGGTGCGGGACCACGCACTGCCGACACGAGCGCCAAGAGAGAAGCCCTTCCAGTCGTAGGCTGCCGGCTGGAGGGGGTCGGCCGGAAACGACCGCTTCATCTCGGCGGCCATGGCCCGAACGTCCATTGTTGGAATCGACTCCAGCGGACCGGCAAGTGTTAGCCGAAACGCCAGCGGCTCCACGGGATGGTACACATAGTCCATCACGCCGTTCTGGCAGACCGCGGCGGGGATCTTTGCCGTCGGGTAGCACATGGCAAACATCGCGTCGGTCGTCAGCAGCGAGCCATAGGCATAGGTATCGAGGTCTGTCCTCGAGTTGAGCAGATTGAGGGCATCAAGCTGGATGCGCCAGCCATTCTCGAAACGATAGCCGACGCCTGCGTTGATGAGGTTGAGCGGCGGCGACTGGAAGACCCCATCCTCGGTCAGCGGGCGCGAGCCGATGTAGCGCCAGCGCATGGTGCTGAACCAGCCGGTCTTTTCGCCCAGCGTCACGCCGGCCGAGGCCACCATCCCCGGCGCGTTGTAGACGTAGTTGCCGGGCGCGTTGCCGATCTGCGCTTGCGGAAAGCCGGCCAGCGACTGATAGAGCGCCGCCTGCGTGTCGTCGTAACCGATGAAACGAGCGTGCGAGAGCGCCAGGTTGCCGTCAATGTGCAACCACGAGAACGGCCGATAGCTGTTCGTGAACTCGACCCCCGTGCGCACGCTCGGCAGGCCCGCCGCCGTATCGCCAGTATCGCCATCGAAGAACAGTTCTGAAGCCTGATGGATGTAGAAAAAGCTGACCGAGCTATCGAGCCCTGGAACCGCCTGGCTGCGGACCCCGACCTCGGCGCCGCGCGAGCGCACCAGAAACGGCGAGGCGCCCTCGGGCTGCCCCGGCTGACCGGGCACCTCGGTCAGCGTCGCGCTACGTGCGTCGTTGCTGTGGTAGCCCATACCGGCGCCGAGGAACAACTCGGTCTTGGCGAAGGGACCGACGACCATGCGAAACTTTGGACTGCCGATAGCTTCCTGGACATTGCCGGAGTTTGTCGGCTGCAGCATCGAATTGACCGATGCGGCGTAATAGTCGCCGCGCCAGCCAGCGATGGTTCGCAGCCAGTCGGTCCAATGCACCGTGTTCTCGGCATAGATCGCGGCATTGCCTTCGCCGACGTGGTCGTTGATGTAGGGCGTCAGCAGTTGACGCTGGTAGGAATAATTGAGTGCACTCGCGATGTCGTCGTAGCGGGCCTGTACGCCGACCACGGTCTCGGTGCGGAGACCGGCAAACGTGCCATCGAACGTGCGCGAGGCACCGCCGCCGCCATATAGGCGGTCATCGTGCTGATGGAATTGATCGCCATTGACCGGATCGTTGGTGAACCAGGTGTAATTGTTCCACAGATCCATCGTGTATTTGACGAGATAGGCATTTGCTTTCCACGAGCCGTCATCGGTTGACTGCGCGATGCGGCCGGAGAGCGAGAAGCGACTGGTGTCGCCGCCATCGGTTGGATCGAGCTCGCCGTAAAGCCCCATCTGCCCGGTCGTGTAGGCCCGCAGCGCCACCTGGTCGGTCGAATTCCAGGTGTTGGTGTAGGCCATGCCGGTGATGGAGAAGCCGTCGGTTGCCGTGCCCTGGCTGTAGCGCAACAGGCCGCTGAACTTCTTCATGTCGTCGGAAGTGATCCACGGGCCGGCATAGCTATTGAACTCTCCGGCGTAGAGCAGCGTGCCGTCTGACATCTTAGTCGAGCCGAGTGAAAGGTATCGCTGATAGCCGAAGCTGCCGACCGTGACCGACTGGATGTTCCGTTCGACGCTGTCGCGCACGGACAGATGCAGGTTGCCGGCATTTTCAAAATCGCCGACGTCGGCCCAGTATGGCCCTTTGCGGACCTCCACGCTGCCGACTGTCTCCGGAATCAGCCAGTTGAGATCGGTATAGCCCTGACCATGGGCATGGGTCGGCAGGTTGATGGGGATGTCGTCCCAGAATGTCGCGAGATCCGTGCCGTGATCAAGATTCCAGCCACGCAGGTAATACTGATTGGCCTTGCCGGCATCGGCATGCATGATCGCCATCAGCCCAGGCGCCACCTCGACGACCTCGCCGGGACGGGTGATCGGGCGCGCGTTGACGTCCTCTCCGGAAACCGTCATCTGGCTTGCCATGCTCGGCGCCATCGCGGCGCCGCCTGCGACGTTGGGAGCGCCGGTCTCGTAGGGCGAAGCTGGCTGTGAAGACGAGGCCGGGGGCTCTGCGGGTCTGCTGGATGGAGCTCCCGCCGTTTTCGGCGCAGTGGGAGGCCGCCGCGGTCGCGGCGCGCGGACTATGAGGGTGGGAAGTAGCGTTCCCCCGGATCGTGGAGACGCGCCCGCTCCGGTGCCCTGTGCCTCACCCGCGGGCGAGGGCGGCGATGCCGGAGTGGAGACAGCCGGCGCCTGCTCCTCCGATGGAGACGGCGCAACCGGGGTCTGCGCAACCGCACTGACACAGGCGGACGAGAGCAAAAGCGACGTGGACGTCAGCAAACGCGCGCGCAATGACATCACACGCCCCGTAATGATCGGTGGCACTCCGGCGCCCGGCTGATCGACAACATTCGTCCCCCAAATTATCTACTCAACCGGACGGCAACACCACATGCCGAATGCTCGCGAAGTCAGCCTAGGCGCGTATGATGAATTTAAATAATCATCTTACTCGGAGTTGAGCAAGACCCGTGCCATCCCCTGCCGTCCGGCTGCGCGGATTGCAAACTCTTTTGAACTCAATTGAATACTGAAGCGGCTGCAGCCTTAAGCCAGCGCTGCACAGTCGGCAGGAGCGCGACGATTGGAAACCAACTGTCCATCAAGATGGCAAGTTAGCCGCGGGCTTCTTTCCGCTTTGCGGGACCGCGAACATGGGCATGCGAATGGGCGCGCGGCTTGCCGCCACCGTGGACATGCGTTTCCGGTTCGAGCGCGACTGGAACCACCACGAGCCGACCGTGGCGAACGCCGCGCTCGGCAATGACGTGCTCGGCGAAATGGCGGACCTTAGCGGAGGCGCCGCGCAACAGGGGCGACTTCGAGGCAGGAATGATGATCGAGATGCACGTGAAGCGTCGCGACCGATAGATCATGGTGATCGTGCTGCGTGATCGTCAACCGTTTGGCAAGCGTTCGGACCTCGTGATCATACACGTAGACCAGGGCACCGATGCAGGCGCCGCCGCTCTCATTCTCCTGTGTTGCCTCCTGCAGCCCGGCGCGAACGAGGTCGCGAAGAGCCTCCGACCGATTCTGATAGCCACGATCCTTCTGGAAGCGATCGAGCTCCTCGACCAGATCCTCATCGAGTGTTGCTGTGATGCGTTCCATGGCCGGCTGCTCCCGTTTTCACTCCGCAATAGACCAGTGGGGCATCCAAGGGTGGTCAATTTTGCGCCGAGTTCGGTAAAACGAAAAGCTCGTTGAGCTCGTCCAAAAGCTGGAATCCTTTGACCCAGGATTAGAAGTCATTCGTTCGCGAGGAAGCGCTCGGCTGCATCGATAATGTGATCCCGGTTGCGTTCGTATGGCCCCCAATGCGTGGCATCCGCGATGATCCTTTCCTGCGCCCCCGGAATCTTCGCCGCCAGCCCCTGGTCGGCAAACATGTCGCGGTCACCGCGGATCACCAGCGTCGGTGTCTTCACTGGCATTGATGCAAATCTCGCTCCCATGTCGGGCAAGTCGCATCCGCAATTTGCAGCCGGGACTATTTGTCCGATCGACGTGCCCTGCGCAGCATTCTAAGTCTCCGAGGATCCTTCTCCGTTGCCGTCGATGAGCGGATTTGCCGTACGCGCTTGTGTCGAAATGCCGATCAATCTGAAGCTCGCGCTCGATCACCGGCTCGGGGGGTGGATCAACAGCCTCGAACTGCAACTGGTTGGCGCGAAGGACGATGTCAGCCAGATGCGGAACGAACTGACGACGCCAGCTTACGCGCTGGTCAATCTCCGGACCGGCTACCGGTGGGAGTATGTGCGAGTGGACCTCGGCGTGGACAACCTTTTCAACCAGCTCTACTACCTCCCGCTCGGGGGCGCTGATCTGGTCGACTACAAGGCTGTGTCGATGATGGGTTCGTGGGCTGTCTACGGCAACAGCGTCAAGGGGCCGGGGCGTTCGGTGAACGGACGTCTGACTGTTAGCTTCTGATTTCGTCTATGGTATGCCAGAGCGTAAAGCAAGAGCGATAGCACCGCGCGGAACTTGCTTGATCGGCGATCCGAGCGTTGCCAGTTTCTCAAGTCATCTCGTCGATCGCTCAGATGTCTTGAACTATCGGTCTCGCCAGTCTGAGGTAACGCGGGCTCCATGAACGTCGTGCGCACAGGTTGAACTCCGATGATGAGAAGATTGCTTCCAGCCGCACTTGCCCTTTCGTTGCTGATGTCCGTTGCAGTTGCGCAGCAGGATCAGGCACCGAGTCCGGCGCCCGCGGTGTCGTCAAGTCCGGCCGAAGCACCACCCGAAGCCGCAGCGCCAGCGGTTGCGGCCCCTGTAACCGGGACGTCCGAAGCGGACGCGGCGAGGCCCCTGAAGCCGCAACTGGCTGTCCCGCACGAATTGTCGCCGTGGTCGATGTTCCTGTCGGCAGACATCCTGGTCAAGATCGTGATGGGCGCCTTGGCCTTTGCGTCCCTGGTGACCTGGACCATCCTGATTGCCAAGACCTTCGAGCTGTCGTTCATCCGGCGCAAGCTCGCGGCCTCGCTGAAGAAGATCGGCAATGCAAAATCGCTGGCGGAGGCCAAGCTGGCGCTTGGCGAAAGAAGCGGGGTGCTGACGGCGCTGCTCGATGCGGCGGCCCACGAGGAGCAGCTGTCGGCCGGAATTGCCCGCGACAACAGCATCAAGGAACGTGCCGCCTCGCGCTGTGCCGAAATCTCACGTGCCGAAGCGCGCCGCATCCGATTCGGCATGGGGATGCTGGCGACGATCGGCTCGACGTCGCCGTTTGTTGGCCTGTTCGGCACGGTCTGGGGCATCATGAACAGCTTCATCGGCATCTCGAAGGCGCAGACCACCAACCTCGCCGTGGTCGCGCCGGGCATTGCGGAGGCGCTGCTTGCGACCGCGATCGGGCTGGCCGCGGCGATCCCCGCCGTTATCATCTACAATCACTTCGCGCGGGTGACCAAAACCTATCTCGAACTGGTCGCGCGCGCCTCGGGCGCGGCTGCGCGGCTGTTGTCGCGCGATCTCGATCGCGCCCAAGCGAGTGGGCTGGGGCGGGCAGCGGAGTAACGTCAAATGGGCGCTTCGATTGCTGAAGGCGGTTTGGACGACGACGAGGAGTTCGCCGAGGCGCACGAGATCAACGTCACGCCGTTCATCGACGTGATGCTGGTGCTGCTCATCATCTTCATGGTGGCGGCGCCGCTCTCGACCGTCGATCTGCCGATCGATCTGCCTTCTTCGACTGCCATGCCGGAGAAGAAGCCGGACAAGCCGGTCTATGTGAGCATCAGGCCGGATCTGTCGCTTTGGATCGGCGAGACGCCGGTCAAACGCTCGGAGCTTGTGCTCGCGCTGGATGGCACAGCCGGCGCGGGCAAGGATCGTTTCGTCTTCATCCGCGGCGATCGCACGGTGCCCTATGGCGAGATGATGGACGTGCTGGAGATCCTGCGCGCCGGCGGCTACGCCAAGATCAAGCTGGTGGCGCTCGAGGGCGTCCCGGAGGTGGTAAAGCCGTGAGACGCCGGGCAGGGGCGAATATGACGGATCTCGACGCTTCGCAGAAGACCTCGCATTGGCTGTGGGCTATGGCCGCGGCCGGCGCGGTTGCGCTTCATCTCGGCGGTGCTGCGTTGGGGCTATCATATCTCAAGACCGACGAGCCTGAAGATGACCTGGGCGCGCCGGCGATCGAAGTCGGCTTGGAACTGAGCTCGCCGAAGCAGGATCCGTCCGACCTGCCGCCCGGTCCGGATTCCGACGCTTCGGTCGCCTCTCCCGCCATCCCCGAACAGAAGGCGGAGGTCAAAGAAACCGATTTGCCCAAGGATGCCCCGAGGGAGACCGACGATCCCGATCGCGTCGTCACCCCAAACGATGTCAAGAAGCCGGTCGAGGACGAGGCGAAGATCGCGGCCGTGCAGACAGCGGCGTCGCAGGAATCCGTCGCCGCGGAAGCCACCGCGGCCCCAAGCTCAGAGAACGTTCCGCAAGGCGAGCACTCGGTGGCGCCAGCGCAAGGCATCGGCGCAAGCCTGCAGCGCGTCAAAGTAAAGTGGGAGAGGGAGCTGGTCGCCCATTTCGACCGGCACAAGCGCTATCCGGTCGATCGCGCGCAAAAGAGCGCCGAAATCCTGGTCAGCTTCGTGCTGGATCGGTTGGGCCATGTGCTGTCGGCGAGCATCGCCAAGGGGTCTGGTGATGCCGCCTTCGACGAGGCCGCGCTTGCGATGATCCACCGGTCCGATCCGGTACCGCAGCCGCCGCCGGCTGTGGCAGACGAGGGGCTGAGCTTCACGCTTCCGGTGATCTTCCGCGTCAAGGGCAAGGGTTGAACGCGGATTCGGACGCATGTCGAGATGATCCGCCCGAACGCCGATAAAGCTTATTCCACGATGTGTTGCTGCCGTGCTTCAGCGTCTGTTTTTCAGTGGGCGGTCGAATTCTCCGCCACGCTTGGGCTGGCACTCGACATAAAGAAAATGTTAGAGGGCCAGCGGAGGCTTTCTGTGGTCGGCGTGCGGACGAAGTCATTGCTGAAAGGGGTAGTCGGTGTTGCAACCGCCTATCTGTTCGCGATTCAGCTGATTTTGGCTGCGGTTGTCGCGACGCAGATGGCCGTGCCCGGCGAGCTTGACGCCATCTGTCATAACGTCGAAGCGGCAGGTTCGAACGCCCCCCAGAAGCCGCCTGCGCAGTCCCCTGACCATCACACCGGATGTCCGATCTGCGCCTTTGCCTCTGGTGTTCCGCCTTTGCCGGATGCCTCTCCCAGCCTGCAAAATCAGCCTGCGCTGGAGATTTCAGCGATTACAACGGCTTGGCTTGCGATATCTTCGGGCAGGCAACACGAGCCACGCTCCTCGCAAGGACCTCCCGCGACCGTCTAACCGATCCCAATCTGGTTGACGTCGTACGGAGTTGATTTATGTCCCGCTTTTTGCCCGCGCTGTGCGCGGCTGCATCTATTGCAGCCGTGCCGGCTGAGTCTTTCGCGCAAGTTGCTGCGCCAAGTTCATCGACAAATTCGGCTAACGCAATCACGATGGCCGCGGCCGATAACGGCTCGAGCGGCAGCCAGCCAAGCCTGCCGCCGGTTGTCATCAACCCGCCGAGTCCCAAGAAGCCGAAGGTCGCGCGGGAGAGCCGACACCCGGTCCGGGCTCCTGCGCGCGCTACTGCAACACCTGCTCAGGAGATTAAGCCGCCAAGCGAGGTCGCCAGTAGCCAGACTGGGGCGGGTCTGGGCGGAAGGATGACCGGCTACACGGTCGATTTCAACGCTCCCGTGGCGGCAACGAAGGATAACACGCCACTCTTGCAGGCGCCGATCAACGTCCAGGTGGTCCCACGCCAGACCATGGACGATCACCAGGACATCTCGGTGCGCGACGCTGTTGTCGGCTATGTCAGCAGCGTGCAGCCGCCGAGCGTGACATCGGACAGCAACAATTTCTACGACGGTTTCAACATTCGCGGTTTCGACAACGCCAACATTTATCGCAACGACCTGCGGTTGTTCGAAATCACGGGCATCGAGACCGCGAACCTTCAATCGATCGAGGTCCTGAAGGGGCCGGCCGCCATGTTGTTCGGCCGGTTGGAGCCCGGCGGCATCGTCAACCTTGTGCCGAAACGGCCGCTCGACACGCCCTATGCGTCGCTCCAGGAGCAGTTCGGCTCGTGGGGGCTGACGCGCACGACAATCGATTCAACCGCACCGCTGACCGCCGACAAGACATGGCTCTATCGGGTCAATCTCGACTACACCAAGGCCGACTCCTTCACCGACTTCGTCAACAGCAAGAACTTCTTTGTCGCGCCGACGATCACCTGGCACCCGACGAACCAGTTCCGGCTCAATGTCGATGTCGAGTACCAGAAGTCGAGCTTTGTCGACAATTCGATGGGCATTCCGGCTGTCGGGACGCGGCCTGCGGACATTCCGGTGAGCCGCTATCTGCAGGCGCCCGCGCTGACGGTCAACAATCCCAACCGCCAGGAACGCGAGCTGATCGGCTACGACTGGACCTACGACTTCAATAAGGACTGGAGCCTCACCAATCGCTTTGCCTTCAACAATCAGGAGTATCGGCAATTTCTTAACGGGGTGGATTCGTTCGATGAAGCAACGGGCGTCTTGAACCGCAACGTCTGGGATGCTCACGTCCATACGCAGACGGTCGCAACCAACCTCGACCTCAAGGGCAAGTTCGACCTCGGTCCGTTCAACCATTCTGTGCTCTTCGGGACGGATTATTTCTATCTCGACAAGAACATCGAGGCATTCTTCGGCGACAACCCGACAATCGGGCCGATCAACATCTACGCGCCGGATTACAGCGGCACCTACAGCCCGCTGCCCAGCAACAGCTTCTATCCGCTGCGCGAGCAGTGGACCGGCGTCTACGGCCAGGATGTGATTTCGTTCGCGCAGGACCGCATCCACCTGCTGCTCGGCGGGCGATATGATTGGGCAAGCTACGGGAACGGCTACAGCACGAATTCCGATGCTGAAGCAGAGGGGCCGTATAACCCCACGACCGGGGTCGGCTTCCAGACTGCCAACGACCAAGCCTTCAGTCCACACCTTGGCCTGACGATTCAGCCGGTTCCCTGGCTTTCATTCTACGGCAGCTATACAAAGTCATTCAGCGTGATAAACGCGATACCCGTGCCGGGACAGCCCTTGTTCCCGCCGGACTCGGCGACGCAGTATGAAGCTGGCGTCAAGGCAGAATTGCTCGACAAGAGGCTCACGGCTACGCTTGCGGTGTACGACATCGTCAGGTCCAACGTCGTGCAAGTCCTCGGAGGCACACCATTCTCGACCCCGGTGGGCCGCGTCGAGAGCAAGGGCGTGGAGTTGGATGTTACGGGCCGCGTCAACGACAACTGGAGCATTATAGCGAGCTACGCGTACGACGACGCGCGTATCGTCAACGGTCAGGGGCCGAGCGCTCAGGATATCGTCAACGGCACGCTCTATCCGCCGACCAATGTCGTGGACGAGAGTGGCAACAGGCTGCAGGACGTGCCCTACAACTCGGGTGCGATCTGGGCGAAATACGATGCCGACGGACGCTGGCGCGGCCTGAGCCTCGGGGCAGGGGTTGTCGCCGTCGGCGACCGCCAGGGCGACAACCAGAACAGCTTCATTTTGCCGGCCTACGCCAGGGTCGACGCGATGATCCAGTACCAGTTCAAGCCGCCGCCGGAGACACAGTTCAAGCGGGTGACGCTGCAGCTGAATGTGAAGAACGTGTTCGACACGGTCTACTACCAGAACTCATCGTCGCGGCTTAGTATTTTCCCGGGCGCGCCTCGCACCTTCCTCGCCTCGATCCGTGCCGAACTCTAGGGCTTAGCCGCAGGTGAGAACCGCACATGGCTGAAAACATGACGATCGCGGTCAGGCCAGTTCGTCTGTACCCCGTTTTTTGGCGCTGGCATTTCCTGGCAGCGCTGATCGTCATTCCCTTTGTGCTTTGGCAAAGCACGACAGGCACGCTGTACCTGTGGTCGGAATGGTGGATGGACGTCCAATATCCGGACCTTCGCTTCGTGGCGGGCTCACCCTCGATTGTCCCTCCGAGCGAACAACTCGCGGCTGCTGTCTCATTCTTGGGTGGGGAGGAGCGGGTAGGGGTGGCACCGGAACAGGCGCATCTGGGCCGCAGCCATCATGAGCTGATGTCGCTGGATTCAGATGCGCTTCCCGTACAGCAAATCGTCCTGTCCGATGATCCGCGCCGGAGCACCGAAGTCATCATGCAGGGGGCGGACGGGCTGCCTTACCCCGTGTTTGTCGATCCCCACAGCGGCCACGTTCTCGGAAGGCTGACGTCGGCACAATGGCTGCCCGGTTTGAGCCGAGCCCTGCACGCGGGATGGCCGCTGGGCAAGCCCGGCAACTGGCTGCTCGAACTCGGCAACTGCTGGGCGATTGTCATGGTCGTCTCGGGACTTTATCTGTGGTGGCCTCGCGGCAGAAGCTTTTGGCAGGCATTGCGGCCGCGGCTTGACGCCGGCCCACGCGTTCTCCTGCGTGATCTGCACGCCGTCGTTGCCGTGATCTTTTCCAGCGTCTTGCTGTTCTTCCTCATCAGCGCGTTGCCCTGGACGTCATTCTGGGGCGGTGAGGTGCTCTCGCGCGTTCAATATGCGCTGAATCAGGAGAGCCCGGCCGGCTTCTCGACCGGTGGCGCGACCGCAGCCCAGATGGCCGCTGCGGGAGCACCCATCGATGCCATCGCGCAAGCCGCCCGCGATCGCGGCGTAACCGGCGCGATCGCGATCCAACTGTCGCCCTGGCAGGGGGCGCCATTGTTCGTGACCAACCGGGTATCCTCGCTGTCAGACGATCGCACCATCATCGCCGACGCGGCGACCGGAAAGATCGCCGGCGATTTCCGCAACCGCGATTTCCCGATCATTCCGCGGCTGGTGGCAGTCGGTGTTCATGTTCATCAGGGCGACTTTGGCCCGCTGAATCTCTGGTTGAATACGCTGCTTGCCGTTTCGTTGATCTGGCTCAGCGCGACGGGCGTCGCATCCTGGTGGATTCGACGCCCAAAAGGACAGTTCGGCATTCCTCCCGCTCGGGATGTTCGCTGGTCGAATGGGATGGTTATTCCGCTTTGCGTGATGAGCCTGCTTCTGCCCATCTTCGGGTTATCGGTTATCGCAATCGCAGCTACTGGTTGGGCGTTGAAGTGGCCCTTACGTTGGAGACCGGCCTGAATGCCCGGTAGATTCGGCAAGATGACGATCCGAATGCTGGCTGCCGCCTTCGCGCTCTGGCTGGGGAGTGCAATTGCGCTCGCGGAATCTGCCGAACAGTCGATCCGAAAGCTGCTGATGGATACCTTCGACAAGCCTGGCGCACCACTTGTCGTCGACCCCGTCGTTGCCGCGAACGATTACGCCATCGCCGACTGGATCCAGGACGGGCACGGAGGCCGCGCTTTACTAAAACGGCGCGACGGCAAGTGGTCGCTGATATTGTGCAGCGGAGACGGGATAACGTCAGCCGCGGCGCTGCAACAGGCCGGCGTTCCCGCATCCGATGCGGCCGATCTTGCGGAAAGATTGCAAACCGCCGAAAGCACCATATCGCCGGTCAAGCGGACGATGCTATCAACGTTCGAGGGAACTGTCGTGATGGGAGGCAACCCTCATGAAGACCGCGAGCATCCTTAACAGCAAGAACATGCTGCTACGTTTGCAAAGCATTTTTAACTGAGAGGTGAATGACATGTGCAAGATGAAGCAGATACTTCTGGCCCTCGCGTTGGTATTTGTCGGCTCGTCCGTTGCGATGGCTGACGAGGTCAAGGCCGGCGACCTTGTGATCAGCCAGGCCTGGAGCCGGGCGACGCCGAGTGGCGCGAAAGCGGGCGCTGGCTATCTCACCATCGAAAACAAGGGCAGCGCGCCTGATCGGCTGATCGGTGGTTCGAGCGATGTTGCCGGCAAAGTTGAAGTCCACGAGATGTCCATGAGCAACGGGGTGATGAAGATGCGCCCGCTGGAGAAGGGGCTTGAAATCGCCCCAGGCAAGACCGTCAAGCTCGCGCCGGGCGGCTATCATGTGATGCTGATGGATTTGAAAGGCCAGCTGAAGCAGGGCGAAAAGCTGCCCATCACGCTTGAGTTCGAAAAGGCCGGCAAGGTGACGGTTTCGTTCGATGTCGAGGGTGTCGGCGCACAGGGACCGGCTGGCGACTCCGGCATGGGCGGGAAAATGGACATGAAGAAGATGGATATGAAGAAGATGTAGCGGCGTCGCTGCTACAGCGTGCCGGAGGAGCAAATGGATCGGCGGGAGTTCAATGCCGTCTTGATGGCGAGTTCACTCGCCGGTTTGTTTGTGCCCTCGGTAAGGGCTGAGCAGAGTGCGCCCCGACCGGCTCGGCCAGTCATCGGCATCATGATCTATCCAGATATGTTCGCGTCCAAGCCAACGAGCTCCTCGCGAGCGATTGTTGGCCGCGATCGTATGTCGGTCCAAAAGCCTAAGCATGGCACGCTCTGATGGACCCCAGACGACGCCATCTTGCTACGCGACTGATGCCGCCAAACCTGATCCGGTGCAGAGCGGTAAGACTGGTCGCGTTGGCCTTCTATATTCTTGCCAGTACGAGCTTCGCATTTGCGCATCGGTCTGATCCGATTGCGGTCGACGTTACCCAGTTCGTTCTACCCGACGGGACCCTTCCGCCGATCTGTGGTGGGAACGGAAACAGCGATTCCGACAGCCACCACGCTCATCTTCCGCGATGTGATTTCTGCTGCCTGATCCACGCCCCCGGATTGCCGCCGCCGTCAGGAGGCGAATTGGCGACCCGGACGTCGATTGAGATTGAGAGCGTCGCGCCACCACCCGCGCCGCGAGTGCCGGTGAGAACCATAGCCGCGTACGGCCCGAGAGGCCCACCGCTCGCCTGATTCCCATATCGTCCAACCTGCCGGCCGCATGACCGCCGTCACTTGGCGTGACCGGGCACAGAGCATACCGCGCTTTGCTGGGCCCAACCAGGACGATCTGGTCATGGTTTGCGCTCGCCTGCAGGACCGATGCGGCGCGGACGGATGACCGCGACAACCGGGCCACTTGGCGGCGCTGACGTCATCAACCCCGCCGCTTCATCAGCAGCCGGTGGCTGCAAATCCCTGACGATAGGAGTCCAAAAAATGTATTGGCGGAATCTTCGCAAGGCCGCTTCGGATCGGACCGAAAAAATGAACCCCGCCATTTGGCTCCTCGGGGTAGTGGTGGGCGCGTTGGTTTTCGCGGGCGCCGTCACCGCAACTCGTAACTATCTCCGCAGCGACACGCATTCGAAAGCGACGGCGGCAATCGGCGGGCCATTTTCGCTGGTCGATCAGCACGGCAGGCGGGTGACCGAACGGGACTATCTGGGCAAACCCACCCTGATGTTCTTCGGATTTACCAACTGCCCCGATATCTGTCCAACGACGTTGCTGGATCTAACGGAGCGGCTCAAGGAGCTTGGTCCGGACGCGGACCGGCTCAACGTTGCATTCGTTACCGTCGATCCGCAGCGCGATACGCCTGAGCAGCTTGGGCTCTATCTGTCATCATTCGATCCACGCATTGCCGGGCTTTCCGGCTCCCCACGCGATATCGCCGCCATCCTGACCGAGTATCGCGTTTACGCGCGCAAGGTGCCGCTGAAGGACGGTGACTATACGATGGATCACACGGCGGCCGTCTACATGATGAACCCGAAGGGGCAGTTCGTCGGCCTGCTGAATTACCAGGAGCCGGAGGCGACGACGCGCGAGAAGATCAGAAAACTCCTGGATGACGCGGCCAGAGGCTGACGGCCATGCGCGGGGTGCTTTTGAACGTTGTTGTCCCATTCCTTACCGGCTTCTGTGTCGGTTTGACCTTTGGCCTTGGGCTCTATCTTTTGGATATCGGCGGCTTGTGGTCGCTGGTGAATGGTTCGGCAACGAGAGCACATCCTTTGCTCGAACTCATCCGCTTCGCGTGCGCGTTCGGTGTTTTGTCGATTGCAACTCATTGCGGAATTGGCCTGGTGAGCGAAGGGTAGCGACTGTCCAGATTGATACAGCGCAAATCTGCGCATGCGCCGCTACGCTAGGAAGGTGACATTCGCGGAATGCCGTCATGTTCGATTTCGGTCAACCTCTTATTGTCGCCGGGTTTCTCCTGGGCCTCGCATCGAGCCTGCACTGCCTTGGCATGTGTTCAGGGATCGCGGCGAGCCTTTGCATGGCAACTTCGCCGGCGCCGGGAAAGCCTCTGCGTGGCCTGTACCGCAGCAACCTCCTGGTCAACGCCGGAAGGATAACTGGGTATGTCATCGCGGGCATGGCCGTCGGAGGCCTGGGTACCCGTCTATTTGGCGTCCTCGACCGCTCCATTGCACATATCGTGCTACGCTGGGCTGCGGCGGTGTCGCTTGGATGGATTGGGTTGTCGATGATGGGCGCCGTTCCGATCCCAGCCCCGCTCGTCCGTCTGGCGGCTGCGGCAAGCAGCAATTTTGCCTCGATATCGGGATCCTTTCGGCTACCATCTTTTGCGGGATTTTTCCTGGCCGGCTGCCTTTGGGGCTTTCTTCCCTGCGCGATGGTCTATGCAGCGCTGTTCTATGCGATGCTGTCGGGCTCATGGCTCAACGGTGCCGCCGTCATGATCGGCTTTGGATTCGGCACGTTGCCGCCGGTTGTGGGCGCCGGTGCTGGACTGCCATGGTTGCGCATGCGGGCAAAGTCGCCTCGGCTGCAAAGGATGCTGGGATTTGCGATCATAGCGCTCGCCGTCTTCAGCACGCTTCCAGCGGCAACAATTTCGATTTTGTGCAGGGTCGGATGAACGGTTCGTCAAAGCCGACCAACCACACGGGAGCGATTGGAGGGACTGAATTTGTCAATCTTCTTCGCAGTCAGCGCGCGCGTTCTTTGAGGAATGCGATGATATCGGCACGGTCCTGAGCATTCTTGACTTCGTAGAACATTTTTGTCCCTGGAATAAGCTCCTGCGGATTGTTCAGCCATTTGTCCAGGTTTTGCTCGGTCCATATGATCTTTGCATTCCGCAATGCTGGTGAGTAATTGTAGCCTGGCACGGTGCCGGCAGCACGGCCAACGATGCCCTTGTGCATCGGACCTCGGACCCACGTCGTTCTTCTCGATGGAATGACAATCCTGGCAGCCCCGATAGAGTCCTTCCCCGCGGCTGATATTGCCCGCTGCATTTGCCGGATTGCACAAAAGAGCTGTGACAGCCAGCAATGCCGCAGCTGCCTTTGTTGCGTAGCTGTGGCTATTTGATTGTTGACCATGAATCTCTCCTGCTTGCGACATCGCGCGGGCGAGGACTCTTGTGGTCTCGGTCTTATTCCCGCGTGAAGGGACCAAATCACGGATCTTCTCGGAATAATTTGCCGGTTCAGGTGTTCGACCGGATGTAAATCCCCTGGCGGAGAGGAATGATCCAATGATCAAGAGCGCGGGAGTTCTGCTGGTCAGCACAGTTCTCATGGTTTCGACGGCCTTTGCGCAGATGACGCCGGCCAGAACAGGCGACACCCCAAAGGGCAAGGCGCTGGTCGATGCCAAGGGCATGACTCTTTATGTTTTCGATAAGGACAAGGGCATGCCGGGCAAATCCGCCTGCAACGGACCGTGCGCCGAAAATTGGCCGGCTCTGCTCGCGTCCGATACCGACAAGCCTTCGGGCGATTGGACGATCGTCGTGCGCGACGATGGAAGGAAGATGTGGGCCTACAAGGGAAGACCTTTGTACACATTGAAGAACGACAAAGCGCCCGGCGATACCGATGGTGACGGAAAACTCAACGGCGCTTGGCATATTGCGGCGCCCTGAGCTGAGAGCGCCCTATGCAGATAGTTGCGCCAGAATCCAATTAACCGCCAACAGGACCGGTGCTCTCCACCATTACGCGGTAAACATCTAACCGCAGATCCGAACCGGGCAAAGACGCCATTCATGGCGTGTCAGCACACGTCGCTGGGCGAGATGACAGTCGCGTTCCGAATTGAAGCTAACTACGCCGGCGAGCGCGTCAATGGCGGCAAGGCCCGTATCAGCGGCAATCAGATGTTAGTCCCGTTGCGGGCCGGCGGAGCCGGCACCGATCACGTCAACTGGCACGTGATCTCGGTCGACACGCATACGACCGAGGGCAGCACTTCACCTTCCAGGTCGGCCAGTGACGGGAGCAGGAGATTCGTGGACGGCCTTGCATGAGCTCACTCGCCGGGGACATCAACGATTCTCTGGTCGCGACGCGAGTGCGGAGAGCGCCAGAACAACCTCTCTCGGACCAATTCCTGTTTTATGAGGATGCGATGCGTCGCCTGTTTGCTCCGCAAATTTCGAAGTAGAGTTCGATTCGCGCACAAAAGACTGCAATCGGCGGACGATCAACGCGCTGCGGGGCTGAATCATGGCTGAGTGATACGGCGGCTTTTTTCTCGAAGGTGGGATTTCTCTCGTTTCGAGCGTCATCCCGATCATGAATTACGACTCACCCTCTAACAAAAGGGGATACTAGCGCCTACTATGATCCGCGCCACCGGCGGCACACAGCCCGGTCACTCAGGCACGGCGTTTGAAGGACTACGACGCCGCGAGGCAATCGCCGCATTTTTGGGAATTGGCCTTTTGCCGCTTATTGGTGGTGGGCCTGCTCTCTCCACTCAGAGTGATGTTCCCTTAATCGTGTTGGATCCTGGGCATGGCGGTCATGATCCAGGGGCTATCGGCCTAACGGGATTGTTCGCCGTGGATCGCATTCCACTGGCGAGCGCCACAAGGGCGGTGGCGGATTGCGACCTGCGTCGTCCTGAGTTTCGTTCAGCCAAGGCAGCTCGAAACCGCTGTGCTCGCCTCACTGCCACGCCAGCGTCCTCGGCCCGTTGGTCAGGGACAATTGACAACGAACTTGTTCGCGAAGATTTCGCCAAAGCTGCTGAATGGATCAAGCGGGGCGGCGTCGAGCTGACCCAGCCGCAATTGCTCGCCCGCTGTCGGCGTATGAGGCGTGTCCACCTGCAATTGGCAGCTTGCCGGCGCATTGACCATAGACACCGGCGTGTCCTTGGCCGGCTCGAAATCTACGAAAATCGTCGGATCGTAAATCTCAACCTGCAACCGTCGGGCAGCAACGGGCGTCTTGAACGGGAGCACGAAATGCAACGTCAAGGCTGGGTCCTTGTACTCCATCCAATAGTCAGTCGGGTCGAGCAGGGGCACTTTCTTTCCGTCCGCGCGCGGGAAGGTGAAATAGTCAAATTCCTTGAGGGACGTCACGTTGACTTCGGCGAGCCCACTCAACTCCTCCCGGGTGAACAATCCTTTCTCTTTATGATCGATGCCCTGGATGGCGTAGGCCGAAAACATCTCATCAAAGGTCCAGGCGTGCCGGAGTCCCGTCACTTGCCCTTTCGCGTCGTAGATCACGTCCGTATGATTCGTCACCCACACGTGAGGATGGGCCGATGCGCCGCTCGAAATGGCGATGAGCCAGACGGCTGCCGGAAAAAGACTGGATAGGAGATGTTTCATCGAAAGCCGCGCTTATGCCATGGCGTGCCAGCTCGCGTTGAACGCGGCGAATAAGCGCTTTGCCTGCACAGCGAAGCGGCACTCGTTGACAGCATCCAACGAATTGCCCTTTCGGATCGGTCTACGATATGCCCGAGCATGAACCGGGTTGGCTTTTTCTGTGATTACGTGCTCGACAAGCGAGATTGGCGTGGTGACGAACGCCAATGTGCCCCGACTTTCGGTAACGGCTCACGCTCGCTAGTTTGCGAATGCCTTTCCCGAGTCGCGTCGAGGTCTTCGTTTTATGGATAGCAGCTGCGGATTTTGTGGGTGCTTCAGCCGCGGATGGCTTTTCACTCTCGGCCGCGACAGCCGCAGGGGGAGGCAGGCGCCATTGATCAGGGGTCGTTTCGGTTTTGGGGGTCGTCGTGCTGGCTGGAACGACTTGAACGATCTTGAACCCTTCTTGCTTGAGTTCATTGAGAAGTTCTGGAAGCGCCGCAACAGTACGTTCGTGAAGATCATGAAGGAGCAACACGCCCCGCCCCTGCGCTTCCAATCTTGACATCGCACGCCTCACGACCTCGGCACTGCTGATCGGTCTCCAGTCATCGCCGGTGACATCCGTGCTCCACGTCATGAGACGGCGAGAAGCAAGCGCATCCTCCGTCGATTTCGAGGTCAGGAATCCGGGCACCCGAAAGAAGGGAGCAAGCTTGGCCTGGTCTCCGAGTGCGGCTTGGACTGCTTCGACGCCTTTGTCGATCTCCTCGCCAGCTTGACTTTCGGTCATTTTGTTAAACGTGAACGGATGACGAAAACTGTGCGTTCCAATCGTATGGCCTTCCGTCTCGACCTTTCTGGCCTCATCCGAAAACATCTTCGCCATTTTGCCAACCATAAAAAAGGTCGCCTTGACACATTGGGCCGCCAGCGCTTCGAGAATGCGATCGGTGTATCGCGGCGATGGTCCATCATCGAATGTCAGAACGACTTCGTGGTCGGCGAGCGGCAGCGTTTCTGGATACTGCATGGTGCCGATCCTAGGATGTTCCGTGGGATCGACGGCGATGATACGACTGACGCCAAGTGCGTCGGGCTTACCTTTGCAATCCGTTTCCGACGCGCTTGCACCGACGCAGAAACCTAGAACGAGCAGACAGACGAGAAGCGAGCGATCGAGTCCCCGAACCGGGATTGCTTTTGCAATATGCTGCAGCAAGCGTGTGACGGATGCACTGCGAATCGATCTGTTTGGACGCATATTGATTCTCTCGACATGCTAGGCCGCGCCGCAGTTCGGTTGTCCTTGCGCCGCCATTCAGCCAAGCCAATGACTACAGTTGCTCAAAGATGGAGGCGAACGTAGTTTCCTCCGCGCACTTCCTTCCGGAGACCATCGCGCAACGTGCGACAGACGCAGCCGAGGCGACAATGCCCACATGCAATGTTATAACATAACGTCTCAGCACGACGATATACTGTCAAGGGCGACCACACGCGCGGGCGATCACGTTTGATGTGTCTCTGGCGAGGACTTGTTGGCCGATCGCCGCGGTGCCGCACGCTCTGACCTGCGCCCCAGTTCGCGGCGCGCTGCAAAGATCAAGAGGAGTGGGTTTCGGTGCGGAACTGAACAAGGCGCTGATATACAAGCGCGCCGCAGAATTGGCGTTATGGCAGAGGATCACTTTGGCTAAAAGCTGGCGGAGGGGCTGAAGCCACCATGCGGACCTAGCTTGTAGCCGGCTGGGCGATCTTTGAGACATGTTGCGCGGACGTAACAGTTTTGCCGTCGTGCATGCGCTAGGATGGCCGCCTGAATTGGAGCGACACCCATGCGCTTTATCTCGGTTGTGACCGCGGCGGCGGCCTTGCTGCTTTGCACGCATAATGCGTCTGCCTTCTCTATGAACTCCTCGACTGATACGGGCTCGGGCGGTTCATCGGGCTATGTCGATCCCGACGAGCAAATCCGTTCTATGGTGGGCGGAAAAGACGATGTTAGCGACAACCTTGGGTATGACGCCAATTTGCACCACAGGAAGCGTCCGGCGCAGGAGATAATAAACGGTCAGGGAGTGCTGATTCCCGGGTCTTACTCCCCGTCCGGCCGCTGAGATCCTGACGAGCACTGAACCAGCGACTACGGTCTCAAATTGCAAACTGCGACTTCTTGAGATTGTTCAAGCGGACCCGATAGCTTTCGGCGAGCGCTCCAGGCGAGTAGTTTCTGCTCCTTGGCGCGTTCGCCGTGGTGCGCGACGATATCCGCTCAACGCGGCCCTTACTCACCAAGCCGCTCCGTATTTCGGCGAACCCTTCAATGGGAATGATCAAGCCGGCCTTCAATCCAGGGAACATCGAGCACGTCGGTGGTTTGCATCACCCAACGTGGCCGATTCGCCTTGTTTGGTTCACTCGCGATCGCAAGACTTAGTCGTCCATCGCGGACTCTCCTAGAAAGTCGCAAATATCGCAGTTTTGCTGCCCAGGGAGGGAATCATCCGCAACCACCGACACGACAAACCGCTGTTTATCCTTAGCATGGTGGCCTGAGCGCTTGTCATGGGCGGAGGTTGGCTGCACCGCCATCGCAGGGCTGGCGACGCAGCCCCGCCCGGAAGTCGCGGCCGAGTGCACCGTGGCGAAGAAGTCATGCGTTGGTGGTGGACGAAGAATTTCGAAGGTTTGTGTCCCCGTTCACGCGGCGATTGCGCCGGCAAGCCGCGCGCACATTGACTCTACCGGCGTCACGTAATATCTCAAGTTACATGAAACGAGATAGTCGATTGTCGGGCGTGCTGCACGTGCTGCTGCACATGGCCGAGGAGGACAGACCGGCGACATCCGAGATGCTGGCGAGGGCGATGCAGACCAATCCGGTGGTAATCCGCCGGATCATGGCGGGCTTACGCGAGCGGGGTTATGTGCGCTCGGAAAAAGGGCACGGTGGTGGCTGGACTTTAAATTGCGATCTTTCGAGGCTCACCCTGCGCGACGTCTACCAGGCGTTGGGCGAACCTTCGCTTCTGGCCATCGGGAATCGGATGGAATCGCCCGACTGCCTCGTCGAGCAGGCGGTCAATGCCGCACTGGGGCGCGCCTTCGAGGAAGCCGAAGCCATGCTGCTATCGCGCTTCGCCGAGGTGACGCTCGCCCAGCTCAGCGCTGACTTCCACCAGCGGCTGGCCACGCTCAAACAGTCCCACGACCTGGAGACGGCGCATGCCGAATGATGACCAGATGCGAACGATGCTCGCATCCTTCAAAGATCCCGAGACTGCGAGGCGTTACGGCGATGGCCCACGGCGGTTCATGCCGGGCATGGACGACCTGCATCGCATGACGGCGATCCTGCTGGCCGAGCGTGCGCCGGAGGATGGGCGTGTGCTGGTGCTCGGCGCCGGTGGCGGCCTGGAGTTGCGGGCCTTGGCACAAGCCCATCCAGGCTGGACGTTCCTGGGCGTCGATCCGGCGGCTGCCATGCTGGACGAGGCAAGACGACTGCTCGGTCCCGATGCGGCGCGCGTGACCTTTTGCGAGGGCTATATCGACGATGCACCGGATGGCCCGTTCGACGCTGCCACCTGCCTTCTCACGCTGCACTTTCTGAACGTAGAGGAGCGCACGCGTGCGGCGCGCGAACTGCACCGACGGCTCAAGCCCGGCGCCCCGTTTGTGGCGGCGCACGGCAGTTTCCCACAGGGCGAAGGCGGACGTGCGCTCTGGCTGTCGCGCTACGCCGCGTTCGCGCGTGCGTCGGGGGCCGATCCGGAGCAGGTGGAGAAGATGCGCACGACGGTGGACGCTCACGTACCGATGCTCGATCCTGAGCAGGACGAAGCCATCCTGTGGAACGCGGGCTTCTCGGATGTCGCGCTGTTTTACGCCGCCTTCACCTGGCGCGGCTGGGTTGCCTACGCCTGAGTGTTCGCGGGCTTCGGTGACGGATTTTCGCTTCAGCCTGCTGTATCCGCTTGGCCAGCATAAACATCGAAGGCGTGCAGGAGCTGCACGAGCCGATGCTTCTGCTGAGTGCTCAAGCGGAGCGCGGCGGGCAGGAGCTTGGCCGGCTGGCCGCGAAGCCGGCGCGCAAAACGCAATGCCACATCAAGCCTCAGCTCGATCGAAGCAAGGTCAAGCGGAACGTCCGGCCGCAGTCGCAGGTTCGCACGAGCTGAGATCTTGATGTCCGCTGAACGACCTCGCTTGATCAGGCCAATTGCAAAGCGCCGTGATCGTCACAGTGGTCGCCGTGCACGTGATGCAAGTGTCCGTCGACGAGATAATCGATGTGGTCGCCATGGGGCACCGCCTCGTGTCCGCATCGGGGGCCGTGGGTGTGAGCGCACTTCGTATCGGGCGTGCAGCGCGCGGGGTTAGTGGCGCTGACAGCAATCACATGCTCGTCGACGTGATCTCCGTGCATGTGATGCAGATGACCGTCGTGCAGATAATCGACATGCCCGTCATGCCGGACGGCGGTATGTCCGCAGTTCGGGCCATGCTGATGGGTGTGGTTGGCATGATGCTTCTCGTTACATTCGGTCATGGTTCATTCCTTTGGCTTGGATCCCGCATCTGCCCGAGATCAGATGGTATGCCTTTCGGCGGCATGTTCAATCGCACTCTCGACCAGTTGAAGAACGTGGTCGTCGGAAAGCGCGTAATAAATGTGCTTTGCCTCTCGCCTGCGTTTGACCAGCCTGACCGCATAAAGTGTCTTCAGGCGGGCTGACACTGTCGTCAGATTGTCGTCTTCCAGTTCCGCAAGTTCCGACACGCAGACCTCGCCACCGGCCAGGTGCGCAAGCAACCGCAGCCGCGCTGGATCGCCAAGCGCACGAAACATCGCGGACGCCTCCTCAAGCTGAAGGTCGCCCGGTAGTTTTGCCGCCGGCCGCGGAGCATGATGATGCCTGCTGCGTGGCGTACCGCGAGCCATCCAGACTCCATCAATCCAACGATTTATGGATTAATCGCCCAACATGCTGCTGTCAAGCCCGACGCTGTAGATCTGGCGAAGAAAGACCCGTGTCTATCATTGCGCTGTTCGGGTCCGGGGCAGGTTACGCTGCTCTCTGATGAGAAAACACGGCGTGCGGAACAGTGGGTTTGCTTCGGCGTCCCCCAGAGAATCGAATAGGATCGGCGCATCCGCCAGGCGAGGGCGTTCGCAGCCAACCAGCGCGCGGCGCGCATGGTCGGGCGGTGGCTCCGGCACGGTCCGGATTGTCACACACCGTCAGCTCTGATCTCAACCTGCTTCAAAATGTTCCTGGGGGTGCTTGAAAGGTATGAAGACGGCGGGCGATTTCAGGCCCCCATCAATCTGGACGCCGCTGGCACCCATGATCGAATTGTGCCGGTGATTTGCCCGACACGTCAAATGTCTCGGCATCATTCGAAGCATCCTTGCCGAGGACGGCCCCGCTACTTTGCATGGGGTTGTTTTCGATATTTTGGTCGGGATCGGTGTCGGTCTTTCCCGATTGTGATTGCAGGATAGCTTGCGGGAGGTGGCAGCCCGTCTTCGCTTCCGCTCGCTCCAGCTACGCCGGAAGGGATGTTCATTTTACGCAGGTAGAGTCCGCTCCTTGGCGATTGTTCTCTCCGGCTCAAAATGGCAATAGCTCTTTCAGATTGTAATCACCCGCCAACTTTATCAGATCGGTCAGAGTATCTTCCGGAAGCAGCAAGCCTTCGCGCCGATTCTTGGCGTCGTTGCGCGCCTCGATCTCGCCCGGATAGAACACTTCCGAGAAACCTTGCGCAAGGGGCACCGCCTTGATTTGAGCGATCAGCGCTTCCATTCGAGCGTTGAAGTCTGACAGCGGCTGCATGGCTTCGATGTTCAGCGCGATCATCAGCTGACCGGCTCGGCTACGGCGTTCCGCCTGGTACGGCCCGGCCACCTCGGCCCCGAAGCCGCTGCCGGTCAGGATGCCGGACAACATGTCCATCATCAGCGCAATCGCGTATCCCTTGTGCTGCGCCATCGGCAGGATGATTCCATCGATAGCTTCCGAAGGATCGGTCGTCGGAGCGCCTGCCGCACTAATCGCCCATCCTTCCGGAATGGATTGGCCTTTCTGCTTCGCGAGATAGATCTTGCCGCGCGCGACCCCGGTGTTGGCAATGTCGAGCACCATTGGAGGATGGGCGCCGGCCGGGCAGGCCCAGGACCATGGATTTGTGCCGACGATCTTCTTTCGGCCTCCCCAGGGCGCCATTGCTGGACTCGCGTTCGTCGAGAGGAACGCAACGCAGCCTTGCCGAGCCGCCATCAGCGTGAAGTAGAGCGCCGTACCGAAATGGTTGGAATTGCGGATTCCGACGGCCGCAATGCCGTGGGTCCTGGCGCGTCGGACGGCTTCCTGTGTGGCGCTTGCGGTCAGAACCTGGCCCATGCCGTCGTGGCCGTCGATAAGCGCAAGGCCGCCCGCGTCGATGACCAGTTCGGGCTTCGCCTTCGGATCGCAGACGCCGGCCTTCAGACGCGCTGCATACCACGAGAGCCGCATCACGCCGTGAGACTGGTGTCCCCACAAGTCCGCCTGCACGAGCGTGTCCGCGCACAAATGCGCGTTTTCCTGCGACATTCCAGCCGCTACGTAGACTGCGGTTGCGAAATTCAGCAGACGATACGGATCGATCCTGGCGACTGTAGACATCGGAATTCTCCGTCCCTTAGAAACCTGCCGGCGCTTCGAATGCGAAGCTGAGCTTCTTTCCGAGATACGAAGCGCACACCTCGCCTTTCGGCGACGAGACGGCGAACGGCATCGAAGCGGAGCCGGTCGAGATGATGCTTCCCTTTGGCAGGGTCATTTTCCGTTCACGAGCGATCAAAATGAGATCGGCAAGAGCGCCATAAGGATCGGTTGCATCATCGCCGCCCGCAGCGCGGGCCTTTTCCTGACCGTCAACCGATACGACGAGCGAGGAGAGCAGTTCCGGCATCTGCCGTTCGTCGAATCGCTCACCCACGATCAGCGCTTCAAATCCTGCGTCGTCGGCCGCGAAACTCGGCCAGCCGACGGAGCGGCGATCGATGAATCGCGCCATGACGAGCTCGAAGGTGACGCGGGCCTCAGCGATCGCGCTCCTCGCATCGCCGGCAAACCGGTGATCAACATCCTCGCCGAGAACGAAAGCTATCTCGAATTCGATCGTTAGCGGCGCGGCAAACGACAGTCGCACGATCGCGCCCGGATCGTGTCTTCGGTTCTCGAGCACCTGTCCCGCAATCGACCGGCCGATACCTGATTGCTGTTTCAGCTTGGCGCTGCCGACGCCGAGTTTCCAGCCGACGACCGGAACGCCCAGCAGGTCGACCAGATGGTCTTGAACATCATATCCCTGCTCGATGTTCCCCGGTCTGATCGCCTGCGGCAGCTCGGCGATTTGCTTTGGGCCATGCCAGGCGCGGGCCAGGTAGCGCGCCGCTGGTAACGGATCGAAGGGAGCCGTCATCGGTCGGCTCCCTGCGTGAGAAAATCGAAGTCGCAGCCTTCAGGCGCCTGAAGCACGGTCCGCCGATACAGCGACTTGTAGCCGCGGGCCGGCGCGGGCGGCGGGCGATGGTCCGCCAAACGGCGCCTGATCTCGGTGTCGTCCACGAGAAGGTTGATTTGCTTCTTCGTGATCGACAGCCGGATGCGATCGCCGTTGCGGACGGCGGCGAGCGGTCCTCCGACTGCGGCCTCCGGCGCGATGTGCAGGACGATCGAACCGAACGCCGTTCCGGACATTCGCGCGTCCGAAATGCGGACCATGTCCTTTACGCCCGCCTTCGCCAACTTCTTCGGAATCGGCAGGTAGCCGGCTTCCGGCATACCCGCTGCGTGAGGGCCGGCATTCTGCAATACGAGAACATCGTCGGGTCGCACGTCCAGATCGGGATCGTCGATTCGATTGCTGAGATCTTCGAGGCCGGTAAACACCACGGCCCGCCCTTCCGACTCGAACAATGCCGGAGTGGCCGCTGCGCGCTTGAAGATGGCGCCGTCCGGAGCGAGGTTGCCTGTCAGCGCGACGAGGCCGCCATCTCTCGAAACCGGATCATTGAACGGCCTGATGACCGCCGGATTGACCCAGTCCAGAGGCTCCTCCAATCGTTCACCCAGCGTCCGCCCTTCCACGTCAATGGTGTCCAGATGAAGCAGCGGCTTCAACTCGCGCAGCAGGGCTCCCATGCCTCCGGCCGCATGGAAATCCTCCATGTAGCCTTCGCCGACCGGCTTCAGATCGACGAGAACCGGCGTCTCGTCGGATAGCTCGTTGAAGCGCGAGAACGGAATCTTGATTCCCAGCCGTCCGGAGATTGCAGCGAGGTGCACGACCGCGTTGGTCGAACCGCCGACCGCCTGCAGGACGCGGAAAGCATTTTCGACCGACTTCTGGGTGATGATGTCGCGCGGAGAGATCTTGGTCCCAATCAATCGGACGGCGGCCTTGCCGGTCTCTTCAGCAGCGACCAGGCGATCCGCGTGCACCGCAGGGATCGCGGCCGTGCCCGGCAACGACATGCCCAGCGTCTCGGCAATGCAGGCCATGGTGGACGCCGTGCCCATGACGGCACAGGTGCCGGCCGTCACCGAGAGCCGGCCTTCGACGGTATTGATTTCATCCTTATCGATGCTCCCCGCCCGGTATTTCGCCCAGAAGCCGCGGCAGTCCGTGCAGGCTCCCAAACGCTGTCCCTTGTGCCGTCCCGTCATCATCGGTCCCGTGACGAGCTGGATCGCCGGCAGATTGGCGGAAGCGGCGCCCATCAATTGAGCGGGTACGGTCTTGTCGCAACCGCCGATGAGCACGACCGCGTCCATGGGCTGGGCACTGATCATCTCCTCGGTGTCCATCGCCATCAGGTTGCGGTACATCATGCTGGTCGGGTTGAGGAACACCTCTCCGAGAGAGACCGTCGGAAACGGCCGTGGCAGCGCGCCAGCCGCAAGCACGCCACGCGAAACCGCCTCAACTAGATCCGGCATGTACCGATGACAATTGTTGAAGCCAGACGGCGTCATCGCGATGCCGACGATCGGCTTGGCGAGCATCGCGCGCGACAGGCCCATCGACCTGGCGAAGGAGCGACGCAAAAACCTCGCGAAGTCCTTGTCGCCGTAGTTGGTCAGCCCGTTGTCCATGCCATGATCAGTCATTACGCCGCTCCTGAGGTTGCGGGCGCGCTTTCCGGACTTCGGCAGGTGACGCCAAGCATCTCTTCGAAAACCGTAACCATCCCGCCCTTATCTTTCTCGCCATGTCCCCTCAACAAGGCCATTTGGTAGGTCGCGGTCGCCGCGGCGAGAACTGGCATGGGGATGCAAAGGCTCGCGCCCAATTCCGCGCCGCTGATCAGATCCTTGTAGGCGTGCTTCATCGGGTATCCATCGCTGAAGTGACTTTTCAGAATTCGGGGGATGAAGAACTCTGAAGCATAGCTGCGGCCGGTTCCACTGTTGATGACCTCGCCGACGAGATCGGGATCGAGCCCCATCTTCTTCGACATCGGCAAAATCTCGGCGATCGCCGCAGCGTTTATATCGAAGAGAAGCTGATTAATCAGCTTGGTCAATTGGCCGCTTCCCGAGCCGCCCATGTAGAGGATCTTGTTGCCAATGCAGTCCAACAACGGCTGGACCTCGTCGAAGACCGCCCGCTCGCCACCGCACATGACCGTCAGGGTGCCGTCGATCGCCCGTGCTTCCATTCCCGAGATTGGCGCATCGAGGAATTGCGCCCCGCGCCCGGAGAGCTTTTCGGCGATCGAGACCGTGGCCTTGTAAGTGATCGTGCTCAGGTCGACCACGATCTGCCCTCGGCGCAAGCTCCCCAGCAGACCGCCGTCTCCTGCGATCACTGCCTCGACGGTCTTGTCGTTCGGCAGGCAGAGGAAAATGATGTCCGAATCCGAAATGACGGACTGATCGGTCGAGGCCCGCGCCCCCTTGGCTTCGAACTCGCCGAACGACTGCGGCGACCTGTCGGTGACGGTCAGCGTAGCGTTCGACTTCAGGAGATTGAGCGCGATGGGACGGCCCATTTGGCCCAGGCCTGCAAATCCGATCTTCATATGTGGCTCCTTTTCGCGCGTCGCCGCTAAATAGTCGCGAATGCGATGCAAGTGGGGCTTCCAGTCTCGATGACCTGGCCGGTCGGCCGAAGCCTGCCCGTCTCGGGATCGATGGCGAAAGTAACGATCGTATCGGTCAGCTCATTGGCCACGTGCAGCAACGTTCCGCTCGGGTCGATCTTCATGAACCGCGGTCCGCGACCGCCGCTCGACGTCCAGCCTACCGGGCTGACCCGACCGGTCGAAGCATCGATCGCGTATGTTCCGATGACATCGCTTCCACGATTGGAGATGTAGACAAAACGACCGTTCGAATGGACTTCGACTTCGGCGGACGTGTTCGCATCGACGAACGTATCGGGAGTGGACGGCACCACCTGGACGGGCGTTATGACGCCCGTCGACGGCTCGTACCGATTTGCGCTGAGCGAAGAGTCGAGCTCGTAGTTCACATAGACGAACGGAAGAGTTGGGTGGAACGAGGCATGGCGCGGACCAGCTCCCGGTCGAGTTGAAACGAACCCCGGGTCAGTGAGTTTCAGCATCGGCTTGGTCGAATCGAATTCGACGGTGAAGATCCGATCGACGCCCTTGTCCGGGACGATCAGAAAACGGCCGGCCGGATCGTAGACCGCATGGTGCGGGTGCGAACCGGTCTGCTCGATCTTGTTGGGGCCGCCTGTGCCGGGCAGTTGCATGAGCTGCACTAGGGGGGCGAGGCCACCGTCTTGCCGTATGGGTAGCAAGGCAAGGGAGCCTGTCGCGTAATTGGCCACGATCATGAACGTGTTGGTCTGATCGGGCACCAGGGCGACAGGGTTCTTTCCGCCTGTCGACTGCTGATTGATCAACGTCAGGCTTCCGCTTTCGCGGTCGACGCGGAAGGCGGATATTTCGCTTGCATCGCCGTGAACCGTATAGAGGAAGCGCTGCTCCCGATCGAATGAGAGGAAGGAAGGGTTGATAAGATTTTCGACCAGCTGAGCATGGGTCCAGGCGCCCGTCGCCGGATCGACGCGGAATACGTTTATTCCGCGTCCTCTTGCGCCGCGTTCTTTCGTCGTCCGGCAGCCCGTGTAGGCAAACCGGGCGAAGCGACCGCCGCTTGTTGCCCGTCCGGATGGTGCAAGGGTAGTCGCCGCGCTCGCCACCGTCATCAGCAATATTCCCCGCAGAATCTCGCGTCGTTCGAACTCGATTGCGGTCATCAAGCCGCTCTCTAGGCGCTGGTCGCGGCGTGCTGAGGCGCCAGCGCCGAGGCGTCGGAGGTCTCCCCCAACGCCCGCCGTGTCAGCGTCAGGATCGATGTTGCGCCGACCACGAGCAGGAGCCCGGCGATCATGAAGGCGCGGTCGAAATGGCCCGTTTCCGCGACGACATAACCGGTCACGATCGGCGCCATCAAGCCGAATACATTGCCGCCGACAACGAGGAAGCCCATGGCAACCCCGACGTCCTGCGGCTTCCTGATGAGATCGTTGAGGAGCGCGAAATTGAGCGAAGTGGTGGACGCGACACCCGTGAGCGATATCGCGATGAGACCGAGGATCACCCAGACGCTGTCGACCAGCGGCGCGAAAAGGATGATGGCTGCAAGCAGCATCGCAAAGGCGATCATGTTGCGCCGCCTGCCACCGCCGGTATCCCCCTTCAGAAGCCGATCGCTGATCCGGCCGACGATGATGCACAGAGCGACGGCAATCGCGTATGGCACCGCTGCATAGAAGCCGGTTTTTGCGAACGCCAATCCCTTCTCGTTCTGAAGGTAGCTCGGCAGCCACGTGAGAAACAGGTATTGGCAGTAGACGTTGCATCCCTGTGTGAGCGCGAGACCCCAGAGCGTCGGGCCTTTACGCAACAGGCCGAGCAGTCCGGTCTTGGGTGCCGACGTGTCGAAATCAGCCTTCCGGGCGCCACGTTCGCTCAGGATTTTTTGTCGCTCTTGCTCACCGAGCCAGGCGGCGTCCTCGGGGCGGGCGAACCATGTCACCCAGCAGAGCAGCCAGACCAATCCGATTCCGCCAGCCGTAAAGAAGAGAGCCGGCCAACCAAGCGCCGCCATGATCGGGCCTGCAGCAAGCGCGCAGATCGCGGGGCCTGCGTAGGACCCGCTGTTGAAGATGGCGTTGGTGACTCCTCGCTCGGAGGCGGGAATCCACTCGCGGACGACGCGGGCACCGGCCGGGTTGCTGGTTGCCTCCCCCGCTCCCATCAAAAGGCGGGTCGCGAGCAGCGAGGGAAAGCTCCACGCGATGCCGGTTGCTGCGGTCGCTGCGGACCAGAGCGCCAGCCCGAAACCAGCCACCCGCTTTGCGCCGAACCGATCCACCAGCATTCCGACCGGGATCAGAAAGATGGTGTAGGTCCACAGAAACGATGAAAACAGATAGCCCAGAGTAACCGGCGACAAACCGAACTCCCTGGCTATCGGAGCCGCGGCGAACGACAGGGTCACCCTGTCGATGTAGTTGATCATAGCAAGCGAAAAGAGCATCAGCGCAATCCAACGGCGCCCCTTCTGCATTGTAGCCTCCTGGATCGAGCGTTTCCCTTGGGGCTGCGATAGTGTCGCGCCCTTGCCTTTGTTTTATGCAGGAGCCTACTATTCGTCTTTGTGAATGAAAAATATAAAAGGGATATGAGAAGGATAAGCCGTGGCAATGGATCTAAAGGTGCTTCGTTACTGCGAAGCGGTCGCACGCCACGGCAGCTTCACGAAAGCTGCGGAGGAGCTGCGCATCGCGCAACCCGCATTGAGTATCGCCATCAAGAAGCTGGAGACCGAGCTCGGAGTGGTCCTGTTCGCAAGGAAGGCCCGCCATGTCGTCGCGAGTCCCGAGGCTGAATTGCTACTGCAGCGAGCCGCTCGCATTTTTGAGGAGGTGGCGCTGGCGAGGGAAGAGATACAGGCTGCGTCGGAGTTGAAGATCGGCGAGGTGAAAGTCGGATTCCCGCCGATGTACGGACAGGTATTTTTCCCGAGGGTCTTCGCCGAATTTCACAAACAGTTTCCTTCAGTGGTGCTGACCGCGATGGAAGGGAGCGCGGACAGCGTGCGCAAGCTATTGGATGCCGGGGCAATCGACGTCGGCATGCTCGAAAGCCGACGCGTTCCGGCGGGCTGGCACAACGTCGAGGTGGGACGCGATGAGACCGCCTTGTGCGTGAACACAACCCACAAGCTTGCGGGCAGGAAGTTTGTCGAGGCGAAGGATCTCGATGGGCTGGCGATGGCGGTGTTTGACTCGACTTTCCTGCAGCGAAACGTACTCGAAGAGCTTTGCAAGGCCGCCGGGGTGACGTTTCGATTGGTACTTCAATCGAACGATGTGCCGACGATCTGCGAAGCTGTTGCCGCGGGCATGGGCGCTGCGACGTTGCTTCGATCCACGGTCAAAGACGATCCGCGCATCCAAGCCGTGTCGTTCCGCCCACAACTCCGCTTCCGTTTCAGCCTCTGCTGGCGCTACGAGAAAAACCTCACGAAAGCTTGCCGGACCTTCATCGAATTCTCGCGCGACCGTTTCCGAACCTAGCGCTCGCTGACAATGATGGCTTCCTCCGGACAGTTCGCCCGGGCGACATAGGCTCGCTCGATCAAGGCAGGATCGAAGCAACTGCGGAGGCGTTCCCGCGCATTTCCGAACTCGTCGAGTTGAAACAATTCGGGCGCGAGCGCGCTGCAACGGGCATGGCCCTGACATTTGTCGGGATCGACGCGGAGGTCAATGCCGGTGTTGCTTCCCAACCGCCGCTCGACGTGCTTCTTGATGTTGGCGAGCCCGATCTGCGCCTCGTCATCCATGCGCTTGAGCTGGTCCTCGCTCGGCGCGGTGGGCCGATCGGGGTTGGTGAGCTCGCGCGTATAGCGGGTGCGGCCGGCCTCATTGGCAAACGTGTAACGGATGACGATTGGACCGATGAAATCGGTGTCGGCCCTGCACGCCCAGGCATTCGGCCGCTCGCTCTTGGTCACCGTCCAGTTCAGCGCGATCGTCCCGCGCCGGATCTGCCACTGCTCGTGAAAAGTCTCTCCCGACCGCAACGGCCGGTCCGGCCCATCGATCTGGTGCGATGCGGCCAGCCACTCCGGCCAGGAATGCGGATTGCAGACATAGTCGAAGACGGCTTCCGGCGGCGCATCGATGACGATGTCGTGTTTGCGGATGAAGTACATCTGAACCCCCGTGGTTGAATCCAAATCAGCTCGATCCGATGACGATCGGCAGCAGGCGCGGCCCGCGCACCGCGCCTTCCGACCAGGTCATTGGCCGGGTGCGGTCGAGCGCGAACTCAGGAATTCGCCTCAGCCATTCGGTGAGCGCGATCCGCATTTCCATCCGCGCCAGATTGGATCCGATGCAGCGGTGAATGCCGAGCCCGAACGCCACATGCGGATTTTCCGCGCGGTCGATCCGGACCGCTTCCGCATCGGCGAATTTTCCGGGGTCGCGGTTCGCGGCGGGGAAGGACAGCATCACCATTTCGCCCTTCCGCATCGGGCAGCCGCCGAGTTCGGTATCCTCGACGACCTCGCGCGCCATCGTCACCGGGGCGTACGCACGCAAGAATTCCTCGACCGCGGTCTCGATCAGTTCGGGCTCGTGCACCAGACGCCGCCTATCCTGCTGATGCGTCGCCAGATGCCAGAGCGACGCACCGATGGCACTCCAAGTGGTGTCGATGCCGGCGATCAGGAGCAGCCGGAGCGCGCCGAGCACCTGTTGGTCTGAAAGCTGCTCCCCACTCGGATGGCGCGCCTTGATCAGGAAGCTGACGAGGTCCTCGCCCGGCTGCTGGCGCCGCTCGGCGATCTGTGCGGCGAAATAGTCCGATATCTCCTGCTCGGCCCGCTTCAGCGTGGCCTGGTTGGTCACGCCCTCCTGCAAGGCCATCGTAATCCACGAACGGAATTGATCGCCGTGTTCGGCCGGTATTCCCAGCATATGGGCGATGATCCGCACTGGAATGTGCTGGGCATATTCAACGGCAGCATCGCAGCTGTCGTGCGCGACGATGCGGTCGATCAATTCGTTGCAGACCCGGATGGTCTGCGGCTCGAGCTTTGCCACCGCCTGGGGCGTAAATGGCGGGATCAGCACCATTCGCATCGGCCGGTGCTCTGGCGGATCGGAGGTAATCGGAGGCGAATTGACGCGGTATTCGCCGTCGCGAACGACGACGCGCCGGGAAGAGAAGCGGTCAGGATCGTATGCGGCCTCGCGGATGTCGGCGTATCGCGTCGGGAAATAGACACCTCGGTAGCGATCGGTCCGGGCCACCGGACAGCGGTCGCGCAAGTCCTGCCAGATCGGATAGGGGTTGCCGACCCAGGCCGGGTCGAGATGATCCCAATCGGAAGCCCAATCCGTCACAGGAGCTCGCGCCATGCCTTGCCTGCCTTCCCTACATTCGACCGTTTTCCCGGCCTCAAACACGTGATATATGAGATGATATATGAATAAGCGTCAACCCAAATCTCGCCCTTCGCGCGCGACGCCGCCGGCCGATGCCGAAGTCTCCAGCATGACCGAGCAGGCTTACGCCCGGCTGGAGCACATGATCGCGACGCTCGAGCTGCGGCCGGGCGCGTTCGTCTCCGAAGCTGATCTGTGCGAGCGGCTCGGCATGGGCCGCACGCCCGTTCGGGAGGCGATGCAGCGGCTGGCGCGTGACCATCTGCTGCAGATCATGCCTCGCAAGGGATGCGTCGTCTCGGACTTCCGGTTCGGCGACGAACTGAATGTCATCGAGGTGCGGCGGCCCCTCGAATTGATGGTGGCGCGCGCGGCTGCCATGCGCGCAACGCCCGACCAGCGCCGGCAGTTCACCGAAATCGCGGATGGAATGGTCGCGGCGCTGGAAGCGGACGATTTCGACGTCTTCGCGCGACTCGATATGGAGTTCAATCAGCTGTGCGTGGCTGCCTGCCGCAACGCGATGGCGACCTCGATGATGCGCCTAATGTCTACGCACAATCGGCGGTTCTGGTTCATGCATCACGGACGGTCTCTGCCGCGCGAAGGTGTCGAGAGCCACGTCGAAATCGCCCGCGCCATCGCCCGCAGCGACGCGGATCAGGCGGCCCATGCAACCGAGCGCTTGCTCGCCTACGTCGAAGGATTAGCCCGACAATCTCCGATTGCGGTCTAGTCGAGCCATGCCAGACACTTGAGGTGCGGGTTGCTCGATCGCCAGCCTGTCAGCAGTTTCCAGGGTCTGACTGATCAGCGAGGCGTGGCGCGCAACCAGCCCTTCAACCTGAGGCCATCGCGCATGTTGAGGCTAAGCAACGTGATGTTAGTTGCCCCTGCGATGAGTTCAAGCAGCTGCACTGCGTAAAACCAGCCGTCAAACTCTGTGGCCTTTGCCTTGAAGGCAAGAAACACGGCCGACGGGATGAGGATCAAGATGCCGTTTCCGGCTATGAAGGGCATGCGCTTGATTTTTGCGCCGATCAAGCCGGCCCGGCGTCCCTTTGCCAACACAAACCCAGAGGCTCCCACCGCGATCAGCGCTGGAACAAGCAACAGGAAGCCCCAAGGTATTGTCGTCTTTACGGCTGTAACGACCGAACGAGACGCAAACAGCTCGCTCAACGCGGTCGACATCCAGAAGGTCGCAATCGTGAGGATTGCGATGGTGCCGGCGACAGGGTGGATAATCTTGATCATTTTCTCGCTCGTCGGAAGGTCGGAAACAAGACGGCTCAGGTGCTGAACCACATGCGCCCAAGCAGCCCATCTCGGAAGGATGGTGATAGAGGGTGGCACCTGCTGCTTCGGCGCGCTTGGTGCGTGGCTATGGGACGCAGATGCCCGGCACCGCGACCTTCTGGAACAGATGTGGCGCCGCAACTGCCGAGGCCGGATAGCTCGAGAGCTTTGCCAGGAACTCGGGGTTGGTGAAGGCCGCGCGGAAATGGGCTGTCGTTTCCCAAACAGCGTAGTTCAGGTAGGTCGGGTTCTCGCCGATGGCGCGATGAAGCTGCGTGGAAATGAAGCCCGGCTGACGTTTCATGAAAGCGGCATCATCTTCCCAGACTTTGAGGAAGCTCTGCTCATCGGCTTTGTCGACCGTAAACACGTTCACCAGCACCACCGGGCTGGCGTCGATCCCGATCTGACGGTCGATCGGGAAGGCAGGGTCCAGAGGACGCAGCAACGACATGACATATTCCTCATAATATGGATTCATAGCACCAAGACGGTGCGTAGATGTCTATTTGATTGACATCATGATGTCAAGTATGTTTTATGGTGACATATGAACAAGAGCAAGCGAACGCCGGCGGGCGATGCATTGACCGACCTCATCCTCGACTTCTTCAGGCTAAACAGCCTGTTGTTGACTGCCGGCGATCGCCTCGTCGCGGAACTTGGGCTCACCAGTGCGCGATGGCAGGTCCTTGGCGCAATCGTTGCCGCCGAACGCCCACAACCCGTTGCCTGGCTTGCGCGCGACATGGGCGCCAATCGCCAGAACCTGCAGCGCATCGTCAACGACTTGGAGAAGGACGGGCTCGTCGCCTTTGAGATCAACCCACATCATCGGAGGGCGCAGCTTGTTGTGCTCACCGAGAAAGGGAAGCAAGCATTCGACGCGGCCATGCGGCTGCAGGCCCCCTGGATCAACAAGCTCGCGGACGGGCTATCGATCAAGGACCTGCAAACGGTCCACCGGCTCATCCTGACATTGCGCAAGCGACTGGGGAGTGATGCAGAGCTTCTGTAGAACGTAGCTGGTCTCCGCGCCACGGCGTCTGCCGTTGAGGAATAGAGGACCGCAACCCACGATCATGCTTGGACGCGTGGTGCCACGAGCATGCGACCGTGGGCAACCCTGCCGTCAAGCGGCAGGAAAAGCGATGATGACCGCAAGGCCGGCGCCGCCTATGCCATCGGTCAGAGCAATTGTCCCAGCGCTCTGCTGTAACAACGTGCGAACGATTGAAAGCCCTAGTCCCGAGCCAGGCGGACGATTGTTCGCGGGAATGCGGTAGAAGCGATCGAATACGCGCTCGCGATGTTCGGGCGCGATTCCCGGGCCATCGTCGGAAACGCGCGTCAGATATCGGCCATCTTCGAAGAAGACAGATACGACAACGGAGCCGCCATTGGCGTTGTATCTGATTGCGTTGTCGATCAGGTTTATGAGGATGTCGTGCAGGGCCGGCGCATGGGCGCGAATTGGAGCGGCATCCAGCCTGGCTTCGAATTCCAAGTCGACATCTCGGGCCGCGGCGAGGGGCGCCATGATGCTGACGGCCTCGCTCGCACTCGCGACCAGGTCTGTCACCGGCGGATGGAAGCCTTTTTCGGCAACGGCTGCCTCCTCGGCGCGCGCCATCGCGATGAGTTGAGCAACGAGCCTGTCAAGATGGCGGGTCGACCTCTCGATTTCGGCGATGATCTCGCGATTTTCTGACTGCTCACCGGTGTCGCGTTGCAGCAGTGCGAGATGAACCCGTAAGGAAGCCAGAGGGGTTTTCATCTGGTGGGATGCGTCGGCAATAAAGTCCCGGATAACCTGCATCGCTGCATCCAGCCGTACGAACAGCTGGTTCATTGCCCGAACCGGCGGGTGCGCCTCGTAAGGGATGCTCGCGAGGTTGAGAGGCCGCAGGCCCCTTCCAGCCTCAATTTGCCGCGTATCGATCTCGCGTCCGAGATCCACCAGCGGCGAAAGCCCACGCCGCACCGCAAGCCAGCCCAAAGCTGCGGCCGCGAGGACGATCCCGGTCTCCAGCGCCGCCAGAAAGAGAAGCAGTTCGCGCTGCGCCATCGTCCTTCCATCCTTCGTTTCAGCGACTTCAATGAGGACGGGCCGTGGCTTGCCGTAAACGGGTTGCGCCATGGCGGCAATACGCACCGGCACGTTCTTGTAGCGCAGGTCGAAATGACCGATGGAATCTGCACGAAGCTTGGCTAGATCGATCAGCGGCAGATCCGGGTAGCCGGTCACGAGCATCCCATCGTAGGACACATTGTAGTAGACGCTGTCGTTGGCGCGCGTCTCGAGCATTCCGAGTGCGACCTGGGGTAGGTCGACGGTGATCTCGCCGTCCTCGACGCTGATCCGCTCGGCGATCGCTTTCGCCGAGCCATCGAGAACCCGATCGTAGGCCCTTTCGACGGTCTTGTTGATCAGCAGCAGCCCTCCGACGCCAAGCGCGATCGCAAGCACGCTGGTCGGCACCAGCAGGTTGAGGAGAAGAGCCCGACGTAAGGAGGGTATCCGCCGCTCTCTCACTTCTCCTCCATCAGATAGCCGAGGCCTCTCACCGTCCTGATCTTGGGTCCGTCTGCTCCAAGCTTGTGACGCAGCCGTCCGATGTACAGCTCGATTGCGTTCGGTGCGACGGGTTCGTCGAAGCTGAAGATTTCTGAAATCAACCGCTCCTTTCGCACAAGCTTACCGGCGTCTGCCATCAGAACAGCCAGCACCGCCATTTCCCGGCGACGAAGCAATAGGGGCTTGCCGCTAAGGGTTGCGGTCGCCGACGAGGTTTCGAACACAAGGTTTCCGCATTTGAGTGCCGGCGCCGGCCGTCCCTTGCTGCGGCGCATCAATGCTCTCACCCGCGCCTCGAACTCGCCGAGATCGAATGGCTTGGTCAGATAGTCGTCCGCGCCGAGGTTGAGACATCTCACCTTGTCTTTGACCTCTCCAAGCGCGGTCAGGATCAGGATCGGTACTTCGCAACCATTGTCGCGCAACCTGCGCAGGACATCCTGACCAGGCAAATCAGGCAGGCCGAGATCGAGCACGATCAACGAATAGGCCTCTGAGGGGGCTACCCCCAAAGCGCCGAGGCCGCTTGTCTCATGATCGACAGCAATACCCGCCGGCACCAGCGCCTTCTTCAGACCAGAGACCAGGGACGTGTCGTCCTCGATGATCAGGATGCGCAAGAGGGTGAACCTTGTACACTTGAGGCGAACATTGCTAAACGCGTCAATGTAAGTTCAGATGCGCCACGACGTCAAAACATTGCCAAGTCTTATGAGATCTGTCGCGGGACGATTGCATCGGCAACTCGCCTTTCTGTGCGGGCTCGCTGCTTGTTTGTATTTCGCAGTTGCGGTATCGGCAGGTGAGGCCGACACGGTGAAGATTCCGCTGGTCGTGGAAGCGACCACCAACGTTGCGGAAGTCGCGGAGTTGATCACTGAGTTCATGAAGAAAAATCCTGACATATCCGTTCACTATTCCAAGATCGTTTCCGGAGATCTGTTTGATCGTGTCGTCAAGTCCGCGCGGGAGCAAAGCCCGGCCGATGTTGTCTGGAGCTCGGCCATGGATCTCCAGATCAAGCTCGCGAACGACGGTTATGCCATCGAATATCAACCCGCCGAGCTCGCGCAACTCTCAGCCTGGGCGCAATGGAAGGATCGCGCGTATGGTGTAACCGCCGAGCCGGTCGTCATCATCTTCAACAAGCGATTGCTTCAAGGCGCCATGGTGCCGCAAGACCATGCCGACCTGTTGCGCCTCTTGACGGAGCACCCTGCGGCATTTCAAGGCAAGATCGCTACCTACGATCCCGAATTGAGCGGAACGGGTCTGTTGTTCATCACGCAGGATGTGCGCATCACGCAGCAGACGTTCAAGCTGGTCGAAGCCATGGGGCGCGTTGGCGTCAAGCTCTACACCTCGTCCGCACCAATGATCGATCGCGTGGCCGCCGGCGACTTCATACTGGCGTATAATGTTCCCGGTTCTTATGCGCTGGAGCGAGCCAAACATGATGATCAGCTCGGCGTTATCTTCCCCAGCGACTATACGCTGATGATGTCCCGGATCGTTCTGATCCCGCGTTTGGCGCAACACGTGCCCCAGGCCGAACGCTTCGTCGACTTCTTGCTGTCCCGCGACGGTCAGGCCCTACTCGCACTGCACTCGCTTGGATCGGTCCGCGAAGATATGAAACCGGCGATTCCGGGCTATGCGAATGCTGAGCGGGCGTTGCGTCCGATCGCACTGAGCATCGATCTCTTGACTTACCTCGACCAGGCCAAGCGCCATCGGTTCCTGAAGGACTGGAAGGACGCGCTGCAGAAGTGATTGGCATTCTGTCCCCGTGACAGGTTGTTGACAGGTAGCGCGGCGTATCCTGACCCCAAAATAAAACAAGACTTGGAGGACCGCCTTTCTCGCCGGCCTTTGCCGTCGCGAGGCGACGTGTTCGTCCTTGCAGATAAAGACGATGGGAGGGAAGCGAACATGTCAGCGCATGACGCGGGCAGTATTCCGTCGCCGGTACCCGGCATTGCGGGATCGAATGCCAAGATCACGAGCCCGTTCTGGCCCGAGGGCTGGTGGCGGATCACGGCCTTTCGGATCGGAATAATTCCTGTTCCGATCTATGTTCTTCTTGTCCTCATCATTGCCGGGCTTGTCTATTTCGGCGAGATCAAGTCGGACGGTCCGACGATGATTGTCGTGCTCGTGCTTGGCGGGTTCACTTGCGCCGAGATCGGCAAGCGAATCCCGGTTCTGCGCAGCATCGGCGCGGGCGCGATTTTCGCGACCTTTATTCCCTCTGCGCTGGCCTACTATCATCTGATCCCGGCGCAGGTCGACAAGGCCGTCATCGACTTCACCAAATCCACCAATTTCCTCTATCTTTTCATCGCGTCCATCATCGTGGGCAGCATCTTTGCCATGGATCGCGATGTCCTGATCCGCGGTTTTCTCAAAATATTTGTGCCGCTTGCGGTTGGCACCATCGTAGCCGTGGTCGTCGGGACCCTGGTCGGCACTGCCCTCGGTCTAGGCGCTTCGCACACATTCTTCTACGTCGTGGTACCGATCATGGCGGGTGGTGTTGGCGAGGGCGCGATTCCGCTCTCCATCGGATATGCCGCGCTGAGCGGTGTGCCGCAAGGCGAGGTGTTCGCGCAGGTCCTTCCGCCAGTAATGCTCGGAAGCCTGACGGCCATCCTGCTTTCGGGCATGCTCAATGTTGTCGGCAAGAAATATCCGAGCCTGACCGGCGAAGGGCGATTGCAGCCTCACACGGATGACGGAACTGATATCCAGGCCGTTCACGAGGAGGGCGGGGAAGAGAAACCCGTCGGACATGTCGGCGCTAGCACGGTCGCGGCTGCCGGCCTCACGGCGATCGCGCTCTATCTTCTCGGCGTTCTCCTCAATCACCTGATTGGACTGCCAGCGCCGGTGGCGATGCTGTTTCTGGCGGTGCTTGCCAAGCTGACGCGCGCGGTGTCGCCCGAGCTGCAGCAGGGTGGGCTCGTGGTCTACGAATTCGTTCGTACCAGCATGACCTATCCGCTCCTGTTTGCCATCGGCGTCGCGTTGACGCCATGGGACAAGCTGGTCGCGGCGTTCCACCCCGCCAACATCATCACAATCGTATCCACTGTCGTGACCATCATGGCAACCGGTTTCGTCGTCGGGCGGTTGATGAAGATGTATCCGATCGAAACCGCAATCGTGAACGCCTGCCATAGCGGGCAAGGCGGCACCGGCGACGTCGCCATCCTGACGGCCGCGAATCGCATGCAGTTGATGCCATTTGCTCAGATCGCGACCCGCATCGGCGGCGCCGTGACCATCACGCTGGTTCTCTTGATCATGGGTTATCTCAAATAGCGTCTCCGATTTGAAAGGGATTCGCTCATGGCTATCCAAGACAGTTTCACGTGCGAGAAGGCGTTGGTCGTCGGTGACCGGACCTACATCTATCGCTCGTTGCCGGACGCGGAGAAGAATGGCCTGGCGGGCATCTCACGCCTTCCATTCTCGCTGAAGGTCCTGCTGGAAAACCTGCTGCGCTTCGAGGACGGCCAGTCGGTGACACGGGCTGACATCGAGGCGATGGCGCGATGGCCGCAAGACCGCGGCGCGGCCGGTACCGAGATCGGCTTTCGTCCGGCACGCGTGTTGATGCAGGATTTCACCGGCGTCCCGGCCGTGGTCGATCTGGCGGCAATGCGCGACGGCATGGAGAAGCTGGGCGGTGATCCCTCGCGGATCAACCCGTTGGTGCCGGTCGATCTGGTCATCGATCATTCCGTTGTCGTCGATCATTTCGGCAATTCGCGCGCGCTTCACGACAATGTCGTGCGTGAATACCAGCAGAACGGCGAGCGCTACAATTTCCTCAAATGGGGACAAGGTGCCTTCACCAATTTCCGCGTGGTGCCGCCCGGTACCGGTATATGCCACCAGGTCAACCTCGAATATCTCGCCCAGACGGTCTGGACCTCGAAGCAGGGCAGTAAGACCTACGCCTATCCCGACACGCTGGTCGGCACCGATAGCCACACGACCATGGCCAATGGCCTTGCCGTGCTCGGATGGGGTGTCGGCGGCATCGAGGCCGAGGCGGCAATGCTCGGCCAGCCCTTATCGATGCTGGTGCCGCAGGTGATCGGCTTCAAGCTGACCGGAAAATTGCGCGAAGGCGTTCTTGCGACCGATCTCGTGCTCACAGTCACACAACTGCTGCGCAAGAAGGGCGTAGTCGGCAAGTTCGTCGAGTTTTTCGGATCCGGCCTCGACCATATGACGCTGGCCGATCGCGCCACCATCAGTAACATGGCACCGGAATATGGCGCGACCTGCGGCTTCTTCCCGATCGACCAGGAAACGTTGAACTATCTCAACCTGTCGGGACGCGCGAGCGAACGGATCGCCCTGGTCGAGGCCTATGCCAAGGCGCAGGGCCTGTTCAGGACGCCGGGCGTGCCAGACCCGATCTTCACCGATACGCTGGAATTGAATCTCGATGACGTCGTTCCATCGCTTGCTGGTCCTAAACGTCCCGAAGGCCGCGTTGGCCTCAGCGATGCCAAGTCCAATTTCCTTGCGGCTCTGGAGAGCGAGTACCGCAAGGCGGGTGAATCCAAAAAGCAGTTTGCCGTCGAAGGCAAGGAGTTCAAGCTGGGGCACGGCCACGTCGTCATCGCGGCCATCACGTCCTGCACCAACACATCCAACCCTTCGGTGCTGATCGGTGCAGGCCTGCTGGCGCGCAACGCGGCGCGAAAAGGCCTGACGGCGAAACCTTGGGTCAAGACGTCGCTCGCACCGGGCTCGCAGGTGGTTGCCGAATATCTGGAAAAGTCAGGCCTGCAAAAGGACCTCGATGCGCTCGGCTTCTATCTGGTCGGCTTCGGCTGCACGACCTGCATCGGCAATTCGGGTCCGCTGCCGGCCGAGATATCTAAATCGATCAATGACAATGAGGCTGTCGCTGCGGCCGTGCTGTCCGGCAACCGCAATTTCGAAGGACGCGTCTCGCCTGACGTCCAGGCCAACTACTTGGCCTCGCCGCCGCTGGTCGTCGCCTATGCGCTCGCGGGCTCGCTGCAGGTCGATCTCCTGAATGAACCGCTCGGCACCGGTTCGGACGGCGCACCGGTCTATCTGAAGGACATCTGGCCCTCGAATGCGGAAATCGAGTGTTTCATCCGCGATAACATCACGCGCACGATGTTCGAGTCGAAATATGCCGGCGTCTTCGAAGGCGATGCGAACTGGAAGGCGGTCAAGGTGGCGACCGGCCTGACCTATCGCTGGAACATGTCATCGACCTATGTGCAGAACCCGCCTTACTTCGAAGGCATGACCATGACGTCGACACCGATCCGCGACGTCGTCGGCGCCCGCATCCTTGGCCTGTTCGGCGACAAGATCACGACCGATCACATTTCGCCGGCCGGCTCGATCAAGGCCGCTTCGCCCGCGGGTCAGTTCCTGCGTGACAAGCAGGTACGCGTCGAGGACTTCAATCAATACGGCACGCGGCGCGGCAATCACGAGGTGATGGTTCGCGGCACATTCGCCAACATTCGCATCAAGAATTTTTCCGTGAAGGACAAGGACGGCAATCCGCCCGAAGGCGGTTGGGCGGTACATCAGCCGTCTGGCGAGCGGATGTCGATCTTCGATGCGGCGATGCGATACCAGAACGAGGGTGTGCCACTCGTGGTTTTCGCGGGTGTCGAATACGGCAACGGCTCCTCGCGCGATTGGGCCGCCAAAGGGACAAAGCTGCTCGGCGTGCGCGCAGTCATTGCGCAGAGCTTTGAGCGCATCCATCGCTCCAATCTTGTCGGAATGGGCATCATACCGCTTGTCTTCGAACAGGGAACGTCTTGGAAAAGCCTCGGGCTGACTGGCGCGGAGACAGTATCGATTCGCGGGCTGGCGGATATCTCGCCGCGTCAGAAGATGACGGTCGAAATCACCATGACCAACGGCGCCGTGAAGCAGGTCCCGCTGACATGTCGCATCGATACGGTCGATGAGCTGAACTACTTCAAGCACGGTGGCATCCTGCCCTACGTGCTGCGTCAACTCGCGGCATGAAGCAGGTCGATGGGGGGAATGGATATGCCTATTGAATTGAATGAACGATCGGAACTGGAAATCGCGACCATGCGTCGCGTCACCTTGCGTATCATCCCATTCCTGATGCTTTGCTATTTCATCGCCTTCGTCGATCGCGTGAACGCCGGCTTCGCGGCTCTCCAGATGAATCACGACATCGGTTTGTCGGCAGCGGCATTCGGTCTCGGCGGCGGGCTGTTCTACATCACTTACGTGATCTTCGAGGTCCCCAGCAATCTCGCGATGGCCAAGGTCGGCGCCCGCATCTGGATCGCGCGGATCATGATTTCCTGGGGCATCGTCTCCGGCTGCATGGCGCTGGTGGTGGGGCCCTATTCCTTCTACGTGGTGCGGATGCTCCTCGGCGCGGCTGAGGCCGGCTTCTTTCCCGGCGTGATCCTCTATCTCACCTACTGGTTTCCGTCCGAATACCGTGGCCGAATCGTCGCGCTGTTCATGGTGGCGATCCCGCTCTCGAGCTTCCTCGGCTCGCCGATTTCCGCCAGCCTGCTTCAGCTCGACGGGTTCGCTGGTCTCCACGGCTGGCAATGGATGTTCGTGCTGGAGGCGATCCCTGCCGTGATTTTGGGAGTCATCTCATTCTTCTTTCTCGCCGACGGGCCGGCTGGTGCCAAATGGCTGACCGAACCGCAACGGCAATGGCTCGCCAACCGGCTGACCGAAGAGCGTTCCTCGCCGGCGACCCGGGTCGCGCATCTCTCGCTTTGGCAGGTGATGTCCAACAAATACGTGCTCGCCGCATCGCTGATCTACGCCGGCGCCTCCGGCGCAAGCCAGTGCCTGTCGCTGTGGCAGCCGCAGATCATCAAGTCGTTCGGCCTGACCAATATGCAGACCGGCCTTCTGAATTCGATACCTTTCGGTGTCGCCTCACTGCTGATGCTGGTGTGGGGACGCAATTCCGACAGGATGCGCGAGCGCAAATGGCACACCGCGGTGCCGCTTGCGCTGCTCGCTGCGAGTCTGGCCTGCGCCCCCCTGACTGATGCCTTGACGCCCACGATCATCATCCTCTGCGTCGCGGTGACAGCGACCTACATCGTCAAGGGACCGTTCTGGGCGCTTTCGACGGAATGGATGTCGGCTGGCGTGGCCGCAGCAGCGATCGCCCAGGTCAATGCGATCGGCAATCTCGGCGGCTTTTTCGGAAGCTACATGCTCGGCGCGATCAAGGACGCAACAGGCAGCTACGCGCTCGGTCTGATGCCGCTGGCCGCACTCTCTGCCATTGGATGCGTCCTGGTTCTGGTGTTGAGCCGTGGTAGCGAGCAACCCGCCACGACTGCATTGAGCGGGGCTCACTGAGTTTGATTCGTTATCGCAACCAGGCTCAAGGGGGATTTGCAATCATGTCGGACAGGATTCCAGCAACGTTGATTCCCGGCGACGGGATAGGCCCGGAGATCACGGAAGCGGTGACAAAGGTGCTCGACGCGCTGGGCGCGCCGTTTGACTGGGACATTCAGCAAGGTGGCATGGCCGGGATCGAAAGCGCCGGCGATCCGCTGCCAGGTTCTCTGATCGACAGCATCCGTCGTACAAGACTTGCATTGAAGGGGCCGTTGACGACGCCGGTTGGCGGCGGCTTCCGCTCGGTGAACGTCCGTTTGCGCGAAGAGTTCGGGCTTTATGCCAATTTGCGGCCTGTGAAAACCATGGTGCCCGGCGGGCGCTATGAGAATATCGACCTGGTCCTCATACGCGAGAACATCGAAGGCCTCTATGTCGCGTTCGAACATTTCATAGCGGTCGGTGACGATCCGCATGCCGTTGCCATATCGTCCGGCGTCAACACGCATGCGGAGGCTCGACGCATCGTGCGGTTCGCCTTCGAGTATGCGCTCAGCCATAGCCGCAAGAAGGTGACGGTGGTTCACAAGGCCAATGTCCTGAAGGCTCTGACCGGGCTGTTTTTGCAGGCGGGGCGCGAAATTGCAAAGGAATACGAGGGGCGGGTGGCGATGGACGATCGCATCGTCGATGCTTGCGCCATGCAACTCGTCATGAACCCCTGGCAGTTCGACGTCATCGTCACCACGAACTTGTTCGGCGACATTCTCTCCGACCAGATGTCGGGCCTGGTGGGCGGGCTCGGCATGGCGCCCGGTGCGAATATCGGCGAGCGCGCCGCCATCTTCGAAGCCGTGCATGGATCGGCTCCTGATATCGCCGGCAAGGGCGTGGCCAACCCGCTTGCGCTCCTGTTGGCCGCGGGATTGATGCTGAAGCATGTCGGCAGGACGGACCTTGCCGGGCGGCTGCAGACCGCAGTGGAGCAGACGCTGCAGGTCGACAACGTTCGAACCAGCGATCTCGGGGGTAAGGCAAGCACCAGGGATTTCGCGACGGCCATCGTCAAGCGCCTTGCGCACTAAAGCTGGCGGCTGTCAGACGTCGATACAGGAATGTTTCCATTTGCCTGGCGGACAAGGCGATCGGGACAATCAAGGAGTGAATAATGGTGAAGGGTTCGGATTTACTTGTTGCAGCTCTGGAGCATGAGGGCGTCGACCGTATCTTCGGAGTACCCGGCGAAGAGAATCTCGACGTGGTGGAGTCGCTCCGCAACTCGAAGATCGAACTGGTATTGACCCGGCACGAGCAGGCGGCCGCCTTCATGGCGGCCACTCACGGCCGTCTCACTGGTCGTCCGGGTGTCTGCATCGCGACACTGGGGCCGGGGGCGCTCAACTTCTCGACGGGTGCCGCCTACGCGCATCTCGGCGCCATGCCAATGTTGCTGCTCACCGGACAGAAGGCGATCATGAGCAGTCGCCAGGCGCGCTTTCAGATCGTGGATGTGATCGGCTCGATGAGGCCGCTGACCAAGCTGTCGCGTCAGATTGTGAGCGCGGCAAGCATCCCGACGCTGGTGCGCGATGCGTTTCGCGTCGCGATGGAAGAACGCCCGGGACCGGTTCACCTCGAGCTGCCGGAGGACATCGCGGGCGACGAGATCGAACCGGTGCAGATGGTTCCGATTCATCCGATCGAAATTCCCGTCGCTCATCGAGCGGCGCTCGATCGCGCCGCCGAAATCATCTTGGCCGCAAAGCGGCCGCTGATCATGCTGGGCGCTGCGGCAAGCCGACCTCGTTCGACCTTCGGGATCGCCGGCTTCGTGCGCCGCACCGGCATTCCCTTCTTTACGACGCAGATGGGCAAGGGGACGGTACCCGGCGGCACCATGCTGTACATGGGGACCACGGCGCTGTCTGAGCGCGATTATGTGCACGAGGCTATCGATCAGGCCGATCTGATCATCGCTATCGGTCACGACACGATTGAGAAGCCGCCGTTCATCATGGGACCGACAGGGCCGAAGGTTATTCATGTCAGCTACATGCCGGCGAATGTGGAGCAGGTTTATTTCCCGCATGCGGAGGTCGTCGGCGACGTCGGCCCGAGCCTTGAATTGCTCGCGGACCGCGTCGAAGGCAAGCTGCCTAACGCCAAGACTTTGTTGTCGTTGCGCGAGAGCATCCTCAGCAGGGTGACCGACCGCGCCACCGAGAGCCGTTTTCCGGTCACGCCGCAGCGGCTGGTCCACGACGTACGCCAGGTGATCCCCGAAAACGGCATCGTTGCGCTCGACAATGGCATGTACAAAATATGGTTCGCACGCAACTACCGAACCTATGTGGCCAACACGCTGCTGCTCGACAACGCGCTTGCGACCATGGGCGCCGGGCTGCCGTCGGCGATGATGGCGGCAATGCTCTATCCCGAGCGTCGGGTTATGGCGGTCTGCGGTGACGGCGGGTTCATGATGAACAGCCAGGAGCTGGAGACTGCAGTGCGGCTCAAGCTCAATCTCGTCGTGCTGATCCTCAATGACGGTGCTTACGGAATGATTCGCTGGAAACAGGCGGTCGACAGCTTCCCGGATTTCGGCCTCACATTCGGCAACCCTGACTTCGTCCGCTATGCGGAGGCCTACGGTGCCAAAGGATCCAAGGTCACGTCCGTCGACGCCCTGCTGCCGACGCTGGAAGCCGCCTTCAAGGGCGGCGGTGTCCATCTGGTCGATGTCGCGATCGATTACTCCGAAAATACGCGCGTGCTCGTCGAGGAACTTCGCAATCGCAAGCTGGGTAAAGAGCACGCCTAGCGGCACGGCTCGTTGCCCGGCGCAGGACCAGTGTCAAGCCGGTCGCGTTCGGCGAAGGAGAAGGAGAGAAGGATGGTCGGAAATTTCACCTTTCAGGCGCCGTCGAACATTCTGTTCGAGCCCGGAGCCTGCGGCAAGATGGGTGAGCTTGCCGCGCGCTTTGATGCGCGCCGCGTCATGCTGGTCACGGACAAGGGGGTACGTGCGGCCGGACTGACAAGAGATGCCGAGGCATCGCTCGCGGCAGCGAAAATCGAAGTCAGTATTTTCGAGGATGTCGTTGCCGATCCACCCTCGCATGTCATCGAAGCGGCTGTCGACGTCTGCCGCGCCAGCGAGATTGATCTCGTGCTGTCGATCGGGGGCGGCAGCGCGCTCGACACGGCCAAGCTCGTCGCTTATCTCGCGAAGACACCCGAGCGGCTCGACGACATTTACGGCGTCGGCCTCGCGAAAGGTAAACGTCTGCCGCTTTTGCTTGCGCCGACCACGGCGGGCACCGGCTCGGAGGTGACGCCGATCTCGATCGTGACCACGCCGACAACCGAAAAGAAAGGTGTGGTCTCTCCGGTGCTGATTCCGGATTGGGCCATTCTCGATCCTGAACTGACGTTGGGCCTGCCCGCGCCCGTCACGGCGGCGACCGGAATCGACGCCATGGTGCACGCGATCGAGGCCTATACCAGCAAGCACAAGAAGAATCCCATGTCGGACCAATTGGCGCGCCAGGCCCTCGCGCTGCTGTCGGCCAATGTGCGAAAGGTCTGCGAGAATGGACGCGACCTCGAAGCGCGTTCGCAGATGCTGCTTGGCTCGATGCTTGCCGGCATGGCGTTTGCCAATGCCCCGGTTGCCGCTGTCCATGCGCTGGCCTATCCGATCGGGGCGATCTTCCACGTCCCGCACGGGTTGTCGAATGCGCTGGTGCTGTCGCAAGTGCTGCGCTTCAACCTGCCCGAGGCCGAGCCGCTTTATGCCGAATTGGCGCCGATCGTCGATCCCCGCACCGTGGGGCTTACTGTCGCTCAGCAAGCACGGCTATTCGTCGATGCGATGGCCGCGATTTGCCGCGACTGCAAGGTGCCGCCGTCACTCGCCGACGTCGGCATCGGTGCAGGCGACCTGAAGAAGCTTGCCGAGGACGCGATGAAGCAAACGCGGCTGCTCGTCAACAATCCCCGCGAAGTGCACTACGACGACGCGCTTGCGATCTACACGGAGGCATATGGAAACAGGGTGGCTGCTGCCGAGTAGGTCGCGATGGAAGAAAGCAAGAACACCGATGCGATAGCCGACGCCATGGCTCAGTGGAGCGAGAACTGGCGAAAAGTCGCGGACTTCTCGACTGACCTGGGGGAAGCATGGTCGAAGTCGGTGCTGCCGTTCATCGTCGCGCGCGCGGCGGAAAAGAGGTCAGGCTTCGGCGATGAGCTGGGCGACGCCATCGAGCGGCTTGCGCAAGGACCGAAGCTGGCCGATGTCTGGGACATCGACCGCAAGCTGATGAATGCATTCGTTGCCTGGAGTCGGATGCGACAGAAATTGGTCGCCTATAACGCAGTTGCCTCAAAGCCGTGGATGCGTGCGCTCGAGCGCTATAACGAGGCCGCGCCACGGCAAGAAGGCAAGGCCAAGTCACGGAGCTGGCGCGAGGAGTTTGCCGCCTGGAGTGCCTTTGCCAATGAAGAGCTGGTCCATCATCAACGATCAGAGCAATTTCTGCATGCCCAGCGAGAATTGCTTCACGCAGGCATCGAGTTCCGAAAATCCCAGACTGAGCTCAGCGAAACGGTGTCGGCGCTGTTCAGCGTCCCAACGCAAAGCGAATTCGACGAAGTGACCCGGCAGTTGACGGAGCTGCGCCGCGAGGTGCGTGCGCTTGCCCGCGGCGCGCAGGACGGGTCTGGACCGACTGGAAAAAACGAGAGCCGCGATGAGTGATGATAGTCCGGCAGCACGGATGATCCGCGATTTCGCGGATGCTGCGGCCAAGTTGGGAAAGGCAGCCGAGAGTCTCGTCAAGATCAAGGACGAGGATGTCGATGTCGGCGCCACTCCAAAGCAGCTCGTCATGCGTCGCGACAAAGTCGAGCTGTTTCGCTACGAGCCGATCGCAGCCAATTCCGTCAAGGTACCGGTCCTGGTGGCCTATGGTCTGATAGGCCGCTACACGATGGCCGATCTTCAGCCCGATCGATCGTTGATCCGCAGTCTGCTTTCGGAGGGGCTCGATCTCTGGCTGATCGATTGGGGCAGGCCAGGCCGCACGGAGCGCTGGCTCAAAATCGATGACTATGTCGATGACTACATCCATGCGGCCGTCGAGCGCATTTGCCGGGAGACTGGTCATGATCGGGTAACTCTGCTCGGCATTTGCGAAGGCGGTGTGTTCACGACCTGTTATGCGGCCCTGCACCCCGACAAAGTCAAAAACCTGGTCTTGACCATCACACCGATCGACTTCCATGCCGACAGTGAGGACCCGGCCGAACATCATGGGTTCCTGAATATCTGGACACGGAGTCTCCGAAGCGCCGACGTCGACAATCTTGTCGACGCCTACGGCGTGCTGCCAGGCGAGTTCATGAGCTCGGTATTCTCGATGATGACACCGATGCGTTCGCTGACCAAATACAACATCGATCTCATTGACGTTGCCGACGACGAGGCGAAGTGGATGAATTTCCTGCGCATGGAGAAATGGCTGGCCGATCGGCCTCACCATCCCGGCGAAGCTGCCAAGCAATGGCTGAAGGATCTCTATCAGAACAATAGGCTGGCAAAGGGGGCTTTCGCGTTGTCCGGCCGGAAGGTCGATCTCCACGCCATCACGGCGCCGACCTTGAATGTCTACGCGCTGGATGACCACATCATTCCGCCGACTTGCTCAAAGGCGCTCGGTCCCCTGATTGGGACCCACGACTACACTGAAATTCCTCTGCCTGGCGGCCATGTTGGCTTGTTCGTGTCCAGCAAGTCGCAGGGTCGTTTGAGCAAGAGTATAGCGAAATGGTTGATGGAAAGGGATTGAGGTGAGGCGATGAAGAACAAGATCGTCTCCGCCGATGAAGCGGTTGCCATCGTCCGCGATCGCGACACTGTCTGCACGTCCGGATTTGTCGGTGTCGGTACGCCGGACGAGCTTCTGATTGCGCTCGAGAAACGCTATCGCGAAACCCGGCATCCGTCTGAACTGACCTTGCTGTTTGCCGCTGCTCCCGGCGACTCCAGGGAGCGGGGCCTTAACCGGCTTGCGCATGACGGTCTGGTCAAGCGGGTGGTCGGCGGGCACTGGGCGCTGGTACCGAAGCTCGGCGAGCTGGCCCTGGCCAATCGCATCGAGGCTTATAATTTGCCGCTCGGTTGCATTTCACATCTCTATCGCAGCATCGCCGCGCGCGGACCCGGAACCATTTCCAAGGTGGGTTTGCGAACTTTCGTCGATCCGCGGCTGGAAGGCGGCAAGCTCAACGAGAAGACAACCGAAGATCTGGTCGAGCTCCTGCAGATCGATGGTGAGGAATGGTTGCGCTACAAGGCATTCCCGATCAATGTCGCGATTTTGCGCGGCACGACCGCGGATCCCGCCGGCAACATCACCATGGAGCGCGAAGCGCTGACCCTTGACAACCTTGCCATGGCGATGGCGGCCAAGAACTCACGCGGCTTTGTCATCGTGCAAGTCGAGCGCATAGCTGCCGCCAATACGCTCAATCCGCGCGAAGTGCAGATCCCGGGCATCCTGGTTGATTGCGTCGTTGTCGCAGATGCGGAAAATCATCCGCAAACCTATGGCACGTCCTATAACCACGCCTTTTCAGGCCGGCAGCGCGTGCCGATGGACCGGATCGAGCCGCTTGGGCTGGATGAAAGGAAGATCATCGCACGCCGCTGCGCGTTCGAACTGCCTCCCGGCGGCGTCGTCAACCTCGGGATCGGCATGCCAGAAGGCGTTGCCGCTGTGGCCGCCGAGGAGCATATGCTCAAATACCTGACGCTCACGGCGGAGCCGGGTATCATCGGAGGCATGCCGCAGGGTGGGCTCAATTTCGGCACTGCGCTCAATCCGGATGCGGTGATTCATCAGAACCAGCAGTTCGATTTTTACGACGGCGGCGGACTCGACCTGGCGTGTCTCGGAATGGCGCAGGCGGACGCAGCCGGCAATGTGAATGTCAGCCGATTCTCACATCGGCTTGCCGGAGCTGGCGGCTTTATCAACATCTCGCAGCGCGCAAAGAAGATTGTTTTCGCCGGGACATTCACAAGCGGCGGTCTGAAGATCGCGGTCGAGGATGGCGCCGTGCACATCCTGCGCGAAGGCACGGCGCGAAAATTCCTCGCCAATGTGGAGCAGGTCACCTTCAGCGGAGATTATGCAGCCGAAACGGGCCAAGCTGTGTTCTATGTAACCGAGCGGTGCGTTATGCAACGAACGGCGGCAGGACTCGAACTAATCGAAATTGCACCAGGCGTCGAGATCGAGCGCGACGTTCTTTCTCAGATGGATTTCAGGCCGCTGATCCGCAATGTTCGGCCGATGGATCCCCGCATCTTCCGCGACCAACCCATGGGGCTGGATCATGCGCTCCTTGGCCGCAGCCTCGCGGACCGCCTCAGCTACGACGCCGAGCGCAATATATTGTTCGTGAACTTCGAGGGTTTCGACGTCAAGACAATCGAAGATGTCGACCTCGTTCGGCGCGAGGTCGAAAAAGTCTGCCGTGGGGTCGGAAAGCCAGTGGCGCTGATCGCAAATTACGATGGTTTCTATCTCGAGCCGCTCGTGAGCGATACTTACTTTTCGATGATCGCCTACCTTGAAAAACGTTACTACAGCTCCGCGTCCCGCTATACGACCAGCGCCTTCATGCGGTTGAAGCTCGGAGAAGGCCTCGCCGAGCGCCAGGTGGCTCCGCACATATTCGAAACTCAGGCGGAAGCACAAAGCTTTGCGCGGTCCCAGGCATTTGCCGCTCAGTGATTTTGGTAAACGATGGAGAAGACGATGTCTTTCGATGCCGAAAAGCTTTCTCAAGCCTTCAAGGAACAGATGGAGAAGCTTGCCCAGAGTTTCAGGTTGCCCGATCTCGACGTTCCGGCTCTTGTCGAGAGCCAGCGCAAGACCATCGAGGCGATGTCAAGGGCGGCACAGCTGTCCAACGAGACAGCGACCGAGTTTTCGCAACGGCAGCTCGAGATCATGCGTGCCGGTTCCGAGCATCTTGCCTCGATGCTGAAGGACATGAAGCTCTCCGCCGAGCAGCAGCGCGCGCTCGCGACAAAATCGTTTGAGGCAGCTTTGACGAGCGCTCGAGAACTCGCGGAGATGACTTCGAAGTCCAATAAGGATGCATTCGAGCAAGTCAAGCAACGAATGGCGGATAACTTCGAGGAAATGCGCAAGAGCTGGAAGTCCTGAGAGCAGCATCTCGGCCCTTCTCCAAATGCAGCAGCAAAGAGCTGCGTGTCGTTCGAAATCGGCTGTCTGACAGAGCCCCCGATGAGACCGAAAAATCTGATTTCAGGAAATGCGGCCCGCGTCCCAGGACCCCTGCAGCCCGACCGCGAGGACGTGCTGCTCGGGCTCTCCCCGTCCGGGTTTCACAAGATCGCTTACGTCGATTGGGGGCCGCTCGACGATCCGCGGCCTGTGATCTGCCTGCATGGTTTGACTCGGCAGGGTAGGGATTTTGACTACCTAGCGGCCGAGCTCGCGGCGAAAGGCCGTCGCGTGATCTGTCCCGATCTCCCGGGGAGAGGTCGCAGCGGATGGCTCCGTGAACCGGATCACTATTCCCTCCCGCAATACTGCGCCGATATGAATGCGCTGATTGCGCGTCTGGGCATTCAGGAAGTCGATTGGGTCGGGACCTCGCTCGGCGGCCTGGTCGGCATGGTGATGGCTGGGTTTTCGGGTGGTGTCGTCCGCAAGCTCGTGATCAACGATATTGGACCCTATGTCACCTCCACGGGACTTCAGCGGATCGGCCAGTATATTGGCAATATGCCGTCATCGTTCTCCACCTTGGAGGAGGGCGAAACGTACTTTCGCAAAGTGCTGGCGCCCTACGGTTATCTGTCCGACGCGCATTGGCGTCATCTGACAGTCCACAGCCTTCGTAGCGACGCGGAACGTAGGCAACACGCTGTGCTCTGCGACCCCGCCATCGCAAAAGGTTTCAAGCTGCCATGGTACTACCCGGCGCTGGACCTATGGAAATATTGGGAGGCGATCAGCGTGCCAATATTGGTGCTGCGTGGGGCGAGTTCAGATCTGTTGTCGCGCGCTTTGATGCTTGAGATGAGGAAGCGCAACCGGCAAGCGGAAGTCTTTCAGTTCGACAATTGTGGGCACGTGCCGCCGCTGATGGCGCCGGATCAGATTAATATCGTGACGACCTTCTTGGAATCGGGGTCTGGACTGAAACACGATCAGTCTTAGGAGTGAGCCGTGGCATTGGGCATTGAAGAGTCAGTTTACGACGTGCCGGCCGAGTGGTCGAAACGGGCCTGGGTCGACCAGGGCAAATACAAGGAAATGTACGCACGCTCGCTCTCGGACCCCGACGGCTTCTGGGCCGAGCAAGCCAAGCGCCTGGACTGGATGAAGACCCCGCACAAGATCAGCAACTGGTCGTTTGCACCGGGCAATATCTCCATCAAATGGTTTGAGGACGGCGTGCTCAATGCGGCCGCCAACTGCATCGACCGCCACCTCCACACCCGCGCCAACCAGACCGCCATCATCTGGGAGGGTGACGATCCCTCACAGTCGAAGCACATCACCTACAAGGAACTGCATGACGAAGTGTGCCGGATGGCCAATATCCTGCGCACCCGCAACGTCAAGAAGGGTGACCGCGTCACCATCTACCTGCCGATGATTCCGGAGGCGGCCTACGCCATGCTGGCCTGCGCGCGGATCGGCGCCATCCACTCGGTGGTGTTTGCGGGTTTCTCGCCCGACAGCCTCGCGCAGCGCATCAACGACGCCAAGTCCAAGGTGATCATCACCGCCGACGAAGGCCTGCGTGGCGGCAAGAAGGTGCCGCTGAAGGCCAATGTCGATGCCGCACTCGCCAAGACCGACGGCGTCGACTGGGTCGTGGTGGTCAAGCGCACCGGCGGCAAGGTCGACATGAAGCCGTCGCGCGACCTCTGGTACCACGACGCAGCCAGCATGGTGACGACGGAGTGCCCGGTCGAGCATATGCATGCCGAGGATCCGCTGTTCATTCTCTATACGTCGGGCTCGACCGGCCAGCCCAAGGGCGTGCTGCACACCACCGGCGGCTATCTCCTGTTCGCCGCGATGACCCATCAATACGTGTTCGACTATCACGACGGCGACATCTACTGGTGCACCGCCGACGTCGGCTGGGTCACCGGGCACAGCTATATCGTCTACGGCCCGCTCGCCAATGGCGCGACCACGCTGATGTTCGAGGGCGTACCGAACTATCCCGACAATTCCAGATTCTGGAATGTCATCGACAAGCACAAGGTCAACACCTTCTACACCGCACCGACCGCAATCCGCGCGCTGATGCAGGGCGGCGACGAGCCGGTGAAGAAGACCTCGCGCGCCAGCTTGCGGCTGCTCGGCTCGGTCGGCGAGCCGATCAATCCGGAGGCCTGGGAGTGGTATCACCGCGTGGTCGGCGACGAGCGCTGCCCGATCGTCGACACCTGGTGGCAGACCGAAACCGGCGGCATTCTGATCACGCCGCTGCCGGGCGCGACCAGGCTGAAACCGGGCTCGGCGACGCAGCCGTTCTTCGGTGTGGTGCCGGAGATCGTTGACGCCGACGGCAAGACGCTAGAGGGCGAGACATCAGGCAATCTCTGCATCGCCCGCTCCTGGCCGGGCCAGATGCGCACCGTCTATGGCGATCACGCCCGCTTTGAGCAGACCTATTTCTCGACCTACAAGGGCAAATACTTCACCGGCGACGGCTGCCGGCGCGATGCCGACGGCTATTACTGGATCACCGGCCGCGTCGACGACGTGATCAACGTCTCCGGCCATCGCATGGGCACGGCCGAGGTCGAAAGCGCGCTGGTGGCGCATGCGCTGGTGTCGGAGGCAGCCGTGGTCGGCTATCCCCACGACATCAAAGGCCAGGGCATCTATGCCTATGTGACCTTGATGGCCGGCACCGATCCGACGGAAGAGCTGCGCAAGGAGCTGGTGGCCTGGGT
>NZ_DASREO010000027.1:0-31602 GCF_035652035.1 Bradyrhizobium sp.
GAAGTTGGTTAAGAGCCTTATGCTCGGCTCAGCGGCGGGTCTCGTCGTCATGAGCGGGGCACAGGCAGCCGACCTTCCCGTCAAGGCCAAAGCGGTCGAATACGTGAAGGTTTGCTCCCTGTATGGTGCCGGATTCTGGTACATCCCGGGCACCGATACGTGCATCAAGCTCGGCGGCTATCTGCGCGCCGACGTTGTCTTCAACGCAAACTCGGATGCGACCGGCGATTTCGCGGGTCAGGCTGGCGCGCGGAATCGGTTCACGAACTATTTCACCACTCGCGCTCGTCAAGACCTGAGCGTCGATACGCGCACCGCAACCGAATACGGTGTGGTTCGTACCTTCGCCGAGTTCACGCTGAGCTGGACGACGGACAGCTACTCACCGGGAGCAGCGGCTGGCTCGACGGTTTACTCGTCGATTGGAGGCGTGTCAGCGCCGAACAACGCTAACTCGGGCGCTGTCGCAGGCGGCACCCTCGGCGTCTACTACGCGTACATCCAGTTCGCCGGGTTCACCATCGGTAAGGCGATCTCGGAGTTCAGCATGCCCTGGACCAACTATCCGGGCAACAACTTCGACGGTCTCGTTGGCGGCGGCGGCGACGTCACTGGTGTCGATCAGTTGACCTATACCGCTCAGTTCGGCAACGGCGTCTATGCGGCGATCTCGCTGCAGGATCCGACCGCTTATTACCAGGCTGGCGTGAACAACCTGAGCGCCGGCGGCGCTTTCGGTGCCAGTAACTATGGTGGTACCGCGGCTCCCGACATCATCGGCACGGTCACGGTGGACCAGGCCTGGGGTCTGTTCAAGTTTTCGGCCGCAGCGCATGACAACCACGCCGCTTATTACGGCGCGAACGAGCTCACCGGACATCCCTCTGACAAGTGGGGCTTTGCGGTTCAGGCTGGCTTGACCATCAAGAACATCCCGACGGGCCCGGGCGACACGATCAACGTGTCGGGCGTGTATACGGATGGTGCGACCCGCTACAACATCCAGGATCTGGCTTCCCAGTACGGTGCGACCACCATCTTTGGCAGCACCAGCTTGCTTGGGGCCTATCAGAGCGTCGCGTTGGGTATCGCTCCCGACACGGTGTTCGCTGCGGGCACTTCGCAGCAGACGATCCAGACCTGGGGTATGCGCGGTGCGTTCAACCACAACTGGGATCCCTACTGGAGTTCCAGCTTGTACGGTGCGTTCGCTTCCGTTCACTACGGCAGCACGGCTTCGGCCCTCATCTGCAACAGCACGTCGCTGGGCCTCCCCGCTCTTGGCCTCTCGGCCTTGGCTGCGCCCGGCGGTACGATCACGGGCTGCAATCCGAACTACGACATCGCACAGCTCGGCTTCATCACCCGCTGGACTCCTGTCAAGAACCTGACCTTCTCGGCCGACGTGACCTGGAGCCACATCGACCAGAACATGACCGGCACGGCTCTCACCAGCTTCGCATCAGTCGGCAAGCCGACGGCCGTTTACGAGTTCAGGAATCAGGACAACGTGCAGCTCTTGACCCGCGTTCAGCGCAACTTCTGACCGAGGCCTCCTGACGGAGGATCTCAACGAGCCCCCGGCAGGCAACTGCCGGGGGTTTTTCTTTTGTGCCGAGCATGAACGACAGCTTGGAGGGTGCATTCTTGGCAGGGGAGTTGAGCCTCACCGTGCCGAAGTTTTCACACGGGTCGACGCGGCTGAGGGGCATCGAATCGGGTTGGTGCCACGTCTACGATTGGCATCTTGCAGTAGAGTGGCGCACCAGATACCGAATGTTTCAGACCATGTTTTTCCGAGTAACAGACCAGCTGCGATCAGCGCCGCCCACTGCGCCACGACGACGCTGAATGATTGGAGTCATGAAGAAGATGTACCATCGTTGTTGCCTTCTTGACCGCGACCTAGGCACTGTCGTTCATGTATCAGAGGCTAGAATATCGATGGTCCGCTCAGCCGCGAATGGTCGTAGAGACATTCGAGATGCACTCTCCTCGTCGCGGAGTCGGCTAGTTGCCTGAGAGCCAATTTCGAACAAGATAGAGGATTGGCTGAGTGGTCCAGCCGATCGTGATCACCGATTTCAGGCCGTCGTGATCACCCATTCCAGAGTTCGTGATCGCTATTTCCAGCGATCGTAATCGGGCACAACCAAGAGGTGCGCATCGCTGACAGTCTGCCACCGGGGTAGCTCGGTCTTTTGCCCAACCGCGGAGGATCGAGATGCCGACGGAGAGAAACTGCACGCGCCACATTCGCGAAGTTCTATGCCTGCACTACAGCGTCGGCATGTCGCAACGCGCCGTTGTATCGACGGCGCCGGTCGGGAAGGGCCCCGTTTCCATATAGACGGCTTCCATCAGGCGAGCGACCAGCGTGTTATCGGAACAGAGGCGGGCTGATCAGCTCGCGATGCACAAGCGTCCAGTCCGGATGCGGACGCTCGTCGCTGGACCGATCGGAAGGCGGCGGAAACGGGCGGTTCTCGAGCCGGACGTCAGGCCGGCGCGGGGGGCTCAGTTCACGTACTTGCTGACCGTGCATCGGGCCAGACCAAGGCTACGGTCAGCTCGATCTCAGCCTAGGGGATGTCAGCAAAGGCGCGCAGTGAGTTGGCAACTTCGCGCCATGCTCCCAGATCTGGCGTGTGCATCCGGAGAAATAAGCTAGTCACGCGCACGGCCGTCGAGGGCGGCAAAAACGAGAAGCGCCCGTATCCTTTCTCATATTGCCAAGCGATGACATTCCGCGCCGAAGTCGATTCAACTCTCCAGCTTTGTGCCCGCGTTGCGCGCGACAATGTGGGCGTTGCTGCTCGCGTCGAGCAACGGCCGACGATGGTTGGAGCTGATCGGGAGCATCTAGGCGCTGTATCTGGAGCGATGGGGTGCCGGGAGCCGCCAGAAGAGAGCAAGGAAGTATCGGGTCGTGAGCTGAGCTAAACCAGCGACCGATTTCCGACGCAAGGAACCTAGCGTCCGCTTTGCCCCGAATCCGATCGGTCGCGCCGCAGCCGCGAAATGACCCGATGGGCCAGAGGTGGGATGACGCAGAAAGCGTCAAAATCGCTTCCCGTGATGTCTCGCTCTCGCCACAGTTGAAAATCCCACCGTTGCAAGCGGGGCACAGTATTTCAGGACCAAACGAGGTACAAATCGCGTTGGAATTGAGCGTTTGCATCATTTTTTGGCGGTCGCGGCCGGATTTTTTTGGACGCGACAGGGATGGAGATCACGAATGAGGAAATTTTGGTTCGCGGCAGCCATGGGCTTCGCCGCATTCAGTGTGGCCGCTCCCGCCTCAGCGGCGGACCTGGCGGCGAAACCCTATGTCAAAGCGCCTCCCGCGCCGGTCGTTGCGGTTTATGACTGGACCGGTTTCTACATCGGGGCCAACGGCGGCTGGGCACAGAGCCATAGTTGCGTCGATTTCATCACGGCTCTCGGGACATTCGCGAGCGGTTGCGGTGATCGGTCCGGAGGGGTTGTCGGCGGCCAGATCGGCTATCGTTGGCAATTCAACCAGTTTGTGGTCGGTGTGGAAGGTCAGGGCGATTGGGCCGACCTCAAAAACACGCGCGTCAGTCTGTTCAATCCGACGCTCTCGACCACAGCAAAAACCGACGGCATCGGCCTAATCACTGGCCAACTGGGCTGGGCGTGGAACGCGGCCCTGCTGTACTTCAAGGGCGGCGCAGCTGTTACCGGCAATCGCCTTACCATATTCGACAACACCACCGGGGTCGGTCTGGTCTCAGCAGATAGCACGCGCTGGGGAGGCACAGTGGGCGTCGGCTTCGAATACGGCTTCAGCCCGGGCTGGTCGGTCGGTGTTGAATACGACCATCTGTTCATGGGCCACAACAACAACTCGTTCTCCGTCGTCGATCCGCGCCTTGCGGCCGTACTCAACGACCGGATCAGCCAGGACGTGGACATGGTCACCGTACGCTTTAACTACCGCTTCGGCGGCTGGGGAGCACCGGTCGCGGCCCGTTACTGATTCCCTACCACGAGCGACTTAAGCCCCGGGAGCCCCCTGGACTGCGCGGGGGGCTCACGTCCGGGCAATCATCAGACCCAATTCCAGGTCGAATCGAAACTCGTAGCTTCGAACGCCAGCGCTTGGGAGAGACTGTCCACCTGGTCATCATGGCGGCCGTGCGGGAAGCCCAGCAATTCCGACTCAAGCTCCGCCAGGAACGGAGCGGCGGTTGGAAACCACACCCGACCGGCGGCGAATTTGCCCTGTTGCACGTAAAGGCGGCCAATTTTGTCGCGCTGGACCTTGACCAGATTGACGACAAAATCGCCCCTCCTCCGGAACTCCTGCGCCAGAGCAGTGCCGGTCGATGCATCTTCGATCAGGATCTGGTAGGGCTGGAAACGACGGGCGAGCTCGATCGCCGTATCCTTGAGGAGCGGATATTCGAATCGATCTCGGACGACATCGAGAAGATAGTAATTGCCGTCGGCAACCAGCCAGGTCGTGCAGACCGACCAGTCATTCTTGGCGCCGTCCTTGGCGGCCACATCCCAGCTCTGGATCACCCGGCTGCCCGGAATGCGCGCCGGCGGTTGGTCGTAGTACCGCAGCCAAGTTCGCTTGATCATGGTGCCGCCGGCCGGAACGGGCTTTTGAAGATATTGTGCGAAGAACGTGTCGGGACCGAGGCTCTCCCGCAGCCTCTGCAGTGTATCGAGCGATTCGTGTGCCGGATGCAGCGCCTCGCCGACAGCGCGATTGTAGCTCTCATTTGGGCCGATCGGGACTTGTTCCTCCAGCTCGGCGATCGCAGGCAAGCTCAGCACCTGCCAATCGTTCGACGCGGCGGCGAGAAATCCGCACAGGTCGTCGATGTGGACGCGCTGCATGACGACAATGACCGCGCCGGTCTGCTTGTTGTCGAGGCGCGAGAGCAGGGTATTTGTCACCCATTGATTGAGGCTGCCGCGGCGTGCATCGGACTGCGCATCGGCGGGCTTCTGCGGGTCATCGACGATGATCAGGTCGCCCCCGAGTCCTGTCAATGTCCCGGCAACGGAGGTCGCCTTGCGAAACCCACGCTCGGTCGTGGTCACCTCACTTTCGGTGCTGCGCTCAATCTGCATTTTTGGAAATGCTCGCTGGTACCACGGCGAATGCACGATAGCGCGAAAGTCACTTGCATGCTTGCTCGAGAGCTGATCCCCATAGCTGATCGCGATGATGCGACGCCACGGCTCATGGCCCAATAAAAATGCCGGGAGCGCGACCGAGATCATGATCGATTTGAGATAACGTGGCGGCAGGTTGATGATAAGGCGGGTGAGCTCGCCGCGTCGAACCCGATCAAGCTGGTAAGCGATCGCCTTGATGTGCCAGTTCGGAAGGAAGCGGGCGCCAGGATTGAGATCGAGAAAACACCGATAGAGGAAAGTTACGAAATCCTGGCGCAGGATTGTGTCTGCGAGCGCGAGGTCCTGGTCGATCATTTGCCGTCTCCTCGCTTAAATTGCTCCTCCAGTTCTCGGGCGTAAAATTCCAAGACCTTCTTGTCGTTGCTATCGGGCACGGCGATTGCTGGCGGTTCGGACGACTCCGCGAGCATCTTGCGGTTGAGCAGAAAAGCCGCGAACTTCGGGTTGCCCAAGAGGGCGTCCTCGGCGAATCGGAGCAAAATGGCTTCGAGCAGACTCATGGTCCGTACCTTGCCGTCCTGGCGAACCTCGAATCTCCGGCTCAGAAGCTCGGCGATGATCGTCGCTTCGTTTTTCGCCCCCTTTGGGCGGCCGCGCGGGTTGCCGGATCGGCCAGGTTTGAATCGGTGTTCGACGGGTGGGCGGCCGTAGCCAACGTCAGGTCGCTTGGCAGGCGTGCGAGCGTGGTGCGCCCGCAACTCATTGCGGAGGGTCATCTTGCCCTCCCCAATTCCCTACAGGCCACGATAGATTTTTCGCTGCGCTTGTTGGGGCAACGGACCGTGGTTGGTATGGATCGAGCCGTCATGTTGCTGCTCCTTGTGAAAAGGGAGCCATACATATGCACCACGACCGGCGCGGGCGGTAAACTGAATTAAAAAGTTAAACAGAACAAGAAGATCGTGCCGAGGCCCTTCGCTTTGGGATTCTGAATCCCACGGCGATCAGCCCGTTGCGAAGCGTCTCAATGGAAATCGAGGTCGGGAAGGGCGCGTAATGCGGCATGAGATCGCCCGGCTTGAAATAGCATATCTCACACGGTCGTATGCCTGCCACATCAAGGTCGCGAAGCCGTTGATTCACGAGGTAGTGGGCCTGCTTGAGTCGAGGAATCAGCGAACAGAGGTGAGCATACTCCTGCGCCGAGCGATTATATCGATGTTCACCAAGCGACTGGAGCAGCAGGTCTATCGCGAGCTCTTCGAGGGGCCTTGCCGGACGATACATGGGGCGCTCTCCTTATCCATAGATAGGAGCGAAGCGCCGAATAGGCTATGCTCTCCTCGAGAGGCAGCCCGCTCCCGGAGTTCAGGGGAGCTGCAAAAGTCCCTGTTGCCATGAAGGCTTTCCCTCTTTCGTTAATTGATCAGTCCGTGATGACTTGAAGGAGGTGTTGAAATCGCGCGAATTCTCCTGCCGTTCTGCCACTTGGTGAGCGTGCGGGCGACAATTTCCCTGTAGTTTTGCCTGTTAGCAGGGAAATTGAATCCGCTTCCCTGTTTTAGCTGCCTGACAGCCGTGCCGCACCGACGATGCGTCCGTCCGGCGCCTCCAGGATGACCGCGACATCCTCGCCTTCGGGGAATTTCTCGCGCAAGGTCAGCGGCGATCCCCGCCAGTCGGCGATGCTGCGGACGGAGCGCACCACATTGGCTTCATCGAGCGTCCGTCCGCCATTCTCGCCGCGGCGAATCGGGGTGGTGTGGTCGTGATCGAAGCCGATCAGGAGCAGCCTGCCGCGGCCCTCGCCGGCGCCGACGTCGATTGAGACGCCATCCGCGGCCTTGGCCACGTGCAAGCTTGCTGCAGTCGTGCTCCGCCGCTTCGCAGCGTCGATCGCCGCGCCGACATCCTCCCGGTGCGAGCCGACATGGCTGGACGCGCCGTCGACCACGATCTCCGGCGTGTAGGAACCGTCGCCGAAGCGATGGCCGTAAACGTCCTGGCGGGAGGTCGCCTCGGCAAGCGAGAACGGGTCCTTCCAGCCGAGCCGGTCCCAATAGGTGACGTGGAACGCGAGTGGCAGCACGTCGGCGCGGCTCCGCGCCAGCTCATTGAGATAGGCGTTGGCGGGCGGGCAGGACGAGCAGCCTTGGGACGTGAAGAGTTCGACCACGACGGGCCGCTCGGCCGCGCTGGCGGCAGAGGCGGTTAGGCCCAGAACGGCCAATGCGGCAAGGTGACGATAGAACATGATGCCCTCCGAGGCGTCTTGTTGAGACAAATTTTCTCTGCATTGGAGGTTCGTGTGTTCCGGGCCGCCCGTTACCGCCGACGGGGAACACAAGGCCGTGAGAGCCGCAGTTCGGGGCCTGGGTCGCGGGCATGTCCCCAGGGAAGGGCACTTGGCCTCGGTGCGCACATTGCGGAGCCCGTTCATCTCACCTAGACTCGATAGCGCTTCTCTCGGGCGTATTCAGGGGTGGCGCCACCGGCCGGAACTCGGTCCGGTCATGCGGTCCCATGGTGAACTCGATTGAGAGAGCAGGGGGAAATCGGGACCAGTTCGTTGAACGCCTATCCATGAGCCAGGCCACGCCAACGGATTTTTCGTCCGACAACCGCGAACGAACCATTCTCACCACCGATATCGTCGGCTCGACTGCGCTGACGCGCCGCTATCCCAACGACATGATGGCGGCAATGGATCTGCACGACCAGATCCTGAATGCCGCGATCCGGCGCCATGCCGGCAATCCCTTCCGAAGCACCGGTGATGGCGTGCTCGCCTCGTTCGACCGTCCACTCGATGCGGTGCTCGCGGCCATCGAGGCGCAGCGCGAGATGCGCCATGTCAACTGGGGGCCGACCGGGCGGCTGCAGGTTCGCTTCGGCATCCACACCGGGCTCACGCGCGCGCGCGGCGAAACCGACTTCTTCGGCCCGGCGCTGCCGACCGCGACGCGGCTGCAGAGCGCCGCCAATGCCGACCAGATCCTGATCTCGGACGCAACGGTGCAGCGTCTGGCGAGCGACCTTTTGCAGACGCCGTTCCAGCTGGCTGATCTGGGCGAGCATCATTTCAAGGGCATCGAGCCGATCCGTGTCCACCAGGTCACCGCGGCCGACCTGCCCAACACTTTTCCGCCGATCGGCGGCAAGCGCGAGACGGCAAACGGCAACCTGCCGGCCAATCTCTCCTCGTTCCTCGGCCGCGAGCGTGAGCTCGACGAGCTTGCCGCGCTCGCATTGGAATCGCGCCTACTGACCCTGGTCGGCCCGGGCGGCATCGGCAAGACGCGGCTTGCGATCGAGTTTGCCCGCTCGCTCGAGCCGTCCTTCGCGGGAGGCGCCTGGCTGGTCGATCTGACCGCGCTGGAGCGCGACGGCGACGTCTGGCCGGCGATTGCGGACGCGCTCTTGATCCCGCCATCGCCCGGCGTGGAGCCGCGCATCCAGGTGCTGGAGCGCCTGCACGATGCGCGCGCGGTGCTGGTGATGGACAATTGCGAGCATGTGCTCGATCCGATCGCGGACGCCGTCACCGAGCTCGGCTCGGCCTGTGGCGAGGTGTTCCTGATCAACACCAGCCGGGGCACGCTCGGCATCGAGGGCGAGGCGGTGTACGAGGTCACCTCGCTCGATTCGCGCGCGCAGGATCGCTTCGGCCAGTCGGCGCCGGTGCGGCTCTTCATCGAGCGGGGCAGGTTGGCCAACCACCGCTTCCAGCCTGACGGCGACGACATCGCCAGGATCGCGCGGATCTGTGCCGGCGTCGATTGCATTCCGCTCGCGATCGAGATCGCCGCCGCGCAGCTGCGCCAGCGCAATCTCGACAGCATCGAGAGCGGCATCAACAAGCCGCTCGACCTCGCAGCCGGCGGCTTCCGCCGCCGCGTCGGCCGCCATCGCACCCTGCGCAACACGCTCGAATGGTCTTACGATCTGCTCGATCCCAACAGCCGCAAGGTCTTGCAGCGCATGTCGGTGCTGTCGGGCTCGTTCCATGAGGAGCAGCTGCTTGCGATCTGCGCCGGCGACATGGCAAGCGAGTTCGACGTGCTGCGCGGGATCGACGAATTGATCGAGACCTCGCTGCTCGGCCGCGATACCGCCAACCTGCGGCGGCTGCGCATGCTGCAGACGGTGCAGGCCTTCGGCCGCGAGAAGCTCGAGGAGACCGGGCTGCTCGAGACCGTGGAAATGCGGCATGCCGAGGTCTATGCCGCGCGGGCGAAGAAGCTTGGCGAGCAGATCGCGACCATGCATGAGAGCAAGGCGGCGAACGCGATCTATGACGACATGCCGAATTTGCGCGCCGCCTTCGACCGCGCCCTCGCGCGCGATCTCAAGCTCGCCGCCGAACTCGCCGCGCCGCTGTTCCTGTTCAACTATTGGCATCGCGGCGCCGAGACCGGCAATTGGTATGAGCGCATCATGGCGCGACCCGCCGCCGACAGGCTTTCGCAGGCGCCGATCCTGCTCGCGGCCGCGGCCGGACACGCCTTTCATGATGAGGGGGATCAGGCCAAGGCCAACGCCTTCATTGCACGGGGCCTCGCGGCGGAGGCCGCCGGTCTGGAATCAGCCAAGGGATGGCTGTCGCACGTGCTGGGCCAGATGGCGCAATGGTCCGGCGACCCCAAGGCCTGCGGCAAGAACCTCACGGCCGCGATCGCGGAGGCCCGTGCGGCCGGCAACGTGCCTTGCGAGGTGATGTCGCTCTGCATGATCGCCAACCTGAAAGCGCGCACCGGCGATCCGGACGGAGCAGCCGAAGCCGTTCGCCAGGCCAGCGAGATAGGGCAGGGGCAGGCGGTGCTGCCGCCGACCCTGATGGGCTACATCCATTATGCCCGCGGCGGCGTTGCTGCGGACTACAACGTCGCAATCGACGAGTTCGAGACCACCGCCGAATGGGCCAAGATGGCGGGCAACCATCTGGGCGCGCAGCGGGTCAAGCAGCTGATTGCCGACCTCAAGGCGGCGCATGCCCCGCCGGAACAGGCCTTCGACATCTATATCCAGTCCCTGATGGAGCTGCCGAGCCACGGCACCACGTTCTACACCTGGCTCACCATCCGCTCCCTGGTGCTGCCCCTTGCGGCGCTCGGCGCCTATGAGCAACTGGCCGTGCTGGCCGGGGCGCTCAAGGTTTCGCCCTTGAAACTCGACCGCGCGGCGCGCGAAGCCGTCACAAAAGCGAGGGACAACCTGGGAGATGTTGCATTTGAAACTGCAGCCGAACGTGGATCAACCTTTGACCCCACGGAAGCGCGCAGGTACATCATAGAGGCGTGGCGGCGCATGACCGCCAATCGGACGAAGACGGACGCGGCGAAGCCTTGAAGAGGTGGTCGTCCGTCCTGGGGAGGGGGCATGGACGATACACCTTCTGCTCAAACATCCGCCGCGCAACATCCGACAGCCCAAAACAACGCAGCGCCAGACCCTTCGGCGAGCGATCTCGTCCAGGCCATCATTGACGACTTTCCCGATCACAAGCCGGGGACGCGGCCGATCCACACCATCGGGGTTGGTGTTGAAGGTTATTTTGAAGCTTCAGATGTGGCGCGAAGCTATTGTCGCGCTGAGCATTTCGGCGGGCAGCGGGTGCCGGTTTCGGTGCGCTTCTCCAACGGCTCGGGCAGTCCGGTGCAGCACGACGGATGGAACGACGTGCGCGGCATGGCGACGCGCTTTCATTTACAGAATGGAGCGACCGACCTGATCGCCATGACGCTGAACGGCTTCTTCGTGCGGACGACGAAGGAGTTCATCGCGTTCACCACGGCGGCGCGGCAGCGGCCGGTCAGGAAGGCTTCACCCTGGCAGAAGCTCCTGGACATGCTGCAGCTCAAGCCGCCGCTGCCCGATCCCCATCCCGGGCAAACCGCAAGCGGCGATGCCGGCACGCTGGAATATGCCAATGCGCATCCCGTCGCCCAGCTCGCCGTGTTCCAGGCGGGGTCGATCGGGGCGCCGGTCAGCTATTGCCGCGCCGCCTATCACGCCGTCCACACCTTCATCGTGACGGACCCGGACGGGGTGCGCCGCCCGGTCCGCTTTGCCTGGAAGCCGGTTGCGGGCGTGCGCAACACCGATCCCACCCTGCCGCCGGTCGACAATTATCTTCAAGCCGAGATCCGCGAGCGCCTCAAGCAATGGCCGGCGCGGTTTCTTCTGATGATGACCATCGGCGAGAGCGGCGACGCGTTCGACGATCCCACCGTGCCGTGGCCGGCCCACCGCGTGCGGGTGGTGATGGGCACGCTGACCTTGACCAAGGTCGCCGAGGATCAGGCGGCGGCAGCCGAGCACATCAGCTTCAATCCATGGCGGCTGGTCGACGGCATCGAGCCGTCCAACGATCCGATCCTGCTGGCCCGCCGCGACGCCTATGAGGAGTCGCGCAAGCGGCGCGGCGGCACGGCGTGCCCCTTCTCACATGGAGCGCAGTAATGGCCGGGCTTGCCGAGTGGTTCGAGCGATTTGTCGACCAGCTTCCGAACACGCGCATCATGCAGTTCGTGGCAGCGTATGTCCTGGTGCCGTTTTGGGCCTGGCGCACGCCGGTGAAGCCGCAGGCGGGCGGCCCGCATTATTCGGTGCAGCCGGGCGACAATGTGCAGCACATGATGAACCTGATCATGCCGCTGAAGGACAAGTCGGCGGTCGGCCGCGCCAAGGCGGCGCTGGCGATTGCCGCCAACAAGGACGAGATCTATGCTGGCCTCGACAATGTCGGCACCGTGCATTTCGCCCGCTTTGTCATAGTCGGCGACAATATCTGCATGTTCTCCGTCTATGACGGCGACTTCACCAATTACATCCGCGATTTCATCGCCACCATCGGCAGCGTGTTCGATGCCGTGGTGGGCCTGGTCGAGGGCGGCGAGGACGTCATCCCCTCCGAAAGCAATGTCGAGAAGTTCATCGACTGGGTGCACGCCCACGACCTTTACCAGGTCTCGGACCAGGCCACCGACCTGTTCCGGGACATCGAGGCGGTCAGCGGTGCGACCGAAATTACGAGGGATCTCAGGCTGTTGCCGCGGGATTTGATCCTGCAGCTTCATGTCAACCCCAATGTCTCGCTGGGCAGCGGGTATCGCGCCTATCCCGGCTATTCGGTGGCCGAGGTCCGCAAGCAATTCGGGATCGGATGGTAAGCCATGTTCGACGTTGCTGACGTGCAGGGAAACATCCTGCGAGGCTACCGCCAGCCGCGGGTGCGGCATCTCATTCTGTCCGTCGCCGACGTGACGGAGGCGCGTGCCTGGCTCGGCGCCACGGTCTCGGGCAGTGGCGGCGTGCCGCAGGTGACCTCGCAGGCGCCCTGGGATGAAAAGCCGGCGACCTGTTTCGACATCGGCCTGACCTTCGAGGGCTTGCGGGCGCTGGGCGTTTCAAGCGCTTCGCTTGCGAGCTTCCCGACCGAGTTCGTGGAGGGCATGACCGCGCGGGCGCTCAAGCTCGGCGATATCGGTGACAGTTCGCCAGAGCATTGGCCATCGCCATTCGACAAGCCTGATGACATTCACCTGATCGTCTCGCTCTATGGCAGGGAGACGGCCGATCTCGACCGCCTCCAGGGTCAGGCCTTGCAGCACGCGCGCACCTTCCGCCTGCTCGGCACGCGCGACGGCGACAATTTCAACGGCGACTATGTGCATTTCGGCTATCGCGACAATATCTCCCAGCCGCGCTTTGCCGAGATCCATGATCCCGCCGACTATCCCGATCCACAGCCCATGGCGCCGATCGGCACCGTGCTGCTCGGTTATCCCAACAATTTCGAGGGCCTGTTCTGGCGCGTGCCAGATCCGGTCGCGCTCGGCCGCAACGGCTCGTTCAACGCCTTCCGCGTGCTGGCGCAGGACGTCGTCGGCTTTGAGAATTATTTGACCGAGGCGGCGAAATATCTGCTGACGCAAAAGGGCGTCGACGAGTTGCTGCCGGAGGGCGACGAAGCCAGGATCGGCGAGGGGTTGTCGCGCGAGGGCGCGCTGCGCGAGATCGTGGCGGCGCAGATGTGCGGCCGCTGGCGCAACGGCGTGCCGCTGGCACTCTCGCCCGACACGCCCAATCCACAGCCGCCGCTGCCCGTGAAGGAGTTCAACAACTTCGATTACCCCGCGGCATCCGGCTGTCCCTACAGCTCGCATGTCCGCCGCTCCAACCCGCGTAACGCGCAGATCGTCCAGCGCGTGGCCAACAACAGCCGTCGCCTGGTCCGGCGCGGCATGCCCTATGGCCCACCTTACGATCCCGCAACGCCCGACGCGGCAGATAGCCCGGAGCGCGGGCTGCTCGGCAATTTCATCGGTGCGAGCCTCGGCGCACAGTTCGAGGCGATGTGCACCGACTGGGTCAATGTCGGCTTGCAGGATCCGCGCGTCACCGGCTCCAATGATCCCCTGATCGGTGCCAATGCGCCGGAGACCAGCTGGTTCGATCTCGTGCTCAAATCGGGCACCACGTTCCGCCTGCGCACGCTGCCGCGCTTTGTTCGCGCAAGGGGCGGAGCCTACACCTTCTTGCCGAGCATTACGGCGATCCGCTACCTCGGTTCGCTCGGCAAATAGCGCCACGCCAGGGTTGAATCGGGAGGTAACGGAATCGGGCATAAAATGCCGTGCGTGTGCGCACGGCGCACGCGTTTTTGCCTAAATTCCGCGCCAATTCGCGGAGAACGCAGGCTATTCGAATCGCAGAGGAATTCTCGATTTGCGCCTGTAATCGTTTGAATCAAATCGTGTCCGGTTAAAGCTTTCTGCATTCGCCACATGTGTGACGACGTGTTAGGAAGCCGTCGGGGTTGGTTCGGGTGACGCGACCATTGGGGGTTGAAGGTATGAGTTCCAGGGGGACCGGATCAGACATGAAGATCGCACCGAAGCGGTCGCTTCGCGTTGGCGTCATCGGCGCCGGCGTGATGGGCACCAATCACGCCCGCGTGCTCGCGGGCTTGCCCGACACCAGCCTCGTCGGCGTGGTCGATCCGTTGCCGGCGCATCGTTCGCGCGCCGCCGATCTCACCAATTGCCGCACCTTCACCGGGCTGGATGAGCTGATCGCCGAGGGCGTCGATGCCGTCAGCATCGCCGCGCCCACCCATCTGCATCACGAGCTCGCGCTCGCCTGCATCGAGAAGAAGATTCATGTCCTGGTCGAGAAGCCGATCGCCTCGACGGTCGAGGAGGGGCGCGAGATCGTCGCCGCTGCGCAAGCGTCCGACGTGACCTTGATGATCGGCCATGTCGAGCGCTTCAACCCGGCGGTTGCCGCCATCAAGCACGCGATCGCGGGCGAGGACATTCTCTCCATCGGCATCACCCGGGTCGGGCCGTTCCCGCCACGCATGTCCAATGTCGGCGTGGTCATTGATCTGGCCGTGCACGACATCGATCTGATTCGCTGGTTCACCGAATCCGACATTGTCGAGGTGCAGCCGCAGCTCTCCAGTGCTGTCGCCGAGCGTGAGGATATCGCGCTCTTGCAGTTCCGCACCGCCAACGGCGTGCTCGCCCACATCAACACCAACTGGCTGACGCCGTTCAAGGCGCGCAACGTCACCGTTGCGACCCGCGGCAAATATGTCATGGGCGACCTCTTGACCCGCCAGGTCACCGAATGTTTCGGCTTCAAGCCCGACGGCAGCTATTCCATGCGTCATCTGCCCGTCGGCCATGACGAGCCGCTGCGCGCCGAGCTGATCGCCTTCCTGCACGCGGTGCGCACCGGCGGTGTGCCTGCGGTCACCGGCGACGAGGGCGTCGCCAGCCTTGAGATCGCCACGCGCTGCCTGGAAAGCTCGCCCAAGCCCGCGGCCGCGCCGACCTCCCGCAAGGGGCCGCGTCGCGTGGTCGGCTAGCTTCACCCATGTCGATGTCACAACCGCTGCAAGGGTCCACGAACCAGCACATGAACCAGCATCTGCGTCCGCAACCCATTCCCTTCATCGATGTCGGCGCCCAGCGCGCCCGGCTCGGCAAATTGATCGACGAGGCGGTCTCCCGCGTGCTCACGCATTGCCAGTTCCTCGGCGGCCCTGAGATCACCGAGCTCGAAAAGCAGCTCGCCACCTTCTCAGGCGCCAAGTATGTCGTGAGCTGCTCGAGCGGCACGGACGCGCTGCTGATGGTGCTGATGGCCAAGGGCATCGGCGCGGGCGATGCCGTGCTCTGCCCGTCCTTCACCTTCTGCGCGACGGGCGAAGCGGCGGCGCTGACCGGAGCGACGCCCGTTCTCGTCGATGTCGACGAGGAGACCTTCAACATGGATGCGGCCTCGCTCGCCCGCGGCATCGCGGAGGCAAAGCGGCGCGGGCTGAAGCCGAAGGTCGTGATCCCGGTCGATCTGTTCGGGCAGAGCGCCGACCATGACGCGATTGCCGAGGTCGCCGCGGCCGAAGGTCTCTTCGTGCTCGACGACGCCGCGCAAGGTTTCGGCGCGAGCTACAAGGGCCGCAAGCTCGGCTCGATCGGGCATGCCACCGCAACGAGCTTCTTCCCGGCAAAGCCGCTCGGCTGTTTCGGCGACGGCGGCGCCATCTTCACCGATGACGACGAGCTTGCCACCGCACTGCGCAGCGTGCGCGTGCACGGGCAGGGCACTGACAAATACGACAATGTCCGGCTCGGCCTGACCGCGCGGCTCGACACGATGCAGGCGGCGATCCTGATCGAGAAGCTGAAAATCTTCGAGGACGAGATCGCAGCCCGCAACGCCGTCGCCGAGCGTTACGCGCGTGGCTTGGGGAATGTGGTCAAGGTGCCGCATCTGAAGCCCGGCTGCAGCTCGGTCTGGGCGCAATACACCATCCGCCTGCCCAAGGGGACGAATCGCGACGCGTTCGCCGCCGCGCTGAAGGCGCAGGGCGTGCCGACTGCGATTTATTATCCGAAGTCGATCCACCAGCAGACCGCCTATCGCCATTTCCCGGTCGCCGATGGCGGCCTGCCGGTCAGCGAGGCGCTGTCGGCCGACGTCATCAGCCTGCCGATGCACGCCTATCTGGACGAAGCGACCCAGGACCGCATCATCGCCGCCGTCCGCGGCGCGCTGGCCTGATCTGTCGCCACCTGCTCCGCAGCCATCCTCCCCTTCCAGGGGAGGATGAAGAAAAGTTCTTCCCTTCAAACTCAAGCTCACTTCGTCTAGAAGCGGCGCATGCTTGGGCGCATTTTCACGGTCGGCGGCTATACCCTGCTTTCACGGCTGACGGGGTTCGCCCGCGATATCATGCTCGCGGCGATCCTGGGCGCGGGACCGGTAGCCGACGCGTTCTTTGTCGCGTTCCGGCTGCCCAATCACTTCCGCGCCATCTTTGCCGAGGGCGCCTTCAACGCCGCCTTTGTTCCCGCCTATGCCCATGTCCAGGGCGGCAAGGGCGAGACGTCGGCAAAGCTGTTTTCCGACCGCGTCTTCACGCTGTTGTTCCTGTCGCAGGTGGTGCTGCTGGCCCTGGCCTGGCTGTTCATGCCGCAGCTCATGACGCTGCTCGCGCCGGGCTTCACCCATGACGACGCGCAGCGCAATCTCGCCATCGCGCTCACGCGCATCACCTTTCCCTATCTGCTGCTGATCACGCTGGTGACGCTCTATGGCGGCATGCTCAACGTGATGCATCGCTATGCCAGCGCCGCCGCCGCCTCGATCTTTCTGAATATCTCGATGATGGCGACGCTTGCGATCGCCGCATTCTTCCCGACCGTGGGTCACGCTGCCGCCTGGGGCGTCCTCGTCTCCGGCTTCCTGCAATATTTCCTGCTCGCCGGCGATCTCGCCACGCATGGCGGCCTGCCGCGGTTCGCCCCCCTGAAGTTGGATGAGGACATTCGCGCCTTTTTCCGCGCGCTTGGCCCGGCCACGCTGGGCTCGATGGGCACGCAGGTCGCGATGTTCGCCGACACCATCATCGCGACATTTCTGCCGGCGGGCGCGCTGTCGGCGCTCTATTATGCCGACCGTCTCAATCAGCTGCCGATCGGGGTGATCGGCATTGCCGTCGGCACCGTGCTGTTGCCGGAAATGTCGCGGCGGATCACCGCACATGATCATGAAGGTGCCATGCAGGCCCAGCGCCGCGCCTTCGATTTCACCCTGTTGTCAGGCGTGCCCTTCGTCGCGGCCTTCCTCGCCGTGCCCGACGTTATCACGCGTGCGATGTTCGCCCGCGGTGCATTCACAAAGACAGATGCAGCCGCAGCCGGCGCGACGCTCGCGGCCTATGCGGTCGGGCTCATTCCCTTCGTGCTGATCAGGAGCGCGGTTGCGACCTTCTACGCCCGCAAGGACACCGCGACACCCGTCAAGGCCTCGCTCACGGGGATCGGCGTGAACGTGGCGCTGAAGCTCCTGCTGATGGGACCGCTCGCCCAGGTCGGCCTGGCGCTTGCCACCGCCATCGGCGCCTGGATCAATCTCCTCCTTGTGCTCGGCTTTGCGGTGCGGGCCGGCTATCTCGAGCTGAACCGCGCGCTGGTGCAATCGCTTCTCAGATTTGCGTCGACCGGAGTCCTGCTCGCCGCGGCGCTGTGGCTGACGGCCAGATTTGCTGCGGCGCATCTTTCCGGGCTGACCGCCTTCCGTGACGAAATCGTGCTGCTGATCCTGGTGCTTGTCGGGGCCGTGATCTATGCCGGATCGATCCTGCTGCTGTTCGGCCCGAGGTGGCTCAAGACGCTGGTGCGGTAGCGTCCCGTCCTGCTCGATCGTGAATAACTGTAAAGCGTCATTTGACATATGCAAAAGTTCGCTTTACAGTTCTCGCCGAACGATCAGTGAGCAATGATCGAGAATTTCAGACACAAGGGACTAAGGCAGCTTTTTGAGGACGATAACGCCAAAGGCGTTAGCGCGGAGCATGTACGCAAGCTCAGGCAGATTCTTGCGACGCTGCACGCCGCAGAGACGATTGAGGCGATGAGGTTGCCGACATTCGGGCTGCATCCGCTGAAAGGCGACCTGAAGGGATTCTGGGCGGTCACTGTCAGGGCGAATTGGCGCGTCATCTTCCGCTTCGAGGAGGGCAACGCGTCCGATGTCGATCTTGTGGACTATCACTGAGGGAGAAGATTATGGAGATGAAAAATCCTCCCCATCCCGGCGAGTTAATCGGCGATACTCTTGGAGAGTTGAAGATTTCAATCTCGGAGGCCGCGCGGGGGCTTGGTATCACGCGCCAGCAGCTTCACAACGTGATTGCGGGCCGCAGTGGCATCACGCCGGAGATGGCCGTGAAGCTCGAAAAGGCGATCGGCAGCACCGCGGACACGTGGCTCAAGATGCAGATGAGCTACGACCTGGCGCAGGTGCGCAAGCGGCCGATCAAGGTGAAGCGCTTGGCGCCTGTTTGAAGTCAAATCAGTTCTACCATGATCCCCTTTATTACCCGGCTGGAAAACTCACAAAAGGTGCTTATCGCAGGCTGTGGCGGCGGTTTTGATGTTTTCGCCGGTGTCCCGCGCGCTCAATATTTGCGGGCGAGGGGCAAGAGCGTGGTCTTTGCGAACTTCTCCTTCACCAATCTCTGGATGTGCGGCGGAGAACGCATCGCGTCCACCCTTTGGCGCGTCGACCGGCAGTCGAGCGAATTGCCTTATTTTCCTGAGAAATGGCTGGTCGAATGGCTGAACAGGAATGAGCGGGCGGCGCCGGTCTATGTCTTCGCAAAGAGCGGCGTCGTGCCGTTGAGCTCTGCCTATGAGTTGATCATCCGCGAGCATCAAGTCGATCTCGTTGTGCTGGTCGACGGCGGCACCGACAGCATTATCTTCGGTGACGAACCGGGAATCGGGAGCGCCATCGAGGACGCCGTTTCGATAGTGGCTGTTAGTCGGGCTGCAGGTGAACGAGCGGTGCTTGCCGCGCTCGGCTTTGGTATCGATCACTATCACGGCGTTTCGCACCATGCGTTCCTTGAAAATGTCGCACGGCTGACGCGCGACGGCGATTTCCTGGGGGCATTCTCGGTGCAGTCGGGCACGCCGGAGGCCGACGAATTTCTTGATCTCATCGACTACGCCAATCAGCGCCAGCCCGTCCATCGGAGCATCGTATGCAACTCGATTGCGAGTGCCTTGCGCTGTGAATTCGGCGACTATCATGCGACCAACCGGACGAGTGGAAACGAGCTGTTCATCAATCCGCTGATGTCGCAATATTGGACGTTTGCGGTCCAGGGAATTGCGCATCACATGGGCTACGCAAATCAGATCGTGGAGACCGACCGGTTCGAAGATGTCAAGCGGGTGATTGAGCTATGGCGCGAGACGGTCGAACTGAGACCCCATCGACAAATCCCGTTGTGAGGTCTCGGTCAGGGTGTCGCGTCTGTACCAATGGCGCACTGCGATAGCGGTCGGATTGATAGCGTTCCACTAAACCCTTTGCACAGCACGGCAATCCGCTGCAATATGCCTCGCAAGTCACAATAAGAAATTGGAGATGAGATGGCTGCTCCCATCAAGTTCGGCGTCGGTCAAAGTGTCCTGCGCAAGGAGGATGACGCACTGATCCGCGGCAAGGGCCGCTACACCGACGACACGGCGCCGCAGGCCTCGCTGCACGCGCTGGTGCTGCGCTCGCCACATGCGCATGCCAAATTCACCATCGATGCGAGCAAGGCGCGCACACTGCCCGGCGTGGCGCTGATCCTCACCGCAGACGATATCGCCGATCTCGGCGGCCTGCCGTGCCTGTTCAATTTCGAGGTCGATCCGTTCACCGGCCCGCCGTACCCGATCCTTGCAAAGGACGAGGTGCGGCATGTCGGTGATGCCGTCGCCTTCGTTGTCGCCGACAGCATCGATCACGCGCGCGACGCCATCGAAGCCATCAACGTCAACTGGACGCCGCTGCCGGCGGTGTCCGGCGTTGCCAATGCGGTCAAGCCCGGTGCGCCGCAGGTCTGGCCGGACAAGCCCGGCAATATCCTGTTCGACGTGCCGATCGGCGACAAGAAGGCGACCGAGGAAGCCTTTGCCAAGGCGCATGCGGTTGCGGAAATCTCCATCGTCAATCCGCGCGTAGTCGCGAGCTTCATGGAGACGCGGGCCGCGGTCTGCGAGTACGATGCCAAGCGCGATCATCTGACGCTCACCGCCGGCAGCCAGGGCAGCCATCGCCTGCGCGACATTCTGTGCCAGAATGTCCTGAAGATCCCCACTGACAAGATGCGGGTGATCTGCCCCGATGTCGGCGGCGGCTTCGGCACCAAGCTGTTTCCGTATCGCGAATACGCATTGCTTGCGGTCGCTGCGCGCAAGCTGAAGAAGACGGTGCGCTGGGCGGCCGATCGCTCCGAGCACTTCGTGGGTGACGCGCAGGGCCGCGACAATGTCACGACAGCGCGGATGGCGCTGGCCGAGGACGGCAAATTCCTCGCCATGGATGTCGACCTGATGGGCGACATGGGCGCCTATCTCTCGACCTTCGCGCCCTACATCCCGCACGGCGGCGCCGGCATGTTGCCGGGGCTCTATGACATCCAGACCTTCCACTGCCGCGTCCGCACCGTGTTCACCCACACCGTGCCGGTCGATGCCTATCGCGGCGCGGGGCGGCCGGAGGCGGCTTACGTCATCGAGCGCCTGGTTGACGCGTGCGCGCGCAAGCTCGACATGACGCCGGATGCGATCCGCAGGAAGAACTTCATCCAGCCGAAGCAGCTGCCGTACAAGACGATCACCGGCAAGATTTATGACTCCGGTGATTTCGCCGCGCACATGAAGCGGGCGATGGACGTCGCGAACTGGAAGGAGTTTCCCAAGCGCGTCAAGGCCGCGAAGAAGGAGGGCCTCGTCCGCGGCATCGGCATGTCGAGCTATGTCGAGATCTGTGGCACCATGGGCGATGAGACCGCCAATGTGCGGCTTGATCCCAATGGGGACATTCTTGTCTTGATCGGCACGCAGTCGAGCGGGCAGGGTCACCAGACCGCCTACGCCCAGATCGTCGCCGAGCAGTTCGGCGTGCCGCCCGAGCGCGTCCATGTCCACCAGGGCGATACCGCCGAGATCGCAACCGGGCTTGGCACCGGCGGCTCGGCCTCGATCCCGACCGGCGGCGTCTCGGTGCAGCGCGCCACGACCGAGCTCGGCAAGCAAATGAAGGTGCTCGCAGCCGAGGCGCTGGAGACCAGCGCCGCCGATCTCGAGATCAACAATGGCGTGGTGCGGATCGCCGGCACCGACCGCTCCATCAGCTTTGCGGATCTCGCAAAGCGTCCGGGCGGCGACAAGCTGAACGGCAGTGCGACCTTCAACAGCGCCGACGGCACCTATCCCAACGGCACCCATATCGCCGAGGTCGAGATCGATCCGGCAACCGGCATCGTCAGAATAGTCAACTACGTCATCGTCGACGATTTCGGTGTCACGCTCAATCCGCTGCTGCTCGCCGGCCAAGTGCATGGCGGGGTGATGCAGGGGATCGGGCAGGCCCTGATGGAGCGGGTGGTCTATAGCCCGACCGACGGGCAGCTGATCACCGGCACCTACATGGACTACGCGCTGCCGCGCGCGGCCGACGGCGTCGCCTTCCATTTCGAGACCCACAACATTCCCTGCAAGACCAATCCGATGGGGGTGAAGGGGGCGGGTGAAGCCGGCGCGATCGGCTCATGCCCGGCGGTCGTGAACGCCATCGTCGAGGGGCTATGGCGCGAATACAAGATCGACCACATCGACATGCCGGCAACGCCGGAGCGGGTCTGGATCGCCATTCGCGAGCACCAGCGCCGGCACAGTTTGTGATGCTGGAATGAAGGGCTCGGCGTGGGGTTTCTGTCTTTGTTTGAGCATGATTTCTTCGGAAAAGCGCTACACACTTTTCCGGATCATGCTCTAGGCAAGCCTCGCCAGCAAAATGGTCAAGGTTGAAATCAGGGGAATAGGATGAAGCGAAGTATTGTAGTTGCCGGCGCCATTCTGATCGGTCTTGGTGCCGTCATGGCGGCGGGGGACCAGGTCAAGGACACCCAGGCGATGATGAAGGGCAACGGCAAGAATGCCGGCGCGCTGTCCGCGATGATCAAGGGCGAGAAGCCCTACGATCAGGCGACGGTGGATGCGGCACTCACCCAGTTCTCCGAAACCGCCGCCAAGCTGCCCACGCTGTTTCCGGAGAGCATCAAGGACAAGCCGTTCGACGGCGACTACAGCCCCTCGTCCAAGATCTGGGAAGACAAGGCCGGCTTCGCCGACCACATCGCAAGCTTCAGCAAGGTGGTGAGCGACGCCAAGGGCAAGATCAAGGATCTCGACACGCTCAAGGCCGAGCTTGCCGTCATCGGCAAGCAGTGCGGCGGTTGCCACGAGACCTACCGCATCAAGAAGACCTGAGTTTGCGATAACCTGCGCAGCGGACGGAAAGGGCGGATGCCGATGCATCCGCCCTTTTTGCTTGTGGACACATTCCCTGCCTTCAAGCCCGCTCCGGCCGTCATATCCCGCGAAAGCGGGGTATCCAGAGGCGTCTGAGCTTAAGCCGTCTCTGGAATACTGGATCGTCCGCTTTCGACAGTGGCGTGAGACTTAGACAGCGGAGTTCGCCCTACTACTTCGCCCCTTGTTACTTCGTTACCTGCCCGCGGATTTCGCCGCCGGGATTGGCCGCGGTGTGGACGTTGACATAGTACTTGCCGGCCTCGAGATCGGCGGCCTGGGCGTCGGTGAGCGTGGCGCTGCCCTCGGCGGGACTCGTGCCAGCGTTGGGGATCGCAACGGCGACGCCGGCATTCTTGCCGGGCTCGGCGGGCCCGTGGAAATGCGCCGCTGTGGCGGGTCCGCTCAGGCCCGAATAGGTGAGCTTCCAGGAGAGCTTCTTGCTGGCGGGGTCGTAATTGATGTCGGCGGTGCCGGTCGCGGTGCTCGCATTCGGCGGCACTTCGGATTTCGCATCGAGTGTCGCCTTGAACGTCTCGGCACTGGCGGCGCCGGCGAACAGCACCGCTGCTCCCAACGCAAATGCAGCAAACATGGCTTTGGTCATGGCTCTCTCCCTGTTGTTGTCGCCACGATTTCACAACAATGGCCTTTGTGGGTTTATTCCCGAAAAAGCGGCAATCCCGCCACAAATCGTGGCACAATTTGATGACTGGAGTAACGGCGGCACCGGCCCTAAGGTTGCGACCGGACATGACGGGACGTTGGATGCCGCGCCGGACCTTGCTTGCCGCCCTCATCGCCGCCGGGGCGGCGTTCGGCCTGTATTGGTGGCTGACGTCCGTGCCGCTGGCCGGCGCCGTAACCGCCCCCGCATTCACGCCCGACATCGCCAACGGCGAAGTGATCTTCAACGCCGGCGGCTGCGCGTCCTGCCATGCCGTTCCCAACCAGCCCGACCGTTTGAAGCTCGGCGGCGGACTGGCTATTCCCTCGCCCTTTGGTACCTTCTACGCACCCAACATCTCGCCCGACAAGGCTGACGGCATCGGCCGCTGGCGCGAGGAGGATTTCGTCAATGCGGTGATGCGCGGCGTCTCGCCGGAGGGGACGCACTACTTCCCGGCCTTTCCCTATACCTCCTATGCGCATGCGCGGCCGAAAGACGTGCGCGATCTCTTCGGCTACCTGAAGACGCTTCCGCCTGTCGCAGGCAAGGTGCGCGACCACGACGTCCCGTTCCCGTTCAACATCCGCCGCAACATCGGCATCTGGAAATTGCTGTTCTTCGATCAACAGCCGTTCGCGCCCGATCTGTCGCGCTCGGCGGCGTGGAATCGCGGTGCCTATCTCGTCAACAGTTTCGGCCATTGCGCCGAGTGCCACAGCCCGCGCAATTTTCTCGGCGGCATCATCGCCTCGCAGCGCTTCGCCGGCGGGCCCAATCCGGAAGGCGAGGGCTGGGTGCCCAACATCACCCAGAAGGGCCTCTCCGACTGGAACGAAAAGGACATCGCCTATTTTCTCGAGACCGGCCAGACGCCGGACGGTGACAGCGCCGGCGGCTCGATGACCCGCGTGATCAAGAACATCTCGCAATTGCTGGAGGCAGATCGCGACGCGATCGCGACCTACGTCGGGTCGCTACCGCCCGTCGAAGGCCCGCCACGGCCGAAGAAGAAGACGGGCGAGGGGAGCTAGGCAGGGGACGCCGACAATTGCTCCCACGAGCTCCCAACCATCACCGTCATCCTGAGGTGCCGCCGCGTAAGCGGCGGCCTCGAAGGGCGACGGCCCGGCTCTCACAGCGGGGCCGTACATCCTTCGAGGCTCGCTTTCGCGAGCGCCTCAGGATGACGGTCTGAGATGGTCGGGTGATTGAGTTGAATAGACGCTACAGCTTATCCACCGCCCTGAAACTGCCGTCGGGCTGGATCACGGTCAGGAACACGCGCGGCGGCTGCTCGCGGGCCTTGTCGCCGAAGGCGATGACGTCACCGCCGATGTCGAACCGGCCGACGTCGTGGATGATCCGGAGCAGGTCCGCGCGGGTCGGGTTGGGGCCGGCCATCTCGAGCGCCTTGGCGGCGAGGCGGCCGGAGAGATAGCCTTCGAGCGAAATGAAGTCCGGCGTCAGCGCGGGGTCGAGCGCTTTTTCTGCGGCCTGGTAATCGGCGACGAGCTTCAATCGCGTGTCCCACGGAAACGGCACCACTTCGGAGACGATCACGCCCTTGCCGTCATTGCCGAGCTCTCTCGCCAGCGCCGTGGCACCGACAAAGGAGATCGCGACAAAGGTCGGATTGAAGCCGCGTCGATGTGCGAGCTTGATGAACTCGGCACAGGGGCCGTAGGTGCCGACCATCACCACGGCGTCCGGCTCGGCACGCCGGATCGCCTTGAAGGCCGCGCCGACCGCACGGGTGTTGCGTTCGAAGGTGCCTTCCGACGCAAGCTCCATGCCGCGCCACGCCAGCGCCGTCTTGACGCCGGCGAGGCCGTCACGGCCGAACGCGTCGTCCTGATAGAAGATCGCGATGTTCTTCAGATGCAGGTCTTCGGTGAGATGCTTGATCCACGCCTCGGCCTCTGCGCTGTAGCTTGCGCGAATGTTGACGACGTTCTGGAATTCGGAGGCGCGCAGGAACTCCGCGCCGCTGAACGGACCGATGAAGGGCACGTTCTTGGCGGCGGCGATCGGCACTGTCGCCATCGAGGTCGGGGTGCCGACCGCGCCGATCAGCGCGAACACCTTGTCCTCCTCGATCAGTTTTACGGTGGCTATCACCGACCGATCCGGATCGTAGCCATCGTCGCGGCTGATCAGTTCAAGCCGGCGGCCGTGCACGCCGCCCTTGGCGTTCACCTCGGCAAAGGCGGCCAGAATCCCCTGCCGCATGCCTTGCCCCAGCGCCGAGGACGGTCCGCCGAGCGCGGCCGCCTGGCCGAACAGGATGGTGTCCGCCGAAATCCCTACTTCGTCTGCGGTTGCAGCCAACGGCAGGCTCGCGCAGGACGTGAGCACAAGGGCGGCGAGGACCGAGACTGTTGATGGCCGCATGGCGGAGCTTATCGGAGTTCACTTAACCAGCACACAGCAAGCCTACCCGCATCGGGTGAAAAGCTTGCTAATTCAACGCATTTTGTCAGCCGTACGAATGCGGAGAACAGCGGTCAATATTCGCTTTTACCACCGCAGATCGTTAACTACGCGCCGATCACGTCTCGGTATTTTCCCGGATTTTTGCAAGTTTTTAACTGCGCCCACTGTCGATAGACGAGGACGGATTTGTGAGCCGTTTGGGGACCTCATTTGCGGGCGGGCGTGGAAGGCGAAATTGGCGAAAGCACCGGCGGAGGGCGCGAGGGTGCGCCCGCCGAGCGCCGCCGCAGGTCGGTCTCACGCTTCGAGCTGTATCGTCCCGCGCTGATCGCCGCCTGCATCGGCATTGCGCTGTCGGTTGCCGGCGCGTTTGCGGTCGCCCAGTGGGAGAACAGGCTGGCGCGCGCCGAGTTCGAGGGTCTTGCCGAGAACCAGGCCATCACCATCCAGAACGGCATCAACGAATATGTGGGGCGGCTGATCACGCTGCGCACGCTGTTCGAATCCGCCAACGAAGACATCACCCGCAGCGAATATGAGACATTCAGCCAGCGCCTGTTTCAGGGCCATCCTGGCCTGGTCCGGGCGGCCTGGGTGCCGCGCGTCAGCCACAAGGAGCGTGCCGAATACGAGGCCGCAGCCGTGGCGGACGGCATCTCCGGCTATCAGATCAAGACCTTTGCGGACGGGGCCGCGGCGCCGCTCGCGGACGAATATTTCCCGGTCTATTTCTCCACCGAGCCGAAGACCTCGGTCGTCTATGGGCTCGATTACTGGAGCTTTCCGGAGCGGCGCGCCGTGCTCGAACGCGCGCGCGACGATGATCAGGTCGTGGTGTTGCGCACCCGACTTTACGAAACGCGCCACGGCACCGTTCCCTACGGCGTGATGGTCGCAGTGCCGGTCTATGCCAAGGGCACCTCGCGCACGACCGTCGCCGACCGCCGGCGCAACCTCAATGGCTTCGTTATCGGCATTTTCGATCTGCCGCAGCTCGTCAAGGCGGTCCGCACCGCGAGCCAGACCCTGTCGGCCATCGCCATCGACGTCTTTCCGCCGCAGACTATGGCCGAGGCGGCGCTCGAGACGATGGCCGTGCCCGATTTCTCCAGCCATGCCTCCCATGCCGGCGTGAGGACCGGGGCGCCCTGGTGGGCCACGCTGAAGATCGGCGACACCGCGTGGCGGCTGCGCGCCGCGCCGATATCCAGCGGCCTGCGCATCGACCATCACGCCGGCGCACTGGCGCTGTTCGGCGCAGGGGTGGTCACCACGATCTTCCTTGCCATCTATCTCGGGCTCGCCAGCCGCAACTCGCTGCAACTGTCGCTTGCCAACCGCCGCGTGCTGGAGCTTGCGCAAACCGATCGTCTGACCGGTCTGCGCAACCGCAGCTTCTTCCTGGGGGCGCTGCAGGAGATCACGATCGGGACGGGGAGCAGCGGCTACGCCGTCCTGCTGCTCGACCTCGACCGCTTCAAGAACGTGAACGATTCGCTGGGCCATGCCGCGGGCGACGAGCTGCTCCGCCTGGTTGCGCTGCGGCTGCGGTCGACGCTGCGCGACGGCGATGTGGTGGCGCGGCTTGGCGGTGATGAATTCGCGGTGATCCTCGCCGGCGGCGCCGACATGCACAAGCTGTCGCTCGATCTGGCGCGGCGGATCTCCAAGCTGATCGCCGAACCGTTCGAGCTGCTCGGCCAGCGGGTCGAGATCGGCACCAGCATCGGCATTGCGCTGTCGCCCGAGCACGGGCTCGACCAGGAGCAGCTTCTGAAGAAGGCGGACCTTGCGCTCTATCGCTCCAAATCGGCGGGCCGCAACTGTTACACGATCTATGACCAGGCGATGTCGGCCGAGCTCGAGGCGCGCAACACGCTGGAGAGCGATTTGCGCGATGCCATCACGCTTGGCCACTTCGAGGTGCACTACCAGCCGTTCTACAATGTCGAAACCCGCCGCCGCCGCGGCGTCGAGGCGCTGGTGCGCTGGCGCCACCCGGTCAAGGGGCTGATCCCGCCCGACCAGTTCATCCCGCTTGCGGAATCCACCGGCCTGATCGTTCCGCTCGGGGAGTGGGTGATCGCACGCGCCTGCTACGATGCCGCCGCCTGGCCCGACGACATCAAGGTCGCGGTGAACCTGTCGCCGGTGCAGTTCAAGCAGGCCGAATTGTTCGACGTGATCCAGCAAGTGCTGAAGAACTCGCGGCTGAAGCCGCAGCGGCTCGAGATCGAGATCACGGAATCAGTGCTGCTGGAGCAGGCCGCCGAGAACCACAGCTTCATCGACAAGCTCAAGAGCATCGGCATTTCGCTCGCGCTCGACGATTTCGGCACCGGCTATTCATCGCTGCGCTCGCTGACCGCTTTCCCGTTCGACAAGATCAAGATCGACAAATCCTTCGTCGCCAACTTGAGCAAGCAACAGGGCTCGTCCGCCATCATCTCCTCCGTCGTGACGCTTGCGCGCGGACTCGGCATGTCGATCACGGCGGAAGGGGTGGAGACCGCCGAGCAGTTCGACCACCTGCGCTCGCTCGGCGTGAACTTCGCGCAAGGCTATCTGCTGGGGCGCCCGATGCCGGCGAGCCAGCTCGATGGCCACTTCCGGAATGACTACGCCAAGCGGAATGCGGCCTGACGGTCCATCACCGTTACCCTGAGGTGCTCGCGACAGCGAGCCTCGACGGGCGACGGCCCCGCTGTAGCATACGGCCCGTTCATCCTTCGAGGCTCGCTGCGCTCGCGCCTTGGGATGACGGATGGAATGGCTTGAGCCCTAACCCGTCCCGAACGCCTTGAAGGTGATGATGGTATGGGTGTCCTGGATGCCGGGCAGCACCTGGACCCTTTCGTTGACGAAATGGCCGATGTCGGTGTCCTTGTCGACATAGAACTTGACCAGCAGGTCGTAATTGCCCGCGGTGGAATAGATCTCGGAGGCGATCTCGGCCTCGGCAAGCGCATTGGCCACCGTGTAGGACTGGCCGAGCTTGCACTTGATCTGGACGAAGAAGGGAACCATCGAGCGCATCTCCTGAAAGGTCGGCCCAGTATAGCGCGTCGGACGCGGGAGGGGACCCTTTTGCGGGCGGCAAAGGGCCAGATTTGCAGGCATCTGGCAAGCCAGCTTGCTGCGATCCGCACCTCGCGCTATCACACCTCATGACCACGCCCGTCGCGCTTTCCATCGCCGGCTCCGATTCCAGCGGCGGCGCCGGCATCCAGGCCGACCTCAAGACCTTTGCCGCGCTCTCCGTCTACGGCGCCTCCGCCATCACCGCGCTGACCGCGCAGAACACGCGAGGCGTGAGCGCCATCCACCCGGTACCGCCGGAGTTCGTCACCGCCCAGCTGGACGCGGTGTTTGCGGACCTCAGTGTGGGCGCGGTCAAGACCGGGATGCTCGGCGGCCGCGCGACCGTTGATGCGCTGGCAGCCGCGTTCAAGCGCTGGTCGCCGCCCTTTGTCGTGATCGATCCGGTCATGGTCGCAACCTCCGGCGACCGGCTGCTGCCGGCCGACGCCGTCGACGCGCTGCGCACGAAGCTCATCCCGCTCGCCGCCATCATCACCCCGAACCTGCCCGAGGCGGCGGTCCTGCTCAGCGAGCCGGTCGCTGTCAGCGATGCCGCGATCGAGAGCCAGGGCCGGCGGCTGCTCTCGCTCGGCTGTTCCCACGTGCTGATCAAGGGCGGCCACGCCCATGGCAGCGAGAGCATCGACTATCTGATCAGCGCAAACAGCACCGTGCCGCTCGCAGGGCCGCGCTTCATCACGCAGAATACCCATGGCACCGGCTGCTCGCTCTCCGCGGCAATCGCGGCCGGGCTCGCCAAGGGCGAGGACATGGAAACCGCGGTCCGCAATGCGAAGGTCTTCATCAGCGCCGCGATCGCCTCGGCCGATCGCTTTGCCGTCGGCCACGGCCGCGGCCCGGTGCATCACTTCCACCGCTATTACTAAGATTCTTCCACCTGCCCCCTCCAGGGGCGGGTGGAGCAAGGTGGAAGCGTGAGACTCCAAGTGCCGCTGCTCATCGATGAGCGATGTCGAGCAGATCGGAAATCCGGTAGGGCTTTGCGAGAAAGTTGATGTCGGAGACGTCCGGGGGCAGTGCGGCACGGCCGGCACCGGAGACCACGATGATCCGCAAGCCGGGACAGCGTTGCCGGGCGAAGCTCGCAAGCTCGATGCCGTTGCCCCGGCCTGCAAGTTCGACGTCGGTCACCATCAAGGTGAGCTCGACGCCGAACCGGGCGACGACGAGCTCGGCCGCTTCAGCGCTCTCGCACTGAATGACATCCATGTTGTCCTGCTTCAACGCGTCGCTCAACACCTCGCGCTGCAGCGGATCATCTTCCACAACCAGCGCCAGCGACGGAACGCCAAAGTTCATTCTCAGCCTCCGCTATTCAGACAGGTTAATGCGGGGAGGCTGGTGCGGTTCGCGCCCAGCGCGCAAGGAGATGTCGTGTTTTCAGAAGTGTGCAGATCTGCACCGAAGCGTGCACTCGGCACGCCCCGAGGCGCGGCGGTCTCAAGCGCCGCTGCTTGTCTCGTCCGTCGTGCCGTCCCTGCTTCTGGCGGCGATCAGGCTCTCGACTTCGGCGGCCATCTCAAGCAGCTGCCGCGACAGCCGGGCGAACAGCGCGCGCTTGGCATAGTCGGTGGCGAGGTTGCTGATCAGCTCGCACTCGGCTGCATCGACACGAAGCTTTTCCAGTTTCTCTTGGAGATCTTTCATCGCGCCACTACAGCATGGTCCAGCCCGCAGCTGGTGTTCAGAAGTATACACTCGCTGCGGCGCATCAGTTGAATCTCGTGGATCGTCATCGGTCGCCTCGCGTGTCGAACGCGCGGCGGGCTGGAACATATGCGTCTCCCCGGCGTCATCCCGTTTTCCGAGGGTGCCATCTGAAGGAGGATATCATGGGCTTTGGAAGAGGTGCGTTGTTGTGGCTGTTGGGTGTGCCGCTGCCGATCATTCTGCTGCTGGCGCTGTTCTGGCACCACTAGACAAGAACGTCTTCGGAAGCGCCGCGTGAGCGGCGCTTCTCGCATCTGGGAACAATAATTCTTGTTAATCATTCTCTCCGCACCTGAACGATCTGGAGGAGAGGAACAGATGCGGAAGTACCTGCTTGCTGCGGCGATGATCGGCGCGCTCGCCACGCCGGCCCTCGCGGACGACGTCGGCGTTCATGTCGGTCCCGTCGGCGCCGGCGTAACGGTCGGCGAAGCGCCGCCGCCACCCGATCACACCACCACCGTGATCAAGGAGCGTGAGCCCCGCGAGGATCGGACGACGGTGATCAAGAAGGAAGACGAGTTCGGCAATCGCGAGAAGACCGTCATCCATCACGATCACGACTAGCGCATGATCGACAAGGCGGAGCGCTGCCGTGCGCCGGAGGGCCCATCGCGCCCGTTCCAAACCATCATGCCATGGAAGACCCAAAGCGTGGCCACGCGTGGCTGCGCTTTGGGAGCAAGGCTCCGGTCGCCTGGCGCATCGGAGCCTTCATTCCCTTTACCCAATGTTTCGGGAGCCGTTCATGACTGCGCTGACGAATGACAGGTCATCTGCATCGGCGGCCATCCGGCGGGTGATGGAAGCCTACGAACTGGTGCGCGATCGCGACGCCGCGGAGGTCGCGCATGCGCGTAGCGCGTTGACGCGGCACATCCAGCAGCTCGTCGCCGCGGGCGAGACCGATGAGGAGCGGCTCGCGGTCGCCGGCATCATTTACCTGAAGTCGCTGCCAACCGCCCAAGCCGTGTGAACATCGGGACGAGGCCCGACGGGTAGTATCAGTTCGATCTACCCGTTCCCGGACAAGAGCTTCGTCGAATGTCTCGGCGAACCAGGCGATCGTGTCCGCGTCGATCGTATCATTCTTTGCCAGGCGCCCAGCCGAGCGGGCGAAGTTACGCACCCGCTTCGGATCGACGATCCGCACCTCAATGCCGCCCTCGCGCA
>NZ_DASREO010000028.1:0-12092 GCF_035652035.1 Bradyrhizobium sp.
CAGCCGCTCGCGGATCTCGAGGCCCGTCGTGCCGGCCTCGCCGTCGATGAACACCCTGGGCGCCATGGTCGCCTCCAAGCCTACAGCCAAAACGAAAAGGGCGCTTCGGAGAACCCGAAGCGCCCTTCGCGGCAGCGAGAGTGTCGCCGCGCGTCAGCGCTTCGAGAACTGGAAGCTGCGTCGCGCCTTGGCGCGGCCGTACTTCTTGCGCTCGACCACGCGGCTGTCGCGGGTGAGGAAACCGCCCTTCTTCAGCACGCTGCGCAGCTCCGGCTCGAAATTGGTGAGAGCCTTGGAGATGCCGTGGCGGACCGCACCGGCCTGGCCCGAAAGGCCGCCGCCGGTCACGGTGCAGATCACGTCATACTGGCCGGCGCGGGCGGCGGCGATCAGCGGTTGCTGGATCATCATTCGCAGCACGGGCCGCGCGAAGTAAACCTCGACTTCACGGGTATTGACGGTCACCTTGCCGGAGCCGGGCTTGACCCAGACGCGGGCGACCGCGTCCTTGCGCTTGCCGGTGGCATAGGCGCGGCCGTATTTGTCGACCTTCTTGACGTATTTCGGCGCTTCGGGAGCGGCCGGCTTGAGCTGCGACAACTGGTCGAGCGACTGCACGGTATCAGCCATCTTATGCGGCCCTCATGTTCTTGCGATTCATCTTGGCAATATCGACCGTCTCGGGCTGCTGAGCTTCGTGCGGATGCTCGGTGCCAGGATAGACGCGCAGGTTGCCCATCTGGACACGGCCGAGCGGACCACGCGGGATCATGCGTTCAACGGCTTTCTCGATGACACGCTCGGGGAAACGGCCCTCGAGGATCTGGCGCGCGGTATGTTCCTTGACGTGACCGACATAACCGGTGTGCTTGTAATAGGTCTTCTGCTCACGCTTGCGGCCGGTCAGCACGGCATGCGCGGCGTTGATGATGATGACGTGGTCGCCGCAATCGACATGCGGCGTGTAGGTCGGGAGGTGTTTGCCGCGCAGGCGCATGGCAACGAGCGAAGCGAGGCGGCCGACGACCAGACCCTTGGCGTCGATCAGCACCCATTTCTTCGTCACCTCGGCGGGCTTTGCCGAAAACGTTTTCATGTGAGCAATCCGTGAAAAAGGGAAAGGCGCACAGTGAGGTGCGCCAGACTGGGCGAGTTTCTAGAGACGTCTTGCGCCGGCGTCAATGTCAAACTGAAGATATAACTCTCGTAAAAACAATGGCTTACAAATATGGTTTTATATTACCTCTGGAATCCATCAGCAACCGGAATGGAATAGGTTGCCGTCACATGCGCGATGACCTCAGGTGACGCCGCCGACATCAGGCTCACTTCGCCGACCGCGAGCCGCTTGCCGAGCTTCAAGATCCGCGCCGCGGCGAGCACATCGTGTCCCGGCACGCCCTTGCGCAGGAAGTTGATGTTCAGATTCGTGGTGACCGCGAGGCCCACCGGGCCGATCGCCGACAGCAGCACGACGTACATGGCGAAATCGGCAAGCGCCATCAGCGTGGGGCCGGAAACCGTGCCTCCCGGCCGCAGCATCTGCTCGCTATAGCGCTGGCGGAGCCGGCAAGAGGCGCCATCGGCCTCCTCGATCAGAATGTCATTGCCGCTGAAGGCTTGGGGAAACTCCGCTCGCAGGAACTTCTCCAGCTCCGGTACCGTCATTTTCGCAATCGTCATGCTTGCCCCTGCCCTCGCCACGTCCTGCTTCTTACATTAGATATGTCAGCCCATCAGCTTACGAGCTAGTGACTTTGCCGATGACCAGCCAAACCGCACGCGCCCCCGTTTCACAACATCAGATCCTGTTGCGTGAGCACGTCGGCAACATCGCGGTTCTGACGCTCAATCGCCCCGACGCGCGCAACAGCCTCTCCGAAGGATTGATCGCTGCGCTCACCGCAGAATTGCGGCACATCCACGACGACGCATCGGTGCGCGCCGTGGTCATCGCCGCGAACGGCAAGGCATTTTCCGCCGGGCATGACATGAAAGAATTGACGGCACGGCGGAGCGATCCCGATCGCGGCCGCGCCTATTTCGCCGAAGTCATGACGGCCTGCAGCACGATGATGCAAGCGATCGTCCATTTGCCGAAGCCGGTGGTCGCCGCAGTTCAGGGCATTGCCACTGCCGCAGGCTGCCAACTGGTTGCAAGTTGCGATCTGGCGGTTGCATCTGAGGCGGCGGGCTTTGCGACGCCCGGCGTCGATATCGGTCTTTTTTGTTCGACGCCGATGGTCGCACTCTCGCGCAATGTTCCGCGCAAGCAGGCGATGGAAATGCTGCTGACCGGCGAGCCGATTTCAGCCGCGACCGCACGCGACGTCGGGCTCGTCAATCGGGTCGTGCCCGCCGGGACCGAACGGGACGCGGCGATCACGCTCGCGCAAAAGGTCGCTAGTAAATCCGCCTATACGATCAAGGTCGGCAAGACCGCGTTCTACCGTCAGGCCGAAATGAGCCTTGCGGATGCCTATCGTTATGCAGCGGAAGTGATGACCGAGAACATGATGGCCCGCGACGCCGAAGAAGGCATTGGCGCCTTCATCGAGAAACGCGAGCCGAAGTGGCAGGATAGATGAACCACGACAACTACGACGACGACTACATCCGCGGAATCCTCAACGGCGTGAAATCGATTGCGATGGTCGGCGCCTCGCCGGCCAATGTGCGGCCGAGCTATTTTGCCTTCAAATATCTGGCGCAGCGCGGCTACGACATGATCCCGGTCAATCCCGGTCACGTCGGCAAGACCCTGCTGGGAAAACCATTCGTCGCATCGCTGCTCGACATCGGTCGGCCCGTCGACATGGTCGATATCTTCCGCAACTCGAGCAACATCATGCCCGCGGTCGACGACGCGTTGAAAATGACGCCCTTGCCGAAGGTGATCTGGATGCAGCTTGGCGCGCGCGATGATGTCGCAGCGGAGAAAGCAGAAGCAGCCGGCATGAAAGTGGTGATGAATCGCTGTCCGAAAATCGAATATGGCCGGCTGTCGTCGGAAATCTCCTGGATGGGCGTGAATTCACGCACCTTGAGCTCCAAGCGCGCGCCGATGCCCACGCAAGGCATGCGGCTGTCGCTCGGGCGTACCAGCGTCGGCGGCGGCACGACCGCCGCGGCCGACCGAGCTTCGAAAAACAGAACCGATCTCACTTGATTGCAGACAACACAATCCTTGCGCATGCGGCGGCGAAGCTGCCAGACCGTTCCAAAATCGGCTGCGAGTGGCTTCGATACCTTGACGCCAAAGCCGGGCGACTTCAGCATGGCTAGTGTGGCGACTCTGACGTTCCTTTCAGTGCCGCCGCGAGTTCTTCGAAGGAACGCCAGAGTCAAAGCCACACTAGAGAACCAGTATTTGCCGGTGTCCCTTTGGTTCTGACATTCGCAAAAGTGCCCGCTGCGATACGATACGAATGTCAGAACCGGGACACCAGAATTGTTTGATGATATGAGGCAGGAAACACCAATGAGCGATCGTCCCCCCGGCTTTTCCACCCTTGCCGTGCATGCGGGCGCGCAGCCCGATCCGACCACCGGCGCGCGGGCAACGCCCATCTATCAAACCACGTCCTTTGTGTTCAACGACGCAGACCACGCGGCTTCGCTGTTCGGCTTGCAGTCGTTCGGAAATATCTACACCCGGATCGGCAACCCGACGCAGGCCGTGCTGGAAGAGCGCGTCGCCGCGCTTGAAGGCGGCACCGCAGCGCTTGCGACCGCCTCCGGCCATGCCGCGCAGGTCGTGGTTTTCCAGATGCTGCTCAGGCCGGGCGACGAGTTCATCGCGGCGCGCAAGCTCTATGGCGGCTCGATCAACCAGTTCACCCATGCCTTTAAAAGCTTCGGCTGGAACGTGGCGTGGGCCGATCCCGACGACATTGAAAGCTTTGAGCGCGCCGTGACGCCGCACACCAAGGCGATCTTCATCGAGTCGATCGCCAATCCCGGCGGCACGATCACCGATATCGAAGCGATTGCGGCGATCGCTCGCAAGGCCGGCGTTCCCCTGATCGTCGACAATACGCTGGCGACGCCTTACTTGATCCGCCCGATCGATCACGGCGCCGATATCGTCGTGCACTCCCTGACCAAATTTCTCGGCGGCCATGGCAACTCGATCGGCGGCATTATCGTCGATGCCGGCACCTTCGACTGGTCGAAGGACAACAAATATCCGATGCTGAGCGAGCCCAGGCCGGAATATCACGGCATCAAGATTCAGGAGACGTTCGGCAACTTCGCCTTTGCGATCGCCTGCCGCGTGCTCGGTTTGCGCGATCTGGGGCCTGCGATCTCGCCGTTCAATTCGTTTCTGATCCTGACCGGAATCGAGACGCTGCCACTGCGCATGCAAAAGCATTGCGAGAACGCGAAGGCCATCGCCGAATGGCTCGCTGTCCATCCGGCGGTGTCTACCGTCAACTATGCCGGATTGAGCGGCGACAAATACCACAACCTCGCCCGGAAATATGCGCCCAAGGGCGCAGGCGCCGTGTTCACCTTCAGCCTCAAGGGCGGCTATGATGCCGGCGTCGATCTGGTCTCGCGCCTGAAATTGTTCTCGCATCTTGCCAATGTCGGCGACACCCGCTCGCTGGTTATCCACCCGGCCTCGACGACGCACAGCCAGCTCGACGATGCCGCCAAGGTCAAATCGGGCGCGGCGCCCGACGTGGTGCGACTGTCGATCGGGATCGAGGACAAGGAAGACCTGATCGCCGACCTCGATCAGGCGCTGCGGCCTGAAGCGTGAAATTCGAAAACGCGTTAACACTCGCTCCGCGCAAAGGTGCTTCAATTATCTGATGATGATTCGGAGTGGAACCATGTTGCGCGGGCTTTTGTTGGCAACGGCTGCGATTTTGGCATTCGCTCCGGCTTTCGCCGCCGATATGCCCGGATCAGGCGCGCGCGTTTTCGTCTATGGCAAGGAACCCCGGCACGGCCGCATAACGGCCGTCGAGAAGGACTCCGATCTTCTCTTCACGCCCTCGGAAGCGTTTCCTTACATCGCCTTCCCGCCGCATACACCGATCCTGCTCGGGTCAGCCACGCTTCCCGGCTACTACGGCTCAACGCATTCGTATGAATATACCGGTCCGTACTACGGCGGCGAGAATATCAACTACCGCTTCCGCCTGCCCTATGCCTGCGGCGTGCTCGGCTACTGTTAGCTAGCGCGTGAGCGTGACAGGCTCGCCGATGCCTTGCGCGACCGGCTCACGCTGAATCCGCGTCAAACGTTCCGCCTGCAACACTGCGAGCGTCAGCACGACGATCGCGACCGCCTGATGGGTGAGCGCGAGATCCATCGGCGCCTGATTGAGCAGCGTAAGGATGCCAAGCGTCGCCTGCAAGGTCACGACGCCGAGCAGCCATAACGCGCCGTCCAGCACCGATCGATCAACGCGCGAGCGAGCCGCGCCGATGGCGTGCAACACCGCGAGGACAAAGAGCGTGTAGGCCAACATGCGGTGCTCGAACTGCACCGTCAGCGTGTTTTCGAACAGGTTGCGCCACCACGGCGCGTCGAAGAACAGCCGTGCGGCCGCCGGAATGAACCCGCCGTCAATATCGGGCCAAGTGTTGAAAATCTTGCCGGCGCGAAGGCCCGCCACCAGCGCGCCGAGATAGAGCTGAACGAAGGTCAGAGCCAGGAGGACGATCGCGGTAAGTTTCAGCCGCGGCGGCGCGCCCAAAGGTGCTGGTTCCCTAAGCCGTCGCAGTGTCCAGACGATGCCGGCAAAGATGAACAGCGCCAGCACCAGATGCGTCGCAAGACGATATTGCGAAACTTCGACCCGCTCTGACAGCCCGGAGGCGACCATCCACCACCCGACCGCGCCTTGCAGCGCGCCGAGTGCAAAAATCCCCCACAACCGCCGCTTCAGCTCCGAGCCGAGACCACCGCGCCACAGAAAGTAAAGAAACGGCAGCAGGTAGGCTGCGCCGATCACCCGCCCGAGCAGCCGATGGCTCCACTCCCACCAGTAGATGGTCTTGAATTCGTCGAGCGACATGCCCGCATTCATCTGGCGGTATTGCGGAATGCTCTTGTAGCCTTCAAAGGCCTGCATCCATTCGGCCTGATTAAGTGGCGGCATGGCTCCGGTGACCGGCTTCCATTCCACGATCGATAGTCCGGACTCGGTCAGGCGTGTGGCGCCACCAACCAGTACCATGGCGGCGATGAGCACGGCGACCGCAATCAGCCACGCGCGGACGGGGCGGATATCCGGGGTTTGGGATGCGGAAAAAGCCATCGGCGACACACTTGATCGAAGTTTCGCGCACCTTATAGTCCGCGCCTTCCCGCGCGCAAAGCACGCATTCGCGACCGAACCGCCTGACCCGTCATGAAAATACGTACCCGAAAACTGCTTGGAACCGTCGCCCTGCTGGTGCTGGCGGCGGTGTGGTCGCTGATGGGAATGGCTGTCGCGCAGATGCCGTGGCTGGCGAATTCGGGTGTATTGCAGGCGGTCTTCTATATCGTGGCGGGCATGGGCTGGGTGTTGCCGGCGATGCCGATCGTGAGCTGGATGTCGCGGCCGGATCCTTCCTGATCACTGCGTCGCCTAAGGCAATGTGGCGCCGGACAGGATCACGCGCATGGCCCGCCGCGAGCTCAACCTTCCGTCCCAGGTTATTCTGGGAAGCGCGAGCAGCGGCGTGTGCCCTGCCGGCTCAATGACACCGGGAATGGTCGAGACCGCGCTGGCGAACCCGGCCTCCTCCGCCATGGCCATGTGCTTGCGTTTCCATGATTGTCGATCACCGAACGGATAGGCGAAATGCTTGACGTCGCGCCGCAGCGCCGCCTCCATGACCGCCTTCCCCATGGTCATTTGCTTGAATGCGGCGGCGTCTTTCATATTCGACAGCACGGGAAAGTTGACCGTGGCGGCGCCAAGCGTCACCAGCGGGTCGGCCGCAAGTTTCGTGAGGTCATCCCAGTCGAGCGCAGCCTCGCGCGACAGACTGGCGAGATCGACTGCGTATCGCGTGCAGAGGTCCTTGATGGACGCCGAAAGCTCTGCCGCCTCGAGCGAACGCAGCCAGTGCGACAGGTAGTCGTAGAGTTCGTACTTCTCGGCGGTGCCTGCGACATCGAAATGCCTTTCCTTGCGGCCCATCACCAGGCTGATGCGTCGCTCCTTTGCGATCACCTGCTCGAGCGCAAGCCACCAGGCCTCACCGATCCCGTCGGGAAAGGCCGTCGGCACATAGACGGTGAAGGGAACGCGGTGCCGCGACAGCACCGGATAGGCAGACGTGATGACGTCCTTGTAACTGCCGTCAAATGTCAGGCAGACAAACCGGTGCGGCGCCGCGAGCGTGACGGCGCGGCGGCAGACCTCATCGATCGAAATGATATCATACTTCCAGCGTTTCAGCGCCCGGATCGCGCGGTCGAGAAAAGCCGGCGTGATTTCGTGCGACCGTAGCGGCTGAAATCGCCCCGCCCGCCGGGGCCGGATACGTTCGAAGCGCAGGATAGCGCCCGCGCCTCTCCGTTTGAACCATGCATGACCGCCGAAATAAGCGAGTTCCAGCTGGAGGCTTGTCAGAAGTCTGGATGACAACGTCTCGCCTTTCAGCACGCCATTTAAAGATGCGACCCGGGATTTCCCAAATCGTCCGTCCAGCCGAATTACCGCCTCACGGAGGTCCTGCTGTCATTACCCTTTGTTGACACTTCTTTGCAAAGGTCGGTTGAAGCAAAACGTTAAGTAATCCCTCAAATCAGGCGTTGCCGACAGGTATTTGCGATGACCATGGCTGCCGCGATCGAAAGCCGGACGGCAGACGCATCGGCTCGGTCGAACTCAAGCCGCATCTCAGCCGTCGATATATTTGATGACTTTGGCCAGTCCGAGACGCTCTGGCGAAGTCTGGAAGACCAACAGCACCTTTCTACCCCGTATCAGCGCTTTGACTTCCTTCGCCCGTGGCAACAGGCAGTCGGAGTGCGCGAGGGTCTTCAGCCGCTCGTTGTCGTCGCCTACGACCACGATCGCGTTCCCTTACTGCTGCTGCCGCTCGCGATCAGGCAGATTTGGGGTGCTCGCATCGCTCAATTCATGGGCGGCAAGCATGCCACGTTCAACATGGGACTGTGGAATCGCGAGTTTGCCGAGGTTGCTTCCCGCGCCGATCTCGAAGTTGTCTTTGCCGCCATTCGCGAGCAGTCTGGAGCCGATGTTGCGGCTTTCCAGCAGCAACCCCTCGCCTGGCATGGTCTGCCGAATCCGATGGCCTTGCTGCCGCACCAGACCTCCACCAACGACTGTCCGGTGATGACGTTCGCACCGGACGCCCCTGCCTCAGGGCGGGTCAGTCATTCCCTCCGCCGGCGCCTCAAGGCCAAGGAAAACAAGCTGAAGGCATTGCCGGGCTATCGCTATTTCGTCGCCACCGCCGACCGCGATATCCAGCGTCTGCTTGACGCCTTTTTCCGGATCAAGCCGCAGCGAATGGCGGAGCAGAAGCTCCCCAACGTCTTTGCCGAGCCGGGCGTTGAGGATTTCGTTCGAGCTGCCTGCATGACACCGCTCACCGGCGGCGGCCGCGCGATCGAGATGCATGCGCTCGAAAGCGACAGCGAAGTGATTGCAATCTTTGCCGGCGTCGCCGACGGCCAGCGCTTCTCGATGATGTTCAACACCTATACCGTCTCGGCAAGCTCGCGCTTCAGCCCCGGGCTCATTCTGATCCGTCACATCGTCGATCACTACGCTGAGCGAGGTTATCGTTCCCTGGACCTCGGGGTCGGGTCGGACAGCTACAAGAAGCTGTTTTGCAAGGCAAACGATCCGATCTTCGACTGCTTCGTTCCGCTGAGCGCTCGCGGCGCGGCTGTCGCCGCAGTTTTATCGGCTGCCAATCGTACCAAGCGTCTTGTCAAACGCAGTCCGGCGCTCTTGCGGCTTGCACAAAGAATGCGGCACGTGTCGCGCTGACAACCATCTTCGCTCCGTAGAGCAATCAAGCCGCGACGACCCGCAGGCTCGGATCGATTGCGTCCGACGGCAGGACCGGCTCGTTCAGCATGGTCACCTCGCCGAATCCAACTGCCCTCAGCTGTTCGCACATTGTGTTGCGGGCGTCAGCGGTCATGGAGGCATCCGGCACCACCACCGCGCGCGCTTGCGACGTCAAGAGCTCGGCCGGCAAATCCGATGCGCTGCCCGCGTCGAGCAGGACGTGGTCATAGACCTTGAGCAGTGCATCGATCGCGAGTGTCAGCCGCGGCGATTGCAACAGGGAACGATCGAAACCGGGCCGTCCCGCGCTGACGAGATGCGCACGCGACAGCCGATCCTTGGTAATCACCTGCGTGAACGAGGCTTCACCGCGCATCAGCTCAGCCAATCCCGGCGCGTTCGGATCGGCGGAAACAGCAGAAATGGTTGGCGAGGCCGCAGCGAGATCCACGACAACGACCTTGGCGCTGCGAGCGATCAGCCGCGCAATCGTCAGCGCCGTCAGGGTAATGCTCTGGCTCGAGGCTGCGCCGAGAAAGGTCACCTTCCGCGCCGCGCTGCCCGCGCCAAGCAGCCTGTCTGCAAGCTGTTCCACTTCGCCGAATTCGGGTTCGATTTCGGGCGCAAGCGGAACCGCGACAGGCTCGATGGCGAGTTTAGGCGCGATGGGATGAGGCTCGATCAACTTGGGCTCGACAATGCCGGGGTCGACGGGGCTGGCGGCGACCTCCATCGCAGATTCGCGCATGGGAACCGGGGCTGACCCGAACGCGGCGGCACGTGGAATGGTCATGCGCAGAAGCTCGCCGGTCACGATCGTTCCGGTCGACAGCATCAAGGTGGCGAGCGTCGCCAGCAATACGATCGGCAGTTTCTTCGGATAGGCCGGGCTGTTCGACACGCTGGCCCGGGAGATGATCCGGCCGTCGGCAGGCGCGGCCTCGATATTCTCTCGCGTGGTCGCCTCGCGATACTTTGCGAGGTAGGACTCCAGGAGATCGCGCTGAGCCTTGGCCTCGCGCTCAAGGGCCCGAGCCTGGACGTCCTGACTATTGGTCGCACTCGCCTGCTTCTTCACTTGATCGAGACCCGCGCTCAGATTATCGACCCTTCCACCGGCAATGCGCGCGTCGTTATCGAGCGAACGCGAAATCTTGCTGGCTTCGTCGCGAATCTGCCGATCGAGATCGGCGAGCTGAGCCTTGAGTTCCTTGATCCGCGGGTGATTGTCGAGCAGCGTCGACGACTGTTCGGCCAGCTGCGCCCGCAGCGTCACGCGTTGTTCGCTCAAGCGGCGGATCAATTCCGAGTTCAAGACCTCGGAGGCTTCAATCGGTTTTCCGCTCTGAAGCATTTCGCGGATCAGCCGCGCCTTGGATTCGGCGTCGGACTTGAGTGCACGCGCATTGTTCAGCTGCGTATTCAGCTCACCCATCTGCTGATTGGAGAGCGTGGTGTTGTTGGTGCCGACGAACAGGCTCGACTTGGACCTGAAATCCTCGACACGGGATTCCGCATCCGCCACCTTCTTGCGCAGGCTTTCGATCTCGCCTGCCAGCCATTGTCCGGCCGACCGCGCCTGATCCCGCCGCGCATCCTGCTGAAGCACGAGGTAACCGTCGGCGATGGAATTGGCGACGCGGGCAGCAAGGTCAGGATCGCGCGACTGAAACTCGATGACGATGACGCGCGATTTGTCGACGGCGTAAGCGGCCAGGCGTTCGTAGTAGGCATCCAGCACCCGCTCTTCCGGCGTCAGCGAGATCGGGTCACGGCCAATCCCGATCAAGGCGAGCAGCGATTTCAGCGGGGAGAAACCGCGCAGCACGGGATCGAATTCCGGCAATTCCGCGAGCTTGTTCTTCTTGATGACGTCGCGCGCGAGCTCGCGCGACAGCAGGAGCTGCACCTGGCTGGTGACGGCTTCGGCATCGAGCGAGTTGCGATCGTCGTTCCGCTCGCCAGTGGGCCGCAGGAAGACGTTCTCGCGTCCGTCGATCAGTATCCGCACCTCGGATTTGTATCGCGGGGTGATCACGTTCACGGCCGCGACCGACAGCACGGCTGCAAGCAAGGTTGGAACGATAATCCAGCCACGCTTGCGCGAGATCGCCTGGCCGATTGCCACGAAATCCAGTTCACCCACCGGGCCGGCCAATGGCCGAGGCGCGGCTGGCGCGACTTTGGGGGCGGACGGCACCGTCCGCGCTTTACCCGAACGCCAGAACGCTAAACGCATCGCTCAACTCCCGCGGGACGCCACGACTCTACGGATGTGGCGCGATTACACGCCATTAAGGTTGCCGCTGGGTTAATTTCGCGCCTTTGGCGGCTTCCGCAGCCGCGCTGGTCATGTTTTGTTAACCATGAAAGTCCTTAATCGGAATCAAGAATTTGACCGTGAGTTCTCAGATGCGAGGCGTTCGCGCCCCCATAGGCTGCTCGTTTGCTGCACTTGCGCTCGCAGGCTGCATGCAGACGACCTATCCGGTGGCATCAGCGCCGCGCAGCGACCTCGACGCGATGGCTTACGGCCAGCCGTCTCCCGCTTATTCGCCCTATCCGGCACGGTCTTATCAGACAGCGTCGGCCAATTCTGGCGGCGCGGCGGTTCACGCCAGCTTTGATAATTCCCCGCGCAATGCTTATGCGGCGACACCGGCGGCAAACGCTTATGCAGCAGCGCCCGCGCCTTCCGCGCATGATGCACCCTATCACCTCGATGCCGGCGACAAGCTGCGCGTCGTCGTCTATGGCCAGGAAGGCCTCACCAATACCTATGCGATCGATGCCGGCGGCGCGATCACCATGCCTTTGATTGGCGCTGTGCCTGCGCAGCGCAAGACGCCGGCGGGCCTTGCCGCCGACATCGCCGCCCGGCTTCGCAATGGCTATATCCGCGAGCCGTCGGTTGCCGTCGAAGTCGAAACCTACCGGCCGTTCTTCATTCTCGGCGAGGTCGCAGCGCCCGGCCAATATCCTTACGTGCCGAACATGAGCGTCGAGAGCGCGGTCGCGATCGCCGGCGGCTTTTCGCCGCGCGCCAGGCGCGACAGCGTCACGCTGACCCATAATGCCGGCCGCACCGTG
>NZ_DASREO010000029.1:0-27190 GCF_035652035.1 Bradyrhizobium sp.
ACCTGGGGCGTCCCGGTCGAGGAGATCGTGCGCGGCATCAAGCACGGCGTGCGCAAGGTCAATATCGACACCGACTGCCGGCTGGCGATGACCGCGATCTTTCGCAAGGTGGCCTCGCAGTCGAAAAGCGAGTTCGATCCGCGCAAATTCCTCAAGCCCGCGATGGACGCGCTGCGCGAACTGTGTCGCGAGCGCTTCGAGCAATTCGGCACCGCCGGCAAGGCGGATCGCATCAAGCCCATCCCGCTTGCCGAAATGGCGTGTCGCTATCGCTCGGGCGCGCTCGATCCGAAAATCGAGCGCATGACAGAGGCGGCCTGACGTCCGTCGACCAAAACAGAAGGAGTGTCAGATGAAACATGAATCGATCACGGTGCGCGGCAAGGATCGCTACAAGTCCGGCGTGATGGAATACAAGCGCATGGGCTACTACGAGCCGGACTACGAGCCCAAGGACACCGACGTCATCGCGCTGTTCCGCGTGACGCCGCAGGACGGCGTCGATCCGACCGAGGCTTGCGCCGCGGTCGCCGGCGAGTCATCAACCGCGACCTGGACCGTGGTGTGGACCGATCGCCTGACCGCGGCGGAGAAATACCGCGCCAAGTGCTATCGCGTCGATCCGGTGCCGAATTCGCCGGGCAGCTACTTCGCTTACATCGCCTACGACCTCGATCTGTTCGAGCCGGGCTCGATCGCCAACTTGTCGGCGTCAATCATCGGCAACGTGTTCGGCTTCAAGCCCCTCAAGGCGTTGCGACTGGAGGACATGCGCTTTCCCGTCGCCTATGTGAAGACATTCCAGGGACCGGCAACCGGGATCGTTGTCGAGCGCGAGCGGCTCGACAAGTTCGGCCGTCCGCTGCTCGGCGCGACCGTGAAGCCAAAGCTCGGTCTGTCCGGCCGCAATTACGGCCGCGTCGTCTACGAGGCACTGAAGGGCGGTCTCGATTTCACCAAGGACGACGAGAACATCAACTCGCAACCCTTCATGCATTGGCGCGAACGCTTCCTCTACTGCATGGAGGCCGTCAATCGCGCGCAAGCAGCAACCGGCGAAATCAAGGGCACCTATCTCAACGTCACCGCGGCGACGATGGAGGACATGTACGAACGCGCGGCATTCGCCCGCGAAATCGGCTCCAACATCATCATGATCGATCTCGTGATCGGCTACACCGCGATCCAGTCGATGGCGAAATGGGCGCGCAGGCACGACATGATCCTGCATCTGCATCGCGCCGGCCACTCCACCTATACGCGCCAGCGCAGCCACGGCGTGTCGTTCCGTGTCATTGCCAAGTGGATGCGGCTCGCTGGCGTCGATCACATCCATGCCGGCACGGTGGTCGGCAAGCTCGAAGGCGATCCGAACACCACGCGCGGCTATTACGACGTGTGCCGCGAGGACTTCAATCCGACCAAACTCGAGCACGGCATCTTCTTCGACCAGCATTGGGCCAGCCTCAACAAACTGATGCCGGTCGCCTCCGGCGGCATTCACGCCGGCCAGATGCACCAGCTGCTCGAACTCCTCGGTGAGGATGTGGTGCTGCAATTCGGGGGCGGAACCATCGGCCATCCGCGCGGCATCCAGGCGGGCGCGACCGCCAACCGCGTCGCTCTGGAGGCGATGATCCTCGCCCGCAACGAGGGCCGCGACTACGTGCACGGGGGTCCGGAGATCCTGGCCAAGGCGGCACTGTCCTGCACGCCCCTGCGCGAAGCGCTCGAAGTCTGGAAGGACGTCACGTTCAATTATGAATCGACGGATTCGCCCGACTTCGTTCCCACGCCCTCCATCGCGATGTGAAAAGGAAACTCTCAAATGCGTGTGACCCAAGGATGCTTCTCGTTCCTCCCCGATCTGACCGACGAGCAGATCAAGAGCCAGGTTCAATACTGCCTCGACAAAGGCTGGGCGGTGAACATCGAGTTCACCGATGACCCGCATCCCCGCAACACCTATTGGGAGATGTGGGGACTGCCGATGTTCGACCTGCGCGACGCGGCCGGCATCATGAAAGAGCTCAGCGACTGCCGGCGCGTCTATGGCGATCGCTACATCCGCATCTCCGGCTTCGATTCAAGTCACGGCTGGGAGTCGGTGAGGCTCTCGTTCATCGTCAACCGGCCGAAAGAGGAGCCCGGATTCCGGCTCGACCGGCAAGAGGCGGCCGGGCGCAACATCCGCTACGCGACGCGCGCTTATGCCGCCGATCGTCCCGAGGGCGAGCGCTACTAGTGCGGCGAATTTGAAGTTCCTTCCAGTTACGCTGCAAGTTCGTTGTAGGCACTTCAAATTCAAAGCCGCACTAGAATCAATATGTTGCTAGAGCTCCTTTGATTCCGAAGTTCGCATCAGAGGCTGCTGCGATTGCTTGCGAACTTCGGAATCGGAGCTCTAGTCGTAAAGGGCGACAATCATGGCTCATCCCAATCTTCAGGCCGTCGCGCGCGAAGCAGGTGGCGGATCCGCCGCCCCCTCCTCCGTCGATCTGCGGCAGGAGTTCGAGGCCGTCGAGATCGCGCCGATCCTGGCGCAGCTCGATCAGGAATTGATCGGGCTTCTGCCGGTGAAAAACCGCATCCGCGAGATTGCTTCGCTGCTGCTGGTCGAGCGCATCCGCCAGAAGATGTCGCTCGCCACCACCTACCCGACGCTGCACATGTCGTTCACCGGAAATCCCGGCACCGGCAAGACCACGGTGGCAATGCGGATGGCCGGCATTCTGCACCGCCTCGGCTTTGTCCGTCGCGGCCATGTCATCAGCGTCACGCGCGACGATCTGGTGGGCCAGTACATCGGTCACACCGCGCCGAAGACCAAGGAGATACTGAAGAAGGCGATGGGCGGTGTGCTGTTCATCGACGAGGCCTATTATCTCTACCGGCCGGAGAACGAGCGCGACTACGGCCAGGAGGCGATCGAAATCCTGCTCCAGGTGATGGAAGCGCAGCGCGAAGATCTCGTTGTGGTGCTCGCCGGATATCGCGACCGCATGGAGCGGTTCTTCCAGAGCAATCCGGGATTCCGTTCCCGCATCGCCCATCACATCGATTTCCCCGACTATTCCGAAGCCGAATTGCTCGCGATCGCCGAATTGATGCTGGTCGAACAGAAATACCGGTTCTCGGTGGAGGCGCGCGAGGCTTTCACCCGTTACATCGGCTTACGCAAGTCGCAGCCGCTGTTCTCTAACGCGCGCTCGATCCGCAACGCGCTGGACCGGATCAGGCTGCGGCAGGCCAACCGGCTGGTGTCCAATCTCGACCGCGTTCTTAGCTCCGACGATCTGATGGCGATCGAGGCGAATGATGTGTTGGCGAGCCGGGTTTTCTCCGGCGGGTCCGACAAGGAGGGTGCCGCGCCATGAATGTCGAGACACTGTCGGCACTGCTCCGCCCATGCAGTTTGAAAGATCGAGTCGCGCGGGCATCAGCGCTCGTGCTCGATGTCGACGGCACGCTTGCCGAGACCGAGGGCATTCATCGCCGCGCCTTCAACGCGGCGTTCACGGAAGCCGGTCTTGACTGGTATTGGGACCACCGGACTTACAAGAAACTCTTGCGGACAACCGGCGGCAAGGAGCGCATTCAGGCCTTTGGCCGGACACGCTATCCCAGGGTCTTCCTGTCCGATCCCGACGTAGCCGCATTGCACCGGCTGAAGACAACGCACTACGGCCGGCTGATCGCCCAGCACACCTGCCGGCTGCGGCCCGGCGTGGCAGCCTTGATCCGCAATGCCCTTGCGCGCGGGCAGACGCTTGCGATCGCGACCACAACGACATCAAGCAATATCGACGAGCTGTTGTCGGTGGCCTTGGATCGCAACTGGCGCAACCTGTTCGCCGCCGTTGTTGCCGGCGACGACGTCGCGGCCAAGAAACCGGCGCCGGACGTCTATCTCGAGGTCCTCGCAAGGCTTGGACACCCTGCGAACGACTGCCTTGCGATCGAGGATTCCGCCAACGGCCTGAAGGCCGCCTCATCAGCCGGAATCCCGGTGTTGATCAGCCGCAGCGAATATTTTCGCGATGACGATTTCTCGGGAGCGCTGGCGGTCGTCGACGAGCTGACCGAGCTGGTTTAGCCGCAGCTTGCGGTTCCGATTTGTGCGCCAAAGCCGGCCATCGGTTCCGACGATATTGGCCGATGGCAACGGGCGGTCACAGTCCGTAAACTACGACGCTTAAGACGCCGCGTCGCGTAACGGCCGCCGCGTCTCATTTCGCGTTCATCGCGCGCAATATTGTCGCGGCCCACCGTCATAGGGTTGATAAGTGCAATCCGACGCGCGGAACGAGTGGTAGAATCCCTCGCAGACCGGGATATTGCACCGGGCGTCCCCGGTGTCGGAGGGCGGCTGCTCTTGGTCCCCGGCGGATGCGACCGGCGCGTGCGCCTGTCCAACGGTATTCCCCGGAACGCGCGGCGGCAGGGTCGCATTGACCTCGGTCGTGCTGGGGGCGCTCGGCGTGTGCGCCTTCTCCATGAAATCCTTCCAGATCATGGCTGGTAGCGTCCCACCGGTGATCTTCTTCATCGGAGTGTGATCATCGTTTCCAACCCAGACACCGACAACAAGGGAATCGTCAAATCCGACGAACCACGCATCCTTGTAGTCTTGTGTCGTTCCGGTCTTGCCTGCGGCAAATCCCGATAGCGCGGCGGCACGACCCGTGCCGTGCTCCACAACTCCCCGCAGCAGGTCGATGAGTTCATTTTGATACGGCCCAAGGTCATGCCGCGACTGGCTGGCAGCATCGAACGACACGAAGTCGCGGTCGTTCGGGGTCTTGATCGCGGAAATGCCGCGCGGGGTGACAGGCGCCTTGCCGGCGCGCACCGCGGCGTAGGCCGACGTCAGATCGAGCAGCGTCACCTCGGCAGTGCCCAGCGCCAGGCTCGGATTGTTTGCAAGCGGCGCATGCAGACCGAGGTCCCGCGCAGCCGAAATCACCGCGCCGATACCGACCTGCTGCGACAGCCGTACGGTGGCGTCGTTGAGCGAATTGGCGAAGGCTTCCGCGAGCGTGACCTCACCGTGATTATGCCGCCCATAGTTCCCGGGACGCCAGCCATTGATGTCGACCGGCGCATCGAGAATTTCGTTGTCGGATTTATAGCCCTGGCGCAGCGCCGCGTAATAGTCGAACAGCTTGAACGCGGAGCCGGGTTGCCGGCGGGCTTCGACTGCGCGGTTGTACTGGCTTGCAGCGTAGCTCAGCCCTCCGACCATGGCGACGACTGCGCCATCGGGCCGCATCGCCACGAGCGCCGCCTGGCCCGCATGCTTCTCGGCGCCATATTTGCCGAGGGTTGACTTGACGATGTTTGCTGCCGCCTGTTGCAAACGCAGATCGATCGTCGTGCGAAGGCGAACCGTTCCCCCAAGCTTTGGAATGATCGGATACGTATTGTTGTAGACCCAATCGACAAACCAGCCGCTCGACTCCGGTGAAATTTCGGTTGAGTTGGGTGTTGCCGGGTGCAGCTTTGCCAGCAGCGCCGCATCCTCCGTCAACTTGCCGTTAGCGACCATCGAATCGAGAACGCGTGCGGCGCGGCTCCGCGCTGCTTTGAGATCGTGAAAGGGATCGTCATGGCTTGGGGCGCTGATCATTCCCGCAAGCATCGCGGCTTCGGCAACGCTCAGATGAGCTACATCCTTGCTGAAGTAGATCTTCGCGGCGGCCGGAAAGCCGATCGCGCCCGAGCCAAGGTAGACATTATTGAGGTAACTCGTGAGGATCTCGTCCTTCGACAAGCGATGCTCGAGCCAGATCGCGATCGCCGCCTCTTCGAATTTGCGCTTGTAGGTCCGCTGCGGACCGAGAAACAGGTTCTTCACCAGTTGCTGGGTGATGGTGCTGCCGCCCGCGACGATCCTGCCAGCCTTGAGATTCGCGCTGAACGCCCGCAGCGTTGAGAGCGGCCTAATGCCCGCGTGCTGGAAGAAGCGCCGATCCTCCACGCTGAGCACGGCATTGACGACATTGGCCGGCATGTCCTTCGCATCGACCGGCGCAAGCTGCAGGTTCCCGTTGTGAAAGAGATCATGGCCGTCGGCGGAGGTCAGCAGGACAACGCGGCGCGAGGTGACTTCGGCGGCGGAAGGCCAGCGAATGCCGGCGAGCAGCCAACCCGTCGCAGCCAATCCAATGACGATTGCACCCACAAGCACAGCGGCGGTGAGGCGGAACAGCAATCTCGAGGATCGGCGCACGGTCGGGCCGTCGCCGGCCGGATGCGCGTCCATGGCAATGGTTCCATCGGGAAGGCACCGATGAGAAACGCATGACCGGAGGATGAGTTGCTTTGGGCAGACGGCCCGGCACCGCCAAGCGACGAAAGTGGGCGCAAATGCTGGTGATCGAGGCTACGATGCCGCCATTCCGGTGTTCAATAGCAGACCGTCATCAGGTTCAGATGCGGATAGAGGCGGTCGATCTGCGACACTTCGTGTCGCATCTGCTCGACGATCCAGTCCTTGATCTCGGCGGCGACAGGACGCATCGAGCGGTTACGCGGGGCTAGAAATTCGCAGACGCGGCGCGTGGTGGAGAGGCTATCCGCCGCCGGCACCAGCGCGCCGGTCAATAACCAGTGCGAGGCCACCGTGAGCCAGCCGAGCGCAATGCCCTGTCCGAGCAACGCCGCCTGCACGACCACGGCATAGTCGGTGAAGCTGAGCATCTTGGTCGGGCCGGATCGCTTGGTGAGAAAGCGCGGATAGTCTTGCGCCCAATCGCCGGGCGTGTCGGCAAGCTTGATGATGGTGTTGCCTTCCGGCGGCTCGCCATCGTCGGCATTGCGGTAGCCAGGACTGCAGATCGGCAGCATCACCTCGTTCATGACGAGCGTCCCGCCGGCGCCCGGCTCGTCGCGATCGCGGAAGCGCATGCCGAGATCGACATTCTCGACCGCACCTCGCAGCGCTCCCGATATCAACTGGAAGCGAAGATCGACGGTTGGAAATTGCCGCTGCAGCTTGTCGATGCGCGGCATCAGCCAATGCGTGGTGAACGCCGAGGACACCGAAAGCGTGACGGTTTCAGTGCCCTTGCGCCGCCGCTCGATCTCGATCAGCCCGCTCTCGATGCTGCGGAATCCATCGACCACGCGCCGGTAGAGCAGTTCGCCTTCTTCCGTCAGCACGGCGCGGCCTTGCGCGCGATCGAACAGGCGCACGCCGAGATGCTCCTCGAACTGTCCGAGCATCCGGCTGACCGCAGGCTGGGTGACATTCAGTTCGGCGGCCGCCGCCGTAAAGCTGCCGTTGCGCGCGGCCGCGTCGAACACGAACAGCGCATTGCTCGAAGGCAGCATCCGGCGAAGGTCTGGCATAACATCAGATTATGCCCGCGGTGAGAATTTGGCAATTGCCGGAAAGTGCCAAGTCTGATTGCATTTGGCTAAGAGCCCGACAGAAGAAGAGGCAAATGCCAGCCATCGCGCGGCGGCGCAAGCTTCGCGCTCATTGCCGCGGCTGGTCGACTATAAGACGAAATCATGCCGGTTTTGATGTCGCCTTCACCTTGAGGCGGGAGACGGATGACGGGTCCATCATCGAACAAGCGGGCCGAAAGGGTCGAAATCCGGCGCGCCAGCAAGAATTACGGACCCGTGCGCGCGCTCGACGACGTCTCTCTTAGCGTCGCCGCCGGCGAGTTCGTCTCGCTGCTCGGCCCGTCAGGGTCCGGCAAGACCACCCTTCTTGGCATGCTTGGCGGCTTCGTCCAGCCCTCCTCCGGCTCCATTCATTTCGGCGATCTCGACGTCACCTACATGCCGCCGCACCGGCGCGACATCGGCGTCGTGTTCCAGAACTACGCGCTGTTCCCGCATATGAGCGTCGGCGAAAACGTCGCCTTCCCCTTGAGGGCGCGGCGCCTCCCCAAGTCCGAGTGGCCCGGCAAGGTGCGTGCTGCGCTCGCAATGGTCGGCCTCACCGGTTATGAGGGCCGCGGCATCGCCCAACTTTCCGGTGGCCAGCGACAGCGCGTGGCGCTGGCGCGGGCGATGATCTTCGAGCCGCGCCTGATCCTGATGGACGAACCGCTCTCGGCGCTCGACAAGCAGCTCCGGGAATCCATGCAGATCGAATTGCGCGAACTGCACAGGCGTATCGGCGCAACCATTGTCTATGTCACCCACGACCAGCGCGAGGCGCTGACAATGAGCGACCGCGTCGCCATCTTAAAGGACGGCAGGCTCGTGCAGATCGACGAGCCGAAGCGCCTCCACGACCATCCCGCGAACTCCTTTGTCGCCAGTTTCATCGGCGAGGCGAGCCTGCTCCCGGTACGCCGCGTCGATGGTTCCAGCGTTGCGCTCGGTTCGACGGTGCTGCGCAGCGCGCGGACCGTCCCGAACGACGATGGGCTTGTGCTCGCGGTGCACAGCGAAAAACTCCTGATCGACGACGGCAACGCCGATCCCGCCTCGAACCGCCTCACGGGCACCATCACCGACATCGTCTATCAGGGCGAAAGCCTGCGGATCTTTCTCGCGCTCCCTGACGGCCTGCGGCTCAGCCTCCGCCAGCCCAGTCATCACGGCGCCTACCGGAACATTCCTGCGCCCGGCGGCAGCATCACGGTCGCGCTTCATCCCGAAGACACGATCGTGGTTGCGAAGGCCGACGAATGAACATCCCTCAACCCCGCATCAACCAAAGAGAAGAAGCCCCCATGTCGTTCTCAGATTTCAAGGTCCTCACCTTCGACGTCGTCGGCACCTTGATCGACTTCGAAACCGGCGTCCTATCCGCCGTCCGCAAGATCGCAGGCAGAGCCGCGGCCGAACTCAGCGACGACCAGATCTTTGCGTCCTACAAGCGCGGCCGCGACGCGCACCCGGAACGATCGAGCGAGGTGATGTTTGATGTCTACCGCTTCCTCGCCGGCGAACTCAAACTTCCCGCCGACGACGCGGCCTGCGATGCCTTCCAGCTGGCGGTGCTGCGCTGGCAGCCTTTCTCCGATTCCGTCGAGGCGTTGAAGCGATTGCGGACCAAATTCCGCCTGGTCGCGATGACCAATGCCGATCGCGTTGCGCTGTCGGCTTACGCTCACGCGCTCGGCAATCCCTTCCACGACACCGTCTGCGCCGACGAGACCGGCGTCGCCAAGCCGAACCCGGAGTTTTTCGCCTACAACAAGGGCCGGCAATCGGCGTTCGGCTACAAGCAGTCCGATATCCTGCATGTGGCGCAAAGCCAACACCACGATATCGGGATCGCTCGGAAACTCGGTTACAAAGTGTGCTGGATCGAGCGCCGCCAGGGAATGAAAGGCTTCGGCGGAACGCCCGAAGTCGCAACCCTCACCGAACCCGACTTTCATTTTCCGACCATGAAGGCTTTTGCCGACGCAGCCGTTGGAGCTCTCGCGTAACATGCTCTCGCGCCCGGACCAGACCTGGACGAACACGCTGTCCCCGGCCGCCTCGCTATGGGCGCATACGGCAGAGCCGGAGCGCGTGTTGCCATCGCTGTCAGGTGACGCTCAGGCCGAAGTCGTGATTATCGGCGCGGGCTATACGGGCTTGTCCGCGGCCCATCACATCGCCAAAAGCGGCCTTCGGCCGATCGTGCTGGAGGCCAATCAGCCCGGCTGGGGCGCGAGCGGCCGCAACGGCGGGGTCATCACCGCCAAATTTCGCCGCTCGTTCCGCGACATCGATACTGCGCATGGCCGCACCATGGCAAAGCGCATGTACGAGATCGCACACGAGTCCGTCGACATCGTCGAGGAGTTGGTGTCGGAGTTCGGCATCACGGCAGCACGGCTGACGCGCTCTGGCCAAGTCAAGGCCGCGCATAGTCATTCCACGCTTCAGGCGGCGATCGATGAAGCCGAATGGATGAAGCGTGAGATGGGAGACGCGGACGTTCGAATCCTCGACGCCCATCAGGTACGCGATGAGACCGGCTCCGGTGTTTTTGTCGGCGGCGTGCTCAATCCGGGTTCCGGCGGCATTCATCCTTTGAATTATTTGCGCGGCCTCGTTAACGGTCTCACGCGCCGCGGCATCGTGATCTTCCAGAACACGCCGGTGCTCAGGCTGCGGCGAGAAAACGGAAGCGTGATTGCGGAGACACCATCTGGCGCCGTGAGGGCGCGACAGGCGATTATCGCCACCAACAGCTACTCCGATCTGACGCCGGCCACGCGCCATATGCAGCGGACGTTGATTCCGTTTCGCAGCGCCATCATCGCGACCGAGCCGTTGCCGCGCAATCTCGCCGGCCGCCTGATGCCGACGGGGCGGACCTACACCGAGACCAAGCGCATGATGCGCTGGTTCCGCATGGTCGATAACCGCGTCATCTTCGGCGGCCGCGGCGCATTCGGGAAGCAGGATTCCGAAGCTGCTTTCGTCGCCTTGCGAAAAGCCATGGTCGGCATTTTCCCCGAATTGGCCGACTTGCCACTCGCCTTCAAATGGTCGGGCCTCGTTGCCATGACGCTCGATTCCGTCCCGCATATCGGCCGCCTCGACCAACAGACGCTGTTCTCGATGGGCTACAACGGCGCGGGCGTGGCGATGTCGAGCCTGATGGGGCGCTATCTCGCCGCCTTCGTTCGCGGCGAAAGGCCGGATGTCGGCCTGCTCGACGCCAGCCGCCTCAAGACCATTCCGCTTTACCCGCTGCGCGAGCCGGCCGTGCGGATGGTTGCGGGCTGGTACCAATTTCTGGACGCGATCGGGAAATAACGGCTGATCATCATTAGAGAGGAACCGAACATGGCCATCGTACAAAACTCTCCGCATCTCGGGCGCATGCTGTTCGGCGCCGGCGTTGCAACTCTTCTTGCAACCTTCGCCCCGATCAGCGCCGCTGGAGCGGCCGATCAAGTCACCTTCGTCTCGCAAGGTGGCGCGTATCAAAAAGCGCAGACGGTGGCGATCCTCGACCCGGCCGCGAAAAAGCTCGGCATCACCGTCAACCAGGACTCGGCGCCCGACGCCTGGCCGGTAATCAAGACCCAGGCCGCTAGCGGCAAGCCGACCTGGGATGTCGTCGATACGCCGACCGGCTATTGCCTGCGCGGCGGCGAGCAGGGGCTGATCGAGAAACTCGATTTCTCAAAACTCCCCAATGCGGCAGCGATGCCTGCTGCCTATCGCAACGATTACTCGGTGGCTTACGAATTCTATTCGAGCGTGCTCGCCTATAGCACGAAGACGTTTGCGGCCGGCGCGGCGCCAGACAGCTGGGCCGATTTCTGGGACGTGAAAAAGTTCCCGGGCCGCCGGGCGCTGCGCAATCACCCGATCGCAACGCTGGAAGCGGCCCTGATGGCGGACGGCGTTGCACCGGACAAGCTTTACCCGCTCGACGTCGACCGCGCCTTCAAGAAGCTGGATGAGATCAAGCCGCACATCACGGTCTGGTGGACCTCCGGCGCGCAATCGGCGCAGCTATTGAACGACGGCGAGGTCGACATGGAGATGGCGTGGAACGGCCGCGTCAGCGCCGTCGCCAATGAGGGCGCCAAGGTCGGCTTCACCTACAACCAGGGCATTCTGCAAAGTACCTCGCTTTGCATTCTCAAGGGCGCGCCCAACATGGCGACAGCAGTTCGTTTTCTCGACGAGGCCGTCGATCCCGTGCTTCAGGCCAACCTGCCGCTTCACATCGATTATGGGCCTGCGAACCCAAAAGCCTTCGACACCGGCGTGATCAAACCCGAACGCGCCGCCCAACTGCCGAGTTCGCCGGACAACGTGAAGAAGCAGGCGCTGATGTCCTACGCCTGGTGGTCGTCGCCGGAGGGCGAAGCCGCGGAAAAGCGCTGGGCGGCTTTCATGCAGAAGTGAGAGCACGCCATCGATGCCCACCGCCGATCCATCGCTGAGGCACTATCGCCGCGAACAGGGCCTGATGCTGGCCCTTAGCCTGCCGGCGCTTTTGGTGGTGCTGCTCTTGATCGTGGTTCCCGTCGGTTGGCTCGGCTGGCAATCGATCTATCACGACGGCTTCACGTTCGAAAATTACCGCCGCATCTTCAGCGAAGATATCTATTGGAAGACGTTCCTCTTCACCTTCGAGATCAGCCTTCTGGTCACGGGGCTCGCGCTCCTGCTCGGTTACCCCCTCGCCTATGCCGCGCACGCCGCTTCAAAAGGCTGGAGCATCGTCATTTTGGCACTGGTGGTGCTGCCGTTCTGGACCAGCGTGCTGGTGCGCGCTTATGCGTGGCTGGTGCTCCTGCAACGAACAGGCGTGATCAACCAGCTCCTGCAAAGCCTCGGCATCATCAGCGAGCCCTTGGCGCTCGTGCACAATATGTTCGGCACTGTGGTTGCGACCGTTCATATTCTTCTGCCCTTCATGGTGCTGCCGCTTTACGCCGCGATGCAGAAAATTCCGGCCGATCTGATGCAGGCCGGAGCTAGTCTGGGTGCAAGTCCTTCGCACGCCTTCCGGCGAATCTTCCTGCCGCTGTCGCTGCCCGGCGTGCTCGCCGGATCGACACTCGTGTTCGTGCTGTGCCTCGGCTTCTACATCACGCCAGAACTGCTCGGCGGCGGCCGCGCCATCATGGTTTCGATGCTGGTGAGCCGCAACGTCGAGCTCTACAACCAGTGGGGTGCGGCAAGCGCCGTCGGCGTCGTGCTGCTGCTCAGCGTCGGGATCATCTTCTTTGTGGTCAGCCGGTTCATTCGGCTCGATCGCGTGCTGGGGGTGCAATGAAGACGTCCTCGCCGCACCGGATCGTCTTCGCGCTGTTTTGCGCCGCAGTGCTGCTTTATCTGATCCTGCCGATCCTGATCATAGCGCCGATGTCGTTCTCCAGCGCGCGATTCCTGACCTTCCCGCCGCCATCTCTGTCGCTGCGCTGGTACCGGGAATACATCGAGAACCCCGCCTGGATGCAGGCGACCTTGGTGACGCTGACAGTCGCGCTCTGCACCGTGGCGATTGCGACCCCGCTCGGCGTCGCCGCCGCCTACGCCATCAGCCAGTCGAAACTGCGCATCATGCGCATTGTTCACGGCGCGTTGCTGTTGCCGCTGGTGGTGCCGATCATCATCACCGCGGTCGGCATCTTCTTCGTCTATGCAAAGATCGGCCTGATCGCCACCATGACTGGCCTTGTGTTTGCCAACGTCATGCTCGGCCTGCCCTACGTCGTCATTTCCGTCGTCGCCGGCTTGCGGAGTTTCGACATGACGCAGGAGATGGTGGCACGCAGCCTCGGCATGAACCGCCTGCGCAGCTTTTTTACGGTGACATTGCCGCAGATCAGCTCAAGCGTGATCGCCGGCGCCATCTTTGCGTTCATCTCGGCGATGGATGAGACGATCGTCGCGATCTTCATTTCCGGCGGGCAATATCAGCCGCTGACCAAAAGGATGTTTACCGCGCTACGCGACGAAATCGATCCGACGATTGCGGCGATCTCCACTTTGATGACGGCGGTATCCTTCATGCTGGTTTTGATCGCAAGCACGCGAAACAAGAAGAACGCCTGATGGCCCGAGCCGTCAATCGCCGGCAACGACGCCGTCGATCAGGTTGAGCCCCAGCAGGAACTCCGGCGAGAATTCGCTGCGCAGCATCGGCTCGACGACGACGCCCTCGGCCAGGCTGGCGGCTTCCGCGCGCCGCGCGGCGACGGCCTCCTCAACCGAGACGATCTCAAACCGAAACGGCGTTCCACCGCGCGTCTGCGCGAGCCGGCCGAGATCCGGACCGATCACGGTCGCAATCTTTGGATAGCCGCCGGTCGATTGGCGATCCGCCATCAGCACGATCGGGCGACCGTTTCCCGGCACCTGGATCGCGCCCATCGCGATGCCGTCGGAAACGATATTGTAGCCGCGCGCATGTGTGAGCGTCGGTCCATCGAGATAGAAGGCCATCCGATCGGCGCGAGGAGAAACTGTCCACGGACCGTCGCGGAAGGCCTCGATCTGCTGCTGGTCGAAGAAATCGTCCTGCGGACCGAGCACGACGCGCACGATGCCCGGCGGCCGATCAAGCCATGGCGCAACGATGCGCCCGAGCGGCAGCGCGGATCGACGCGTGACTTCGATGGGCAATCGATCTCCTGCCCTGATCGCACGACCGTCGATGCCGCCGACGCCGGTCCTGGCATGTGTGGCATGCGAGCCCAGCACCTGCGGCAACATGAATTCGCCGGCCACCGCGAGATAGCACCAGGCGCCGCTCTGCCCGGCCCGGACCTTCAGCACGGCGCCCGGCTCAAGCGTGGCAACGACGCCGCCGGCAGGTAACGGGCGATCGTCCAGACTGATCGCAAATTCTCCGCCCGCAACGGCGATCATGACGGGCAAGGATTCCGCGGCAAGCTCGATGCCGCCGATCGACACCTCGATCGCGGTTGCACCTGGCGCATTCCCCAGCGCGAGGTTTGCGGTGGCATGCGCGAGCGCATCCATCGGCCCGGCCGCTGTGATGCCATAGCGCAGATATCCGTGACGGCCCGCGTCCTGCAAGGTCGCACCGGGACCCGCCGAGATGATCCGTAAGCTCGCGCTACGATCGGATGTCATCCGGCCTGCTTTCGGGCGACGATTTCGCCGCGGCCCGCGCGCTCTTCAAGGATGCGGAAGTCGCTGACGCCGACAGGCTCGAACCGCAAATCGTCACCCGGTTGGATGAAAAACGGATTTTCCCGCTCCGGCGCATAGAGCCGCTCCGGCGTGCAACCGAGCACATACCAGCCCGTCGGCATGACGAACGGCGCGATGACGCCAAGTCCGCCACCGATCAAGACCGAACCGGCCGGATGCGGCAAGCGCGGCTCCAGCCGTCGCGAGATGACGAGCTTATCCGGCAAACCGCCAAGATAGAGCTGTCCCGGCGCAAAGCCATACATATAGACCCGCAAGCTCACCCCCGTGTGCAGGGCGACGATCTCGTCCGGTGCAAGTTTCAGAATTTGCGCTGCTTCCGCGATATCTTCGGAAAACGGCGGCTCGTAACAGCACGGCAGAATCCAGGTCGCTGGCTTTGCTCTCGGCGCCGATGCCGCGATCGCCGCTTCGCGCGCGATCCGCATCAGCCTGCCGCGATCGAGCTGCAAGGGATCGTAGTGAATCATCAGCGAGCGGTAGGTCGGAACGCATTCGCGCAGCCCCGCCGGCGGATCGACCCGAAGCGCCGCATCCAGCGCGAGCACCCGCGCGTTGATCACGGGATCGACGGTATCGCCGAACTCGACCACCAGGGCGGTCTCGCCGGCGCTGAGAAATCGCGGAAAGGACGCCGCCGAAGAAGGATCGGCGCTGGCCGCTGGCTTCATGCGTGGCCGGTTCCGAACTGCTTCAGGACGATTCCGGCCTGCTCCAGTCGCGTTCGGATCAGGCGGGCGGTTTCGACCGCATGGATGGAATCCCCGTGCACGCAGATCGAATGCACCGGCGTCGCCAGATGCGTGCCCTGCGCCGTGATGATCGCCCCCGCCTTGATCATCTCGATCACTCGCTTGGCCGCCTGCTCCGGATCGAGGATCATGGCGCCCGGCTGGCCGCGCGGAATCAACTGCCCGGCTTCGGTATAGCCGCGGTCGGCATAGATTTCCTGAAATGACGCAATGCCGATGGCCTCGCTCGCGACGATCAATTCACTCAGCGCGGGCGCCAGACACGCAAGGTTGCGATCGACCGCTCGCGAAGCACGCGCGACCGCGTCCGCCACGGCCCGGTCCTCGCAGGCGATGTTGCCAAGCGCGCCGTGAGTCTTGACGTAGGTGATGCGGTGGCCGGCATAGGCCGCGAGCGCCGCGGCCGCGCCGATCTGATAGGCGACCAGCCGCTCGATCTCACCGACGGAAAATGGCAGGCGGCGCCGGCCGAATCCCCACAGGTCGGGAAATCCGGGATGCGCGCCCACATTGACTCCGCGCTGACGGGCCGTCGCGAACGTCTGCGCCATCACCTCGGGATCACCGGCGTGGAAGCCGCACGCCACGTTCGCGGATGTGACGATCGACAGCATCGCCTCGTCGTCGCCGCAGCGATAGGTGCCGAAGCCCTCGCCAAGATCGGAATTCAGATCGATAGACGGCATCTTGTTTTTCTCGTTGATTGGCGCTTGTCAGCTCTTCATCGGCCAGCGCGGCTCCGCAACCGCGACCGCCTCGGGAAAGATGGTCGCGAATTTGTCGCCGCCAACATACTGGATCAACACTGGATCGGCGTCGGGATTTTGTCCATCGGGGCCGAAATGGACCCGCTTCCACGGCATGATGGTCCGCGTTCCCGGAATATCTGTCGCGGCAAGCGCGTCACGGATCTTGGTGCCGTCCACCGATCCGGCGCGGTCGATGGCGTCGGCGAGCACAAGCAAGCCCATCAGCTCGCGCGAGGTGGCGTCGTTGAGGTCGCGCTTGGCGCGCGCCTTGAACATGTCGTTGACTTTGTAGATCATCGGCCGCCTTTCAGCCATGTCGATCGAAAAGCTGGCGCGCGTGATCACGCCGACGGCCTTGTCGCCGACGGCATTGTAGAATGCCGGGTCGACGAATCCGCTGGCTTGCGCGATGATGTTCTTCGGCTTGTAGCCCAGTTCTTCCATCGTCTTCACCAGCAGAATTGAATCGCTGGTATAGCTCGAGGGCAACAGCACGTCGGCGTCCGCAGCCTTGAGCTGCTGCACTTCGACGCTCAAGGACGTCGCATTGGCGCGATACTTGATGTCGGCGGCAATCTTGTAGCCGCGCTCGGCCGCCAGCTTGCGCTGGACGTTCGATGAATCGGTGCCGAAGATGGTGTCTTCACAGAACAGGCTGATGGTTTCGATCTTCTTGCCCTTGGCGCGCTGGGAATCGAGGAAATCGAACATCGCCGCTGAAAACATCTCGTCCTGGGCCGCCGGGCGAAAGAAGAACTTGTAACCGCGCCGCGCCAGACTCGGCGAGGACGAGTCCGCGCACAGGAACGGAAGGCCGTAACGCTCTGCGACGCCGCTGACGGTGGACGAAACCGAGGAGAAATAACAGCCGATCAGGGCACAAACGTTTTCCTGGGTGATCAGCCGTTCGGCCTCGGCGCGGCCCTTTTGCGGATCGAGCTGGTGATCGGCGAAGATCAGCTTGATCTTGGCGTTGCCGAGCGAAGCCAGGCCCGCATTCTTCGCGGTCGGCAGATCGAGATCATAGGAATTGTTGACGATGTCGGCCGCGGTCTCCATGGCGTGGCGTGCATCGATGCCGGTCTGGGCGTTGGCGCCCGACATCGCAAACAGCACGCCGATGGGGATCTCCTTGGCGCCCTGCGCCATGGCACGGCCGGACAATCCCGGCACACTGGCGAACGACAGGGCGGACGCGCCACCGCTCACGAGAAATTCCCTGCGATTCATGTCCCCACTCCTGCAATCAAGGAAAATTCATTATGGAAGAGTTTCAGCCGGTGGCCAATCCGCCTCCGCCGAGATAGGCGTCACGCACCCGTGTGTCGTTCTTCAGCATACGCGCCGGACCGGAAAGGACGATCCTGCCCGTCTGCAGAACGTAGGCCTCGTGAGCGATTTCGAGGGCGAGAGAGGCATTCTGCTCGACCATGAAGATCGAGACACCGTCCTTGTTGATGGTCCTGATCAGATCCAGCACGCGATCGACGTAAAGCGGCGAAAGCCCCATGGTCGGTTCGTCCATGACGATCATCCGCGGCCGGCTCATCAGCGCCCGCGCCATCGCGACCATCTGCTGCTCTCCGCCTGACAGCGAGCCGGCGCGCTGCGAAAGCCGCTGGCCGAGTTTGGGAAACAGCGTGAGCACTCGCTCGAGGTCTCGCGCCACCTCGGCGCTATCGCTGCGAACGAACGCGCCCATCAGGATGTTTTCCCTGACGCTCATGTCGGCAAACAGCCGGCGCGCCTCCGGCACCGACGCAATGCCGCGACGAACGATCTGCGGCGTCGTCAGGCCCAGCATCGAGGCGCCGTCAAACGTCACCTCGCCCGAACGCGGCCGCACCAGGCCGAGAATGATTTTCATCGTGGTCGATTTGCCACTGGCATTGCCGCCAAGCAGGCAGACGATATGGCCACGCGGCACCTCGACCGAGAGATCAAAATGCACCTGCGCCTGGCCGTAGAAGGTGTTGATCCCGGTCAGTTGCAGGAGGGGCGTTGCGGAGGACATGACATTCATGTTGCCGGCTCCCGCTGATCCGCCGACGCGCGCGACAGTCCATGGCCGAGATAGGCCTCGATCACCTTGGGATCGTTCCGCACCTCTTCACCCGCCCCTTCGGCGATCTTCCTGCCTTCATCCATGACGACGATGCGGTCGGACAAACGCATGACCATGTCGAGCTTGTGCTCGATCAGGAGGATCGTCAGGCCCTCGGCCTTGAGTTCGGCAACGAGCGCCTGCATTTCCTCAGTCTCGCTCGGGTTCATGCCGGCCGTGGGCTCGTCGAGCAATAGCAGCCGCGGTTTGAGCGCCAGCGCCCGCGCGATCTCGACGCGGCGGCGATTGGCGTATGACAAGCTGTAGGCCGGTTGATCGATGCGCGGCAGCAGGCGGTCGCCAAACCGCGCCAGGATCGCCCTCACCTCTTCGCGGAGCTGCTCCTCTTCTGACGTGACCGAGGCAGGCCGCAGCAGCGCCAGTCCAAGCTCGAGCAGCGGCCCGATCAACGGTACGTCAGGTTTCACGGCGGATAGCCGCGCATGCGCGCCGATCAGGACATTGTCCATCACGCTGAGATTGCCGAACACACGGCCAAGCTGGAAGGTGCGCGCAACGGCCTTTCCGGCGAGCTTCTCCGGCGAAAGACCGGTGATGGGGTGTCCGTCGAGATGCACCTCGCCGGCGTCGGGCCGGTCGAGACCGGTCACGAGATTGAACAGGGTTGTCTTGCCGGCGCCGTTCGGCCCGATGATGCTGACAAGCTCGCCAGCCGCGAGATCGAGATCGATCGCATCGACGGCGGTCAGCCCGCCAAACCGGCGGGTCAAGCCGCGCAGAGAAAGGAGCTGTGCGGGTTGGGCCATCAGATCGTTCCCAACAGGCCCTGCGGCCTGAACCGCACCAGCAGCAAAAGCACGATGCCATAGATCAGGATACGGTACTCGGCGGCGATGCGGAAAACCTCTGGCAGGCCGACCAGGGCTACGGACCCTACGATCGCACCGAGCACGTTGCCGAGCCCGCCAAGGATGACAATCGTCAATGCGAGAATCGATTGTTGCGTATTGAACGTCTCGTGATTGATGTAGGAATAAAGATGCGCGGCGATGCCGCCGCTGACGCCGGCCGCAAACCCGCCGAAGATGAACGCCAGCGCCTTGTAGCGGTTCAGACTGAGGCCGTAGGCGCGCGCCGCCACATCGTCGTCACGGATTGCGCGAAAACTGCGGCCGATATGCGAGCCCAGCAACCTCACTTGCACAAGCGCCAACAAGACCATGACGACAAAGCAGAACCAGTAGATCGACGCCGCGCCGATGAGGTCATAGCCAAACAGCGACAGTGGCGGGATGCCGGAAATCCCGATCGGCCCGCGCGTCACCGGCTCCCAGTTCAGAATGACCAGCGACACAATTTCGCCGATGGCAAGCGTCGCGATGGACACATAATGCCCACGCAGCCGAAACGACGGCGAGATCAGAAGCGTGCCGAGCGCAGCGCTCATCAGCCCGCCGCAGATGATTGCGACGCTTACCGGAAACGCAAGATTCACCGATAGCAGCGCCGAGGTATAGGCGCCGATCGCAAGCAGCGCGGCATGTCCGAGCGACACCTGCCCTACCGTGCCGGCGACAAGCGTCAGGCTGAGCGCCAGCATGCCGAACAGCCAGGCGTTGGTCAGGGTCTGGAGCACGTAGGACGAAACCGGAAACAGCGGCAACAGCACGAAGACGGCGAATGCCATCAGCAAGGCCCAAAGCGGAAGACGGACAGGACGACTGGGCGCGACGAAGGTGCCGGTTAACGGCTCCGGCGGGAGTTGTCTGGCGCTCGCGAACAGGCCGTTCGGCCGCAGCACCAGGACGCCGATCAACAAGAGGAACGCGAACAGATTGCGATAGCTGGTGCCGAACAGCGCGACGCCGTAACTTTCCACGAGGCCAAGCAGGAGGCCGCCGGCGACCGCGCCCGGCACATTGCCGGCGCCGCCGACGACCTCCGCGACAACACCCTTGAGCGTCGCCTGAAGGCTCATCGCGGTGTCGATCTGGTTGTAATACATGCCGACCAGCGTGCCGGAGAGCCCACCAAGTGCGGCGGCGATCGCGAACACGACCTGGTTCACGCGGTTGACGTCGACACCCATTTGCATCGCGGCATCGCGATCCTGTGCGGCAGCCCGCACGGCCCATCCGAGCTTGCTGAAGCGCAGGAACACGAACAGCAGCAGCGCGCTGGAGATGCCGACGCCGGCGATCAGGAGGTCGAGCAGTCCAATCGTTCCGCCGCCGACCTGGAAACGGATGTCGGGCAACTGGCTCGGCAGCGCGCGCGGGTTGGGCGAAAAGATCAGCATGACGATCTGATCGAGCACGAAGCTGATGCCGATCGTAGCCAAGAGCGGCGCGATACGCGCCGAGTTCTGCAGTGGCCGCAGGCCGAACCGCTCGATGATCAGTCCGACCAAAGCGCTCGCCACCGTGACCAGCACAATCGTCACGGCCAGCGGCGTGCGCAGCTGCACCACCGCGACCCAGCCGATATAGGCTCCTACGACATAGATCGAGCCCTGTGCGAAGTTGATCAGCCGGCTGACGCCGAAGATCAGCGCGAGCCCGACGGCAACGAGCGCATACAGATTGCCGACGATCAATCCGTTGATCGTGTAATCGAGCCAGGAAGACACGCTAGGTTTCCAATACGAGATGCGGGATCACGCTCCCGGCTGCCGCGAGTTTAAGTCGGCTTGCCATCCCAAAGCGTGAACTGGCCTTTCTGGACGACGAGTTCGGCATTCATGGCGCCCTTGATGCGGCGGGTTGCGACGTCGAAGGTCGCCGGTCCGAAAATGACCGTCGAGACGTCGTGCACCTTTCCGAAGCCGTCGCGGATCGCCTTGCGGTCAGTACCACCGATCCGCAGCACAGCCGCCGCCATGTTCATCGCGTCGTAGGCATAGGCGTTGAAGGAATCTGGTTCCTGGCCGCCATATTTGGCCTTGAACCCGTCGACGAACTTGCGAACCTCCGGCCGCGGGTCGCCTGGGAAGTACCGCGTGCCGAGATGAACACCTTCGACTGCTTCACCGCCAAGCTCGAGAAATTTCGGCGAATAGACCGAGCTTGCGGCGCAGATTACCTGCTTCAAGCCGACCTGACGCGCCTGACGGGCAATCAGCGCACCGTCTGAATAATAGGAGATCAGTATCAACCCGTCCGGATTGGCGTCGCGCACGCGCACCAGCGTGGAACGAAAATCGCGCTCCTCCGCGATGTAGCCTTCGGTCACCACCACCTCCGCGCCATAGCCCTTGGCAGCGTTGACGAAAAAATCGCGGCTGGTGCGGCCCCAATCCGTATTGAGATGCAGCACAGCGAGCTTCTTCAGGCCGAGATGGCGCACCGCGTAAAGGGCCAGCAGAGGCTGCTCCTCGGCCTGGCTGACCGATGTGCTCCACATGAAGTCGCCACCCTTGGTAAAGTCGGGATGCGAGTTGGTGAAACCGAATTGCACCAGCCCTGCGCGCTGGTAGATCGGCGAGGCCGCCATCGATGCGGGACTTGAAAAATCGCCGAGCTCCATGACGACCTTCGGATCCGAGACGAACTTCTGCGCGATCGCAACCGACTGGCGCGGATCGCTCTGGCTGTCCTGGAAATCATAAACAAGCTTGCGCCCGTTGATGTCGCCGGCCGCGTGGATCTCGTCCAGCGCCAGGTCAAAACCCTGCTTCCATTGCGCGCCGTATTGCGCGTTCGGTCCGGTCAAAGGACCGCTGACACCGAGCAGGATAGGCTCGGAGGATTGGGCAAAAGCGCCGCGCGGCAGCGCTCCCGCCATTGCGGCCGCAAGCGATGCCTTGATCAGGTTACGACGGTCGATATTGCGCACGATGTTGCTCATGGCGTTACTCATAGTTGTCTAGGATTTCTTCGTCGAGGGCTCGCCGAGGGAAAGCATCAATCGGTTTGCCCAGTTGAAGAATGCAGCACTGTTGATCACGTCGACGATTTCGGCATCATCGAGACCAACTCCACGAAGCTCCTCGATGTTGTCCGGGCCGAACGCGATCGGGGTCGAGGCCAGTGCAACGGCGGCGCGGACGACGGCGTTCCAGCGCGCGCCGATGTCAGCACCGACCCCTTCATCGAGCAGGCGTTGAACATCCTCGCCGCGCTTGGAATAGGTGGTGGCAAAGCGCGCATGCACGGATGCGCAATAGATGCAGCCGTTGTAGCGAGACGTCGCGGCCGCTGCGAGCTCGCGCTCGGCACGCGGCAGGCCGTCCGCGGTGTTGTAGAAGATGTCTTTGTCGGTCTTGGTCCGGGCTTCGAGGACTTCCGGATCGCGCACCAGCAAGCGAAAGTAGTCTGACTTGGCGCGGGAACGATCGACGAGGCCGGCCCAATGCCGCTCGTTCAGTTCGGCCTCCGGCAGCGGCTCGATCCACGGCAACCAACCGAGTTCGGCTTGTGTGAAAACGACAGGCTCGTTTTCGCTGTTCTGAACCACGATTGTGTCAGGCATGATTGACAAACTCCTTAGCGGGCCGGACTGGGCTGATGCTCGATCGAGGCAGCAAGCGTGCGAAGACCCGAGACGCTCCGAACCTGAAACGACAGGAAGGCGACGAGCTGGGACAGGGTGACGATGCCAGTTGCCGTCCAGCTCGCATCAAGCAGTGCTTGCATATCGGCGGGAGCCGCATCGCGCGGCCGAAACACCAGCAGATGGGCGTGCTCCAGCGCCGCAGCGAGCTTCGTCCCAAGGATGCGCTGATGGTCCGGGGCAACGCGATAGATCAGGCCGGGTTTGTTTTCAACCGAAAGTGGCCCGGCGGGAAAGGCGCCATACGGGCCGGTGGTTTTTCCTCGACCGATTTCGGTCTTCAAGGCTGCGACGAATTCCGGGCGCGCAATATCTCCAAGCTTGTTGAAATAAAAGGCGGTCACGTGAGGCTCGCCATGAACGCCGGCGACGAACGCAGCAACCGCATAGCGCTCGAGCGCCGAGACATCGCCAAAATCAGCCGGCTCAAACAAAGTGAGGTAGCTTACTTGCGCGTTTTCGCGCGCCTGCACGCGCTTGCCGCGGATGCCGTCCAGCGGCGAGCCAGCTTCGATGCCGGCAAGGAGATCGATGATGTCTGTCTCTGTGCTCATCACTTGATGTCTTTCAGTTGATTAGCCAGCCAGCGCCACGTCAGCCGCCGCTCTTTTCCAACCGAGCGCGGGCGCAACCTTTGTCGCGATCAATTCGATCGACCGCAGAACGAGCGGATGCGGCGGATCGACCGAATGCACCTGAAACACAAGATCGGTGACCCGCTCCAGCGTCCGGTCGGCGCTGAGCGAGGCAATGATGTCGTCGGGCGTTCCCACATGCGTATCGAATGCGGCGATCATTTCGGTGGTCGTATCACCGGGCGGCAAGTGACCACCGGCGAGGAAGTGACCGAGCGCCTTGCGCAATCCGATGTCGGCAAGGCGAAGCGCGTCCTCGCGACTATCGGCAGCGAAGATGCTGCGCGATGCCATGATCCGCGGCTCGCGGCTCTTTGGCAGAGCCTCGAAATAGGCATCGATGATCGGGAGCTGAATCTCGGCCAGCGTCGCCTTTGGGACATCCTTGGAGCGCGGCTGCGTGCGCGACAACAGCAAGCCATCGCCTGCTTTGCCTGCTCTCGTGCCGCCATAGGTGGAAAAGGTCGCCTGCCAGATCCGGTCGCACAATTGCGGCCTTGACGGATAGAGCGTGTCGCCGCCGTCAAGCGGCCGGCCCGCGAGCGCCTTGCGCACGGTGTCGAGATTGCGCGCAAAGATTTCGTTGCGTTGTGTGCTGTCGAAGCCGAATGCCGCAAAGGCCGAAGGATTTCCGCCGGTCCCGACGCCGAGCTCAAACCTGCCGCTGCAAAGGAGGTCCAGAACCGCAGCGTCCTCCGCCACCCGCACGGCATTTTCCAGGGGAAGCGTGACGATGCCGGTGCCGAGACGAATGCGCGAGGTCCTTGCCGCAACGAAACCGAGAAAAGGGAACGGCGCCGGAAGCCCGCCTTCACGCTCATGGAAGTGGTGTTGCGCGATCCACGCAGAATCCAGGCCGCACTTCTCCGCCTGCACGATTTGCTCGGTCGCTATCCGATACCGCTCTGCCGCCGTCGTTTCGTCGAGAAGCCGCGTGAAGAAGCCGAGCCGCTTCAAGTTTGCAAACCGTGTCATGAAAGCCTTTTGTAACCCGCCCATCAGCAATAGGCCCGCCAGCCGCCGCCTCTTGTCGAGTTACGGCCTGCCTCGGGCGAAATGAGCTGCCAGATTGCGCGGAGATGACGAGCTAGTCAAATGAGGGGATGCTTTGGCTTAAGCTTCTGACTTTTTGACAAAAAATTTCATATTTGGCGTCGACCTGGCGACGCGTTCCTCAATCTCTACGAGGCTTACTTGGCCGGCCAGGCACGCATGGCGAGCCGGCCTATTTCGGAGAGCTTCTCGCGCGAGGCCCCGTCGCGGGCCTGCACCGCAAGTCCGCGCGCAACCGCGCTGTAATAGGCAGCCAGCATTTCGCAGTCGGTGTGTTCAGCCAGATCGCCGCTGATGACGCCCTTTCGCATGCGATCGGCCATCGCGCTCTCGGAGAAAGCCCGATGCTCGGCCATCATCTCGCGAATGTTCTTCATTCCGGGCGAGCAATGCGTGCCTGCAAGCGAGATCATGCAGCCGAGCGGATGGTCGCCGCGCGTGAATTCTTCTGCCGTCGCCTCGAACAGCCGCGCAAACGCCGTCTTGGTATCGATGGAGGGATCGTTGAGAATGGCGAAGAACCATTGACCGGCCCATTCCCGGTAGGAGCGCGTCGCCTCGCAGTAAAGCGCCTCCTTGCTTTCGAACGAATTGTAGAAACTGGACGCACTGATCCCCATCGCGCCGATCAGGTCATCGAACGAGGTGCCCTCATAGCCGCGTTCCCAGAACAGCTTCATCGCGGCGTTCAGCGCAGCTCCGCGATCGAACACCGCAGGCCGTCCTCTGCCGCGTTTGTGCTCCTCGAGTTTCGTCCCTTGATTTATTTTTGATGCCATCGCTCCAAAAATCCTTGAACGGCGCCTCCCCGCGTCTATATGCCGAGCTCCATATTGGAGCGTCTCCTCCAAATATCAACGGGTCGTGAACGAAAAATATCGGGGCAACCTCATGGACCAGATCAGCGATCATTCGAACATTGAACGGGAACCGCTCGACGCGCCGGCGCGGCCGCTGCGGCGGACGTGGCGAACACCTGCGATCGCCGTAGTGACGGTGATTGCGGCGCTGCTCGTCTATTTTGGCCTTGCGCCCCATCGCGGCAATCAGGCGGCGGCCGTGCCGACCCCGGTCCCGCAGGTCACGGTCAGCCAGCCCTTGCAGCGCGAGGTCGATAGCAGAGCCGGCTTCCTCGGGCAGTTCTCGGCGATCGACAGGGTCGAGTTGCGCGCCCAGGTCGGCGGAACGCTGACCGAAATCCATTTCAAGGACGGCCAAATCGTTCACAAAGGCGACCTGCTCTTCGTGATCGACCCGCGCCCCTATGAGATCAAGCTTGAGCAAGCCAAAGCCGCGCTGCAGACGGCGGCGGCCCGCGTCGAACTTGCGAACGCTCAACTCACCCGCGCGCAGTCGCTTCGGCGCAACGAATTCGCAACCCAGGAGACGGTCGACCAGCGCACCTCCGACCAGGATTCGTCGAAGGCCGCGGTCGAGGACGCCAAGGCGCGAATCCGCGACGCCGAACTCGACCTCGAATATTGCAACGTTCGCGCGCCCTTCACCGGGCGCATCGGCGCGCGCCAGGTTTCGATCGGAAGCCTGGTCGCGGGTAGCCGCGCCGCAACCAGCCCGACCACCCTGCTCACGACCCTGGTCTCGCTCGATCCGCTCTATCTCGACTTCGACATGAGCGAAGCCGACTTCCTGACCTTCTCGCGCGAGCGCGCGCGTGTCGGCGGCCCGCTCGCCAACAAGGTCATGATTGGCCTCAGCGACGAAAACAACTTCTCGCACGAGGGTACGCTCGACTTCATCGACAACGCGCTCGATCGTTCGAGCGGCACGATCCATGCGCGGGCCACGGTGCCCAACCCCGACCTGTTCCTGGCGCCCGGCCAATTCGCGCGGCTTCGCGTCGCGATCGCGCCGCCCACCCCGGTTTATCTGCTGCCGGACTCCGCCGTCGTGCTCGACCAGTCACAGCACCTGGTGATGACGGTCGGCTCCGACGCAACGGTCAAGCCCAAGATCGTGACGACAGGCGATCTTCGCGGCGGATTGCGCGTGATCCAGTCGGGTCTCGCGCCAACCGACCGTGTCGTCATCGACGGTCTGGTGCGCGCCATTCCCGGCACCAAGGTCGCGCCGCAGGACGGCGCCATTCATTACGACACAGCGGCCGACGAGCGGGGCTGAAAAGCCGCGTCAACGGACCCTCGCAAAAATCGACGCCGGAGCTTTCCATGACACACAGCTTCATCGACAGGCCGATCTTCGCCACCGTGCTCAGCGTCTTCGTGACGCTGATCGGGCTCGGGGCGCTCGCGATCCTGCCCATTGCGCAATATCCGCAGATCGTGCCGCCGACGGTCCAGATCACCACCGCCTACCCAGGCGCCTCCGCGGACGTCGTTTCGCGGACCGTAGCGACGCCGCTCGAACAGCAGGTCAACGGCGTCGAGAACATGATCTACATGAACAGCCAGTCGACCGGCGACGGCAAGCTCACCATCACGGTCACGTTCCGGATCGGGACCGATCTCAACGTCGCGCAGATGCTGACGCAGAACCGGGTGCAGGACGCGCTGCCGCGCCTCCCCGAGGACGTGCAGCGGCTCGGCGTGCAGGTGCGGAAAGCAACGCCCAACATCCTGCTCGCGGTGCATCTCTATTCGCCTGATGCCACGCGCGACACGCTCTACATCTCCAACTATGCGACCTTGCATGTGAAGGATGTGCTGGCGCGCCTGCCCGGCGTCGGCGCCGTGCAGATCTTCGGCGGCCGCGACTACGCCATGCGCATCTGGCTCGACCCGGACAAGG
>NZ_DASREO010000030.1:0-44186 GCF_035652035.1 Bradyrhizobium sp.
GAAGACGCATCCGATATCATCACTCCGTTGGCATCCGGCGAAGCAGGTTCGCAAGTTGACGCCGGGCGGCAGGCTGCGGCGAAAAAGAAGAAGCGGCCGAAGGCCAAATCCGGCTCCAGGTCTTCGGGTTCGAAGGCCGCAACCGCGGCCGTCGAGGCACGGATCGGGCACAAGTTCGCCGACGCAGGCTTGCTTGCGACCGCGCTGACCCACGTCTCGGCGCTGAAATCCTCGCGCAAGCGGGGCGACAGCTACCAGCGGCTGGAATTCCTCGGCGATCATGTGCTTGGGCTCATCGTCTCGGACATGCTTTACCGCGCGTTCCCGAATGCCGATGAAGGCGAGTTGTCGAAGCGGCTGGCCGATCTCGTGCGCAAGGAAAGCTGCGCCGACGTCGCCAAATCGCTGGGCCTCGTCGATGACATCAAGCTGGGCGCGGTCGGCGCGGGTGCCGGCGCGCGCCTGCGCAAATCCGTGCTCGGCGATATCTGCGAGGCGGTGATCGGGGCCGTGTTTCTTGACGGCGGCTACCAGGCTGCGGCCGAGTTCGTCGAGCGGAACTGGACCGAGCGGATGCACAAGCTGCGGCGGCCGCTACGCGATCCCAAGACCACGTTGCAGGAATGGGCCCAGGGCAAGGGCCTGCCGACGCCCGTCTATCGCGAAGTCGAGCGCACCGGGCCGCACCACGATCCGCAATTTCGGATCGCGGTCGAATTGCCCGGACTGGAGTCAGCCGAAGGCATGGGTGGCAGCAAGCGCGCCGCCGAGAAGGCCGCAGCCTCTGCGATGATTGCGCGCGAGGGCGTTGGCGGCAGCAGCAATGAGTGAGACCTCGCCGGACGCCGCTGCGCCCGCGACCCGGTGCGGCTTTGTCGCGCTGATCGGCGCGCCCAATGTCGGCAAATCGACGCTGGTCAATGCGCTGGTCGGCTCCAAGGTGACGATCGTCTCGCGCAAGGTGCAGACGACGCGAGCGCTGATCCGCGGCATCGTGGTCGAGGATGGCGCGCAAATCATTCTGGTCGACACGCCCGGCATCTTTGCGCCCAGGCGGCGGCTCGACCGGGCGATGGTGTCGACCGCCTGGAGCGGTGCGCATGATGCCGATCTCGTCTGCGTGCTGCTCGATGCGCGCGAGGGTCTGGACGACGAGGCGCACGCAATCTTCACCAAGCTTACGGATGTGGCGCATCCAAAACTTCTGGTGATCAACAAGATCGATCTGGTGCCGCGCGAAAAGCTGCTTGCGCTGGCGAAGGCCGCCAATGACCGCCTTGCATTTGCGCAGACCTTCATGATCTCAGCGCTTTCCGGCGACGGCGTCGACGATTTGCGCCACACGTTGGCGGCGATGGTGCCGGCGGGGCCGTTTCATTATCCCGAGGACCAGGTGTCGGACGCGCCGATCCGGCAGCTCGCGGCGGAAATCACGCGCGAGAAAATCTTCCAGAAGCTGCATCAGGAACTGCCATATCGCTCGACCGTCGAAACCGACAGTTGGACCGATCGTAAGGACGGCTCGGTCCGGATCGAGCAAACGATCTTTGTCGAGCGCGAAAGCCAGCGCAAGATCGTGCTCGGCAAGGCCGGCGCCACCATAAAGTCGATCGGGGCGGATGCGCGCAAGGAGATCGCCGCGATCATCGAGCAGCCGGTGCACCTGTTCCTGTTCGTGAAGGTGCGGGAGAATTGGGGCGAAGATCCCGACCGCTATCGCGAGATGGGGCTTGAGTTCCCAACTGAATGACCGCGGAATCATCTGAGAAGAACTTGTGAGACTGTTGGCGGCGGTGATGAAAGTTCCAAATAACGTGGTCTGGTTCGAGTTGCTGCTGTACCTGTCGCTGACGCTCGATGCGCTGTCGGTCGCGTTTCAGGACCGCTCGACCCTGGAAGGCGATCTGCTGGCGCCGATGATCCTGGAGGCCGGCCTTATCCTGTTGCTGGTCTATTTCGTTCACCTGGCCGCGCAAAAGCGCAAGAACTGGCCGCGCTGGGTACTGACGGCGCTTTTGGTCCTGTCCGTGCTGTCGCTGCTGCCGGCCTTCGCCGAAAACGGCATTCAGATCGACAGTGCGATTGAACTGGTGTCCTGCGTCCTGACCGCCGTTGGTCTCTATTGCTCGTATACCGGCGACGCGCAGGGTTGGTTCAATGCTTGACCATCCCGTGTCCCGGACGCGGTGCGGCGCTTCTTCCGCGCCGCTCCGCAGAGCCGGGACCTGGCCAAAGACGCGGTGGACGCACCGCTTTCGCACTGCGCAGCAACCGGGGAACGCTGTGGCGGTTGGCTGCGCCTTTCGCCAGAATCCGCTAAACTTGCCGCATGGAATGGATTGACGAGGGCATCGTGCTTGGGGTCAGGCGGCATGGCGAGTCTTCCGCCATCGTCGAACTCCTGACGCGCGGCCATGGCCGTCACCTCGGCCTGGTGCGTGGCGGCGCGGGAAAACGGATGCGGCCGTTGCTGCAACCCGGCAACAGCGTTTCCGCGGTGTGGCGCGCGCGGCTCGACGAGCACCTCGGCTATTACCTGGTCGAAGGCACGCGACTGCGCGCGGCGAATTTGTTTGCCTCTTCGCATGCGGTCTATGGCGTCACGCATCTGGCCTCATTGGCGCGGCTGTTGCCGGAGCGCGATCCTCACGAAGATATCTATGAAATGCTCGACCACGTGCTGGATGATTTCGAGAACGCGCGCGCGGCGGCGGCGCATCTGATCCGCTTTGAGCTTGCGATGCTCACCGAACTCGGCTTCGGGCTTGATCTGGATACCTGCGCGGCAACGGGCTCGACCACCGATCTCGTCTATGTCTCGCCGAAATCCGGCGGCGCGGTATCGCGCAGCGCCGGGGCTCCCTATCAGGATCGCCTGCTGCGGCTGCCGGCCTTCTTGCGCCAAAGCGAGGAGGGGGCGCAGGAGAAAGAAATCGGCTGGACGGAGCAGGATTTGCGCGATGGTTTTGCCCTGACAGGGCTATTTCTGCTGCGTCATGTGCTGGAGCCGCGCGGCCAGGGTCATTCCGACGCCAGAGACGGCTTTATCAACGCCGTAACGCGCCCGCGCAGCAAGCTCGCGGTTTCGTAACATTCACACTAGTGGAGTGGATTTGACATTCGCTAATTGCCTAACAGCAAGCTCCGGAAGCGAATGTCAAATCCAAAACTCCACTAGAATCCTATATTTTGCAAGTGGTCCTTTGATTCTAACATTCGCAAAAGTGCCTGCCGAGAAGGGGTGCGAATGTTAGAATCGGACCGCTAGCGGCCTAAATTGAGCCACTGATTCGCTGAAGAACCCGCTTTTCTTGCCTAGCTGTACTGGATAACTGCTCCCCATGGGAAAACGAACACCTCCGCCCGAGCCGGCCGAAGTCCACGAGGTCATGTTGCGCGACGCGCTCGAAGAGCGCTATCTCGCCTATGCGCTCTCGACAATCATGCACCGCGCGCTTCCGGACGCCCGCGACGGCTTGAAGCCGGTGCATCGGCGCATCCTATACGGCATGCGGTTGCTCAATCTCAATCCGAACGCGCCGTTCAAGAAGTCGGCCAAGATCGTCGGCGACGTGATGGGCTCGTTCCACCCGCACGGTGACCAGGCGATTTACGACGCCATGGTTCGTCTCGCGCAGGATTTTTCCTCGCGCTATCCGCTGGTCGACGGCCAGGGGAATTTTGGCAATATCGACGGCGATAATCCGGCCGCCTACCGTTACACCGAAGCGCGCATGACCGACGTCGCGCGCCTTCTCCTGGAGGGCATCGACGAGGACGGCGTCGAATTCCGCGCCAATTACGACGGTCAGACTAAAGAGCCGATGGTACTCCCCGGCGGCTTTCCCAATTTGCTCGCCAACGGCGCGCAGGGCATTGCGGTCGGCATGGCGACGTCGATCCCGCCGCACAACGCCGCCGAACTGTGCGATGCGGCGCTGCACCTGATCGACAAGCCGGATGCGAAATCCAAGTCGCTGCTGAAATGGGTCAAAGGCCCGGACTTCCCGACCGGCGGCATCGTCGTCGATTCCAAGGAAACCATCACGGAGGCCTACGTCACCGGCCGTGGCTCCTTCCGCGTGCGCGCCAAGTGGAAGCAGGAAGAAGGCGCGCGCGGCACCTGGGTGATCGTGATCACCGAGATTCCGTGGCTGGTGCAGAAGTCGCGCCTGGTCGAGAAGATTGCCGAGCTTCTGAACGAGAAGAAGCTGCCGCTGGTCGGCGATGTCAGGGACGAGTCCGCTGAGGACATTCGCCTCGTGATCGAGCCGAAGTCGCGCGCGGTCGATCCGGAACTCTTGATGGAATCCCTGTTCCGGCTCACCGAGCTCGAGAGCCGGATTCCGTTGAACCTCAACGTGCTGATCAAGGGCCGCATTCCGAAGGTCGTCGGCCTCGCCGAATGCCTGAAAGAGTGGCTCGACCATCTGCGCGACGTGCTGATCCGCCGCTCCAACTACCGCAAGGAGCAGATCGAGCATCGCCTGGAAATTCTCGGCGGCTACCTGATCGCCTATTTGAACATCGACAAGGTGATCAAGATCATCCGCACCGAGGATGAGCCGAAGCCGGTGTTGATCAAGACGTTCAAGCTCACCGAAGTCCAGGCCGAAGCCATCCTCAACATGCGCCTGCGCAACTTGCGCAAGCTGGAAGAGATGGAGATCCGCGGCGAAGACAAGGACCTTCGTGCCGAGTTGAAAGGCATCAAGGGAGTCCTGGCCTCGGAAGCCGAGCAATGGAAGAAGGTCGGCGAGCAGGTCGGTAAAGTCCGCGACATGTTCGGACCGAAAACGCCGCTTGGCAAACGCCGCACGCAATTTGCCGACGCGCCCGAGCATGACCTTGCGGCGATCGAGGAAGCCTTTGTCGAGCGCGAGCCGGCGACAGTGGTGATTTCCGACAAGGGCTGGGTGCGCACGCTCAAGGGGCACGTCGCCGATCTCTCGAACCTTGCCTTCAAGACCGATGACAAGCTCGGCCAGGCCTTCTTTGCCGAGACGACATCAAAACTTCTGCTGTTCGGCACCAACGGCAAATTCTATTCGCTCGACGTCGCAAAGCTGCCCGGCGGTCGTGGCCATGGCGAGCCGATCCGCATGTTCATCGATCTCGATCAGGATGCCGCTGTCGTCTCGACCTTCGTCAACAAGGGCGGTCGCAAGTTCCTGATCGCAAGCGGCGAAGGCCAGGGCTTCATCGTCAACGAGGACGATTGCGTCTCGACCACCCGCAAGGGCAAGCAGGTGCTCAATGTCGAGATGCCGAACGAGGCGCGCGCGATTGCCGTCGTCACCGGCGATCGGGTTGCGGTGATCGGCACCAACCACAAGATGGTGATCTTCCCGATCGACCAGGTGCCTGAGATGGCGCGGGGCCGTGGCGTCAGGTTGCAGAAATACCTCAAAGCCGAACTGTCCGACGTCACGGTGTTCGATGCCAAGGAGGGGCTATCCTGGAAGGATGGCGCCGGCCGCGACCAGAGCATGACGGCCAAGGAGCTGTCGGACTGGAACGGCAATCGAGCAGACGCCGGCCGCCTCGCGCATGGCCTGCCGAAGTCGAACAAGTTCGGCAAGGCGGTGGAATAATCCCTGGCTCCCCGGTGTGAGGTGACAAGCGCCGCGCGCCATTGTCGGCGCGGCGTTTGTCACGGTAAGGTGCTATGCAGGCCCGATGGCCGGCAGAAGCCTTAAAATCAAAAATATCGGGGAGAGGCAGCATGAACAGGGTATTGGGTCTGGCGGCAATTCTGGGCCTTGCGGCGATCGGCTTGGCCGAGCCCGCAAACGCCGGCGTCGAGAAGCTCTACGTCCTCAATTGCGGCGAGGGCGTTGCCGGCGACATCTCGCGGTGGTCGCCCGGCGTCAACGAAGGCAAGTCGATGGACTTCGTCGACAACTGCTATCTGATCAAGCACTCCCAAGGCTGGTTCTTGTGGGACACCGGCATTCCCGATGCGGTCGCGGATATGCCCAATGGCCTTGCTCCGGCCGATCTGCGATCCGTGACCTGGCATCGACCGAAGAAGCTCGCTGCCCAGCTCGAGCAACTCGGCGTCAAGCCGTCGGACATCAAGGCGATGGCGATCTCGCACACCCATCCCGACCATATCGGCAATGTCGAGATGTTCCCGAATACGATGCTCTATGTGCAGAAGGCGGAATATGAGTGGCCGGGCGCCAACGGCGCGCCGCGCTTCAAGGCTGAGCACCCGGTGACAAAACTCGAAGGCGATCGCGATATTTTCGGCGACGGCAGCATTGTCGTGCTCTCGACGCCCGGCCACACGCCAGGGCATCAGTCGCTGCTGGTGAAACTGCCGAAGACCGGCGAGTTGATTCTCACGGGAGATGCCGTCCACTTCAAGAGCAACTGGGAGAACCGCGGCGTGCCCGTCAACAATGTCAGCAAGGAACAGACGCTGGCATCGATGCAGAAGATTGCGGACCGTCTCGCGCAGGACAAGGGCACGCTCTGGATCAATCACGACAAGGCCCAGCGCGACACGCTGAAAATGGCGCCGGAATTTTATGAGTGAGGCGATCTGTCAGCCAAGTCATTGGCAGCGCCGCGTCGCAGCGGCGCTGGTGCTTGCATCGACGATGATCATCGCGATCCCCGCACGGGCCGAACCGGAGCGGGAAATCGCCTTTTATGACGACATCCGCATAGAAGTCCTCTCCGAGGGACGCGGGCCGCTCGTTGTCATGCTGCCCTCGCGCGGCCGCGGCGCGGAAGATTTCGACGACGTCGCGGACGTGCTGGTCAAGGCCGGTTTTTTCGTGGTGAGGCCGCAGCCGCGCGGCGCTGCCCTCAGCCTTGGGCCCGTGCAAAATCTCACGCTTCACGATCTCGCCCACGATGTCGCCGCCGTCATCCGCATCAAGGGCCATGGCGGTCCTGCAATTATCGTCGGACATGCGTTCGGCAGTTGGGTCGCACGCATGATCGCCGTCGATCATCCCGAACTCGTGCGCGGCGTCGTGATGATCGCGGCCGCGGCGAAAGGCTATCCGGTCGGCTTTTCCGGCGCGCAGGAATTGTCGGAAGCAGTGCGTAAATCGGGCGATTTCGCGCTGCCGACCAGCGAGCGACTGAGATATCTGCGATTGGCTTTCTTCGCCCCCAATAGCGACGCCAGAATCTGGCTCGATGGTTGGCATCCGGCGGCGGACGAAATGCAATCGGCCGCTGGCCGCGCCACCAAACAATCCGAGTGGTGGTCAGGCGGTGCGGTGCCGCTGCTCGATCTTCAAGGCGAACTCGATCCCTTCAAGCCGCGCGCCATGTCGAACGAGATGCGCGACGAATTCGGAGAGCGCGTTTCCGTCGTGGTGATCCCGAATGCGAGCCACGCCCTGATTCCGGAGCAGCCGGCTGCGGTCACCGAGGCGATCCTCGCCTGGATCGGCAAGCTGCCAAAATAGGTTTTAGCCGCTCTCGCTATCGGTCGCAGCTCGGCCCGAATTCGTCCGCAACAGCAAAAGCGCGGCGAGCGCAGAAAGGCTGAGTGCGGACGAGACGATCAGGACCTTGAGCCCGATCAGATCGATCAGGAGACCGAACGCCAACGGCGCTGCCGCCTGTGCCATGCGCGCCGGCGCGCCGATCAGGCCGAGGCGATAGCCGTAATCCTTCGGGCCGAAGATCGCCAAAGGCAGGGTGCCGCGCGCGATCGTCAAGACGCCGTTGCCCATTCCGAAAAGGATCGCAAAAGCGCCCGCGGCCGAGCCGCCAGCGACGCTCAGGATCGCCGCGCCAATCGGGTGGGTGAGGCAGGCAAGCCTTGTCGAAAGCAGCGGATGATAGCGCTTGAGAAGCGTCGCCTCGACGATGCGCGCGAAAACCTGCGCCGGACCGAACAACGCGCCGGCCGCAACCGCCTGCACGGCGGTCGCGCCGCCGGCTTCGAGAATGCGCGGCATGTGCGCCGCCATCGCGCCGGTCACGGTCCAGCCCGCGGCAAAGGTGAACGCCAGCAGGATCATGCTGCGATCGATCGGGATATGCGGTTTGATCGCGTTCGCTGCCTCAGCCTTCGCGACGGTCACCTTCGGCAGCATGAAGTAGTTGAGCGGCAGGCCGATCAGGATATGGGCAGCCGCCCAGGCAAAACAGGTGTCGCGCCAGCCGATATGGTCGAGCCCGAAGGCGGTCAGCGGCCATCCGACGGTCGAGGCAAAGCCCGCCATCAGCGTGATGCCGGTGATGGGTCCGCGCGCCGCATTGCCGTAGATGCGCCCCAAAGCGGCGAAGGCCGCGTCATACAGGCCATAGCCCATGCCGATGCCGAGCAGGATCCAGGCCACGACCAGCAGCGGAATGGAATTGCAGACGCCAAGCAGCACCAGACCCGCCGCGATCGTGACGTTGGAGGTGCACAGCACCGGCCGGCCGCCGAACAGGTCGATCTGCCGGCCGATCCGGGGCCCCAGCACTGCGGAGATCACCAGCGCCGCCGAGAAGGCGGCAAAAATCCAGTTGGCGGACATGCCGAGATCGTGGCCGATCGGATCGGCCAGAATGGCGGGCAGGTAGTAGCTCGAGGCCCACGCCAGCGTCTGCGTGGTGCCGAGCGCCAGGATAATCGGATACTGGCGGGTGCGCGCTTCGGACGCCATCAACTTTCCCACGGAGGCGTCATTCGTCGTTACGCCCTGTTGTCTTTCTCATGCTGCCATTTGCAGCGCCGATGTTGGAGGGGTCAACGCCGCTTCACGCAGGTGCATGCGCGGTAGCGGCATGGGCCGGCCCGCCGCTAGTCCTCTTTCGATCGTTCCTTGATGATGAAGCCGGTCGCCATCATCGCGATCGCGCCGGCCACTGCGCCCGTCAGCACCTGCGCCGCGATGATCTGAACGCCCGAGGGATCGTTCAGGCTGCCGTTCGCGGTGACGACGGTGGAGGCGTATTTCTGCAGGAAAATTCCTGCGAGCGCGCCGGTCACGAGACCGACGAGGCTATGGCCCCAAAATCCGAAGCGGTGCTCGTGGGCTGCGGCCGCGGCGATGTTCGCTCCGATCAGGCCAGCCACGGTCTGGATGATCAGATTGGCAAACGTCCATTCCATCAGAACAGGCCCCCTTGTTAAATCAACGAATAGCTTCCCTTCGATTCCAAGCAATTTGACTGTTGAATCGCAACGCCGATCATTTCCAGCCATGTCCCTTGCAGGTCTTTTCCCCGTCGCGATCGCACGGCATAATCCGCGGCTATGGAACTTGCGACCCGTGTCGGGTTGATGAACTGGCTGGTGAGCCAGGGCCTCACCGGCTTGCCCGAGAACGATCTGATCCGCGGCTTCTGCGAGCGCTGCTGCGCCGCGGGTCTCGATCTGTCGCGCGCCCTTGTCGCGATCGATACGTTGCACCCGATCTTTGAGGGACGCGGATTTCGCTGGAACGATATCGAGGGGAATGAGAGCGATCGCTTCGAATATGGACCGACGGGCGAGAATGACGAGGGCTGGCGCCAGTCGATCTTCTATCACATGCTCGCAAACGGACACGACGAGATGCGGCTCGACCTTGCGGACCCGGACGTTCTCCGCTTCTCGCGAATGCCGGAGCTCCTCGAGAGGGGGCACAAGCATCTGCTCGGTCTGGTCCACCGTTTCGGCGAGACCGGCGCGCTCGGGCAGATGGATTGTCTCTATTCCTACTGGGTGACTCGACGCGCCGACGGCTTCGAGGACAAGGAGCTCGAGGCGCTACGCGACCTGGTGCCGGTGCTCGGGCTCGTCGTCAAGTCGGCCCAGCAGGTCGATATCGTGCGCACCTTGGGCCGTGTCTATCTCGGACGCGATGCCTCCGAGCGCGTCCTGCACGGGAAGATCTCGCGCGGCGTCACCGAACAGATCAAGGCCGTGTTGTGGTTCTCCGACCTGCGCGGCTCGACCGGCATCGCCGAGAGCATCGAGCCCGACGAGATCATCCCGTTCCTCAACGATTATGCGCAGGCCGCTATCGACGCCGTCCATGATTCCGGCGGTGACGTGCTGAAGCTGATCGGCGACGGCGTGCTTGCGATGTTTACCGCGGAGAACCTGAGCCAGGCCAAGCGCGCGGCGCTGCGCGCCGAGCATCGTTTTCGCCTCAACATGATTGCGCTCAATGCAAGCCGCGGCGCTGAGGGAAGGGCGGTGACCTCGGCCTATGTGGGCTTGCATGTCGGCGAGGTATTTTACGGCAATATCGGTCATGACGACCGGCTGGATTTCACCGTGGTGGGGCCGGCGGTGAACGAGGTCAGCCGTATCGCTTCGATGTGCGGTTCGGTCGATCGCGAACTCCTGGTCTCGGCGGCCTTTCGCGACGGCCTCGACACCGCCGGGCGGCACTATCTCGTGTCCACCGGCCGCTTCGCGCTGCGCGGCATCGGTCGCGCGCAGGATCTCTACACGCTTGAGCCTGCGATTGCGACCGACGAAGTGCTGGCCGGGCAATACGAGCGCTATCTGAAAAGCTGAAGGATGACGCTTCTGTGTAACGGGACGCTGCCTGCTCGATGATATTTCGTCTTGCGCAGAGCTGACGAGCGCTGATGCGATCTTTCGCCCGATACGCGGGCGGGTATAATACCGGCGCTACAGTTTGCGGGGCAAAAGGAGGTTTCTGCGATGGATCAATCAGCTTCCGTGCGACGCCCGAAACCGACCGCGCCCCAGAGCGCATTCCGCCGGCAACTGCTTCTGTTCGGGCTCGCGAGCTTCATCGCGGCACCGCCCGCGTTTGCGCGCGGGGGCAGGCGCGCCAGCCCCTTTTCAGGTATAGACCGGGATAACGACAGCACCATCGATCTCGACGAAGCCAAACGCGCCGCCGCGCTATTGTTCGATCATCTGGATCGCCATCATACCGGCATGCTCAGTCATGCGCAGCTTGGCCGGCGCCGCGTCACCGCCGAGGAGTTCGCGTGGGCCGATCGCGATCATGACGGTACCTTGACCAAGGACGAGTATTTCGCGCTGGTCGAACGGCAATTCCGCGCCGCTGATCCGGACAATGACGGCACCGTCAGCCGCCGCGAGTTCTATTCAAGGGCAGGACTGCCGCTGCGGCGGCTGCTTTACTGACCGCGCGGGCAAGCGCGAATGGACCGGACCATGCTCGGTCCGGTCTTGAGGGGGCGCCCGCGCGCGATCCGCGGGCATTTAAATAGAATAGTCAGCAATACAGACCCAATCGCACGAACAGCGGTCTTGCAAGCGGTCGCGGACGGGAGCATTTGTCCTCTATTCCGCCTTTCTCTAACGCTACCTGTAGATGCACGTCGGGCAGTTTTTCGTAATGGAGGACTCGTGATGACGAACGCTTCAGAAGCCCTTCGCAATCCCCAAACCACTCATGATCTAACACCGCTTCGCGCCGGGTGGGGCTGGATCGTTGCGCTCGGAGTCGTCTATCTGATCTCAGGGTTCATCGCGCTTGGCAGCGTCGTGATGGCGACGGTTGTCAGCGTCTGGATCGTCGGCGTGATGATGATCATTGCCGGCATCGCCGAAGTCTGGAACGCCTTCAAGATCAAGAGCTGGGGCAAATTCCTGCTTTGGGGCCTGCTTGGCGTGCTCTACATCGTCGCGGGCTTCGTCACATTCGAGAACCCTCTGCTCGCCGCCGCGCTGCTGACCCTCATGCTTGGCGCATTGCTGACGGCCTCTGGCGTCGTGCGCATCATCCTTGCCTTCAGCATGAAGCGGGAGTCGCCCTGGGTCCTGGTGCTGCTGTCCGCCGTGATCACGCTTGTGCTCGGCCTGTTGATTTTGGCGCATTGGCCGGTCTCGGGCCTCTATATCCTCGGCCTGTTCCTCGGCATCGATCTCGTGATGGCGGGCGTCGGCTGGATCGCGCTCGGCCTCGGTCTGCGTCGCGCCGCTTGAGTTAGCGCGGCTGATCGCCCGTTCGTCCTGCGCCAGTTCGATGCGCAGCATCATGGATCGACCTTGATCAAGCGTTGTTTCACTCGGAGGCAGCGACGATGGAAACAATGCCTGAGCCTGTTCTGGTGGACCTCGCGTTGCAGGGGGGCGGCTCTCACGGCGCATTCACCTGGGGCGTGCTCGATCGGCTGCTCGAAGAGAAGTGGCTGCGGATCGAAGCGATCTCCGGCACCTCGGCGGGCGCGATGAATGCGGCCCTGCTGGCGGACGGATGGACGGGCGGCGGCGCCGAAGGCGCCCGTACCACGCTCGAAGCCTATTGGCGGCAAGTATCGCAGGCGGCGGCGTTCAGTCCATTGCAGCGCTCGCCGCTCGACCGGCTGATGGGCCGCTGGACCCTCGATACCTCGCCGGCTTACGCCGCCATGAACATGATGGCGCGGGTGTTTTCGCCCTACGATCTCAATCCGCTCGGCCTGAACCCGCTGCGCAGGATATTGACCGAGACGATCGACTTCGACCGTCTCGCGCGCGCGCCGATCCGGTTGTTCATCACCGCAACCAGTGTTCGCACCGGCCGTGGCCGCATCTTCCGCAACAAGGAGATCACGCCGGATGTCCTGCTGGCATCGGCCTGCCTGCCCACCATGTTCCAGGCGATCGAGATCGACGGCGAGCCCTATTGGGATGGCGGCTATGCCGGCAATCCGACATTGACGCCACTGATCCGCGAAAGCGATGCGCACGACACGATCCTGGTACAGATCAACCCGCGCGAACGCATGGAGCCGCCTCGCACGGCCAACGAGATCATGAACCGGATCAACGAAATTTCCTTCAATTCACCGCTGATGAAGGAACTGCGCATGATCGCGTTGTTACGCCAGGTGTCGGACCCCGGACACGGCGAGGGCGCGCGGTGGGCCGGAATGCGCACGCACCGCATCATGTCCGACGCGCTCGCCGACTTCGGTGCATCGTCGAAACTCAATGCCGAGTGGGAGTTCGTTTCGCTCTTGAAGGAGGAGGGACGTAAGAGCGCCGACGTTTTCCTCTCCGAGCACGGTCACGACCTCGGAAAAAGGTCTACCGCCGATTTCGACGTGTTGCTGGCGGAGTGCTGAGGCCATGACCGCGGCTGGGCTGCTCGGTATCCTGATCGGATTGGGACTTTTGATCTGGCTGGCCTTCCGGGGTTGGAGCGTGCTGCTGCTTGCGCCGCTTGCGGCTGTGGTGGCGGCCCTGTTCTCCCGCGAGCCGCTGCTCGCCCATTGGACCCAAACCTTCATGAACAGCGCCGCAGGTTTCCTGGGGCAGTTCTTTCCGCTGTTTCTGCTCGGCGCGCTGTTCGGCAAGCTGATGGAGGATAGCGGCTCGGTTGCGTCAATCGCGAACTTCATGACGCAGCGGTTCGGTCCGAAGCGGGCCGTGCTTGCGGTCGTGCTCGCCGGCGCGCTCGTCACCTATGGCGGCGTCAGCCTGTTCGTCGCCTTCTTCGTGCTGGCGCCGATGGCGCAGGAGTTGTTTCGCGCAGCAGGCATTCCGCGCCGGTTGATGCCGGGGACGATCGTGTTGGGTACATCGACCTTCACCATGTCGGCCTTGCCCGGCACGCCGTCGATCCAGAACGCCATCCCGATGCCGTTCTTCGGCACCACGCCCTTTGCCGCGCCGGGCCTCGGCATCCTCGCTTCGCTCATCATGCTTGGCTTCGGCCTGTGGTGGCTCAATCGCGAAGAGGCGATCGCGCGGAAGAATGGCGAAGGGTTCGGCGATGGCGCGCCGATGTCGCCCGATCATGTTGCCAATGACGAAAAGCTGCGTGAACGCGCCACGACCGCCCGTGAATTCGATCCGGCGGAAATCACGCACGGCGCGACCGCCGGCGCGCCGCCCGCCGCCATCGTTGCTGCGCTGCCGCTCATGGTCGTGATCGTCGTCAATCTCGCGATGTCGCTGTTCATTCTGCCGGCGCTCGACACGTCCTTCCTTTCTGAAGTGCGCTGGGGCGAGACGTCGCTGGCCGCGGTCGGCGGTGTGTGGGCCGTCATTACGGCGCTTGCCTGCGCGATCGTCACTGTTCTTGCGACCAGTTTCGGCCGGCTGCCGTCGCTTCGCACCACCATGGATGCCGGCGCCAACGCGGCCGTGCTGCCGGCAGTGAGCGTGGCGAGCCTCGTCGGCTTCGGCGCGGTGGTGGCCGCCATGCCGGCGTTCGCCGTCGTGCGCGACGCCGTGCTCGGCATCGGCGGTGGACCGTTGGTGTCGCTCGCGGTTGCCACCAACGTCCTGGCCGCTCTGACCGGATCGGCGTCGGGTGGGTTGACCATCGCGCTCGATGCGCTCGCCTCAACCTATCTGACGCGCGCAGCGGAGGCTGGCCTTGACCCCGCGCTGCTGCATCGGGTCGCGGTGATCGGGGCCGGCACGCTCGATACCTTGCCGCATAACGGCGCGGTGGTCACCCTGCTTGCCATTTGCGGGTCGACGCACCGCGACAGTTATCTTGACATCGTCATGGTTGGCATCGTCGGCGCGCTTGTCGCGCTGGTCGCCGTGATTGCGCTCGGCTCGGTGGCAGGCTCGTTCTGAGCCGTCCCACTAGGCGCATTCTCCGACCATCTCCGGCTGCCGTGTCAGCGCGACCGCCGGCGACATCAGGATGACGAGGGCCTGCGCGCCGAAGATCAGGGCCGCGAGGTAAAGGCAGGCTTCCGCGCCGTAGAGCCCGCCGATGATGGCGCCGAGCGCGGAGCCGAGCGGGCGCGCGCCGTAGCTGAGGATATTGATTGCCGAGACGCGTCCCAAGAGGCTTGGCGGTGTCACGGATTGCCGCAAGGTCGTCGTGCTGATGACCCACAGGATCGGGCCGACGCCGAGCAGGAAGAAGCTCAGGCCTGCAAGCGCCGCGGTCGGAATGACAGTTGTGAGCGCCATGATGACGGCGGCGGCAAAGCCGGTGACGGGGCCAAGGCCGATTACGGTGCCGAAGGTGACGCGGCGCATCACCCGCGTGGCCAGCAGCGCGCCGACCACCATGCCGACGCCATACATCGCGAGCGTGACGCCGACGCCGGTCGCCGACAGCGCGAGGTGGCGCACCGCGTAGGGTACGAAGATCGCGAGCAGCAGGAACGAGCCGGTGTTGAAGATGAACTGCGTCACAAAGACCGGCCGCAGCAACGGATGGTTCAGCACGAACGACGCGCCTTCCTTCACCTCGTGCAGCGGATGCCGCCGGGGTGCGACCGAACGCGCGGGTTCGTAGAGGCCCGACAACAACACGACCGCGACCACGGATAACGCCGCCGCAAACGCGAAAGCAGGCGCGGCGCCAAGCCATCCCACGAGAGCGCCGCCGAGGGCGGGGCCGGAGGCAAAGGCGATGGTGCGGGCGAGTTCGATTCTGGCGTTCGCCGTGGGCAAAGCTTGTGCTGTCACCAGCGAAGGGACGAGAGCAGGGGCCGCGACGCTGTACACGACGGTGCCGCACACGGCGGTGAAGCCGCACAGGGCGAGCAGCGGCAGCGTCAGCCATTTCGAGGCGATGAGAAGCAGAATTGTGAGCAGCGCCACCGCGCGCAACGCTTCGGCGGCCGCCATCAGCCGCCGCCGCGAGATGCGATCGGCAAGCAGGCCTGCCGGAATTGCGAGCAGCACGAACGGCAGCGTCAGAGCGGTCTGCAACAACCCGGTTTCGCCTTCGCCGACGCCGAGCATCAACACGGCAACAATCGGCGCTGCGGCGAGGGCAATCTGCTCGGCCGATTGCGCGGCAAGGTTGGACCAGGCGAGGCGGTTGAAGGTTGCGGGCAAGCGGGGAGCGGTCGAGGAGGTCATGGCGAAATTCCTGAGCTTTGGTCGGCTTCGAGCTGAGGACGAACGGTGAAGCCTAACTCCGACACCCAACATGGAGGTTGCATCGCCTGGAACCCACCCGATTCCCGACATGCGAAAAAAGCCCGCTGCATCAACGGCAGCGGGCTTTTGTTAATGGATATTCGACCGTTGCTAGACCGTCACGATTTCGGGCCGAGCGTCGCTTTGGTGGTTCCCGAAATGGTTGGAGGCGGCGGCATCGGCGTATCGTCGAGAGCGATCGCGGCTGGCTCAGCGGGCTTTGCCAGCTGCTGCGCGGCGAGCGCGGTAGTTAGGCTGGTCAGCGCATCGGGGCCGGCGGCAAAGCCCGCCTCGGCGAGGATCTTGTCGATGACCGGCCGGAACGCTGAGACCGACAACAGCTGTGCGGCGAGGCCGTCGCCAAGTCCAAGTCCCTGTCCGTGGCCGATCATGCTGCCGTTGGCTGAGCCGTTGCGGCCGAGCAGGCTGCCGGTATCGAAAATACGGATGTCCGAAATCTTCTCGATCGGTTTGACGGCTTCGGCCAGCGCATTCGGGATGACATTGATGCGGGCGAGGTTGAGATCGTAGTCGATCATTGCCGGGCTGAGCTTGTTGCGCGCCTCAGCTTTCATCGTGGCGACCTCGGCCTCGGCCTGGCCAAGCGCCTTGACGCCTGCGGCCCTCGTCGTGGCCGCATTGGCATCCGCCTTTGCCAAGACATTGGTCGCTTCGGCCTTGTTGGCCGCAGCCTGCTTTTCGGCTTCAGCCATCACCGTAATCGGCATGGCGTTGGTTTCGGCGGCCTTGCGGGCCGCGATCACGTTGATGATCTTGTCGCGTTCGGCGATTTCGGTGGCGCGCGCGGTGGTGACCTTTTCTTCGGCGGAGATCGCGAGCGCGCGGGCGGTCTCGGCGATGGTCTGTGCTTCCGATTGTTCCTTGCTCTTGGTCGCAACCGCGATCGCGCTTTCTTGCGAGACGATCTGGAGGTCGCGTTCCATTTCGGTGTTGCGGCGCTTGACGGCGAGATCGGCTTCGATCTTGCGGGTGTCGCGCAGCTGGTTGGCTTCGGTCTGCTTGTTGGCGACCGCAAGCTCCTGATCGATGCGATACTGCGCTTCGTTCTGCAGCGCGGCCTGTTCGGCCTGCGCGGTCTGCGCGCGCATCGATGCGGTCTTGTTGGCGATGTCGCGCTGCTGCGCCAGTTCGGCTTCGCGCTTGGTGCTCTCGATCTGCAGCGTGGTCTGGCGCGCGACCAGGTCCTGCTGGGCGATGTTGACTTCGGTCGTGCGAATGATCTGGTTCCGCTCCTGCTCGCGCTCACGGGTGATCTTGGTGAGCGTGGTGAGGCCGTGCGCGTCGAAGAAGTTGGTCGGGTTGAAGTGCTTGATGTCGCTCTGGTCGAGGCGCGTCAGCGAGACCGATTCAAGCTCGAGGCCGTTGTTCTGGATGTCGGCGCCGACGGCATCCTGCACCGCCTTGACGAAGGTCGCGCGCTGCTCCTGCAATTCCTCGAGGTTCATGGTGGCCGCAACCGAACGCAGGCCGTCGACGAATTTCGCTTCGACCAGTTCGCGCAGTTCGGCGGTGTCGTTGGTGCGGCTGCCGAGCGTTTGTGCGGCCAGCGCGATCGACGACGTATCCGGCTTGACGCGCAGATAGAACTCGGCGCCGATGTCGACGCGCATGCGGTCCTTGGTGATGAGCGAATCCGGACCGCCGCGGGCGACCTCGAGCCGCAGCGTCTTCAGGTTGACGGCGGCGACGGAATGGAAAACCGGAAGAACGAGCGAGCCGCCGTCGAGCACAACCTTCTGGCCGCCAAGACCGGTGCGGACATAGGCTTCATCGCGCGTCGAGCGCCGGTAGAGTTTTGCCAGCAACAGGCCGATAACCAGAAAGACGAGGACGCCTATCGCGACGGGTACTGCAAGTTCCCACATTTTTATGCCCTGCGTGATGGTTGTTGGGGTGCGAGGTCTTCAGGTGCGGAGATGGCGATAAAACTTTTGCTGTCGCGGTCGACCAGAAGGACGCTGGCGCCGACCGGAAGGGGGTTCGAATCGGCGCTGGCGCGCGCCGGCACACTGTGCCAGTTGCCGAAGACATCCTTGAGACGGACGCGGCCGGGCAGTCCCTGATCGAGGGGGCCGATCGCAACTTCGGCGACCTTGCCGACAAAATCGGCGTCGTTCACGGCGTAAGTCTCATCGCGCGGGATAATGCGGGCGATGCCGCGGCTGGCGACCCTGACGGCCGGCAGGCTCAGCGCGGCAGCGAAAAGCGCGGCGAGGGCGACCGGAATTGCCGTGCCGGCAATGTGCGCGATGCCTTGCAGAAAAAATCCTGCGATCGCGAATACGCCCAGCACCAGGATAATCAGGATGAGAAGCGGGACGCGGCCTGCATTGATCCAGAGGAACAGGCCGCCGATGGCACTGTCATGTTCGGCTTCGAGCGCAAAATCGGCGCCGATCAGTTCGCTGATCGAGAAGCCGACGATCATTGTCAGCGCTTCGAGGCCGCCCAGCGCAGCCATGATCGCTGCCGCAATCGCAAAAGGCCGTACATCAGGCGCCAGCAAGATGTCGGTGACGGCACTCATTGCTGCGATTTGATCCTTTCAAGCCGCGCCGCGATCTCTCGTTCGCGATGCAACCGGTCGAGTTCGTCGAGTGACTTGTCGCCGAGCACGCTGGAAGCGGGAACGCCGGTAACGCGTGCGATCGCTGCCATGGCCCGGTCGGCACTCATGGTGTTAGTCGTGGGGAGCGTCTCGCCGGTTTCAAGCGGCGCGTGCTGCATCAGACTTGCTTCGAGATCGGCGAGACGGCCTTCGGCTTCACGTCGCGCCGCAAGCATTGCCTGCAAGGCCTTGGTCTGCTCGTCGATTTCCAGTTCGATGAAATCCATCGCGCGCTCGAGCGCGAGGCCTTGCGACTCCAGATCAATTTGCCGTGCGATTCCGGCGCGCGCGAGATCCTCGCGATTTTCCGCAACTGCGAGACGGATTTTTTCCGTTAACGTTGCGACGTCCGCGTCGAACTGCTCGCGCCGCCGCTTGAGGCGAAATTCTTCGGCGCGCGATTTGCCGAGCGCATAGCGCGCTTCATCCGCGCCGGCGTCGATTTCGCGGATCGCTTGCTTGACGAGCGCGACCTTGTTGTTGTTTTCGGCATTGTCGATGGTTTGGCTGGCGATGGCGGCAAGAAGCCGGCCCATACGCGCAAGGATGCCCTCGTGAAGCATGGTCTTCTCCTCCGGTGCTGCTGATTTGGATTTGACGGCGATGTGAATTTCGTAAGCTCGTCCGTCCGAGACCAGGTGCGCCGGGAAAGGGCTTTCCCAGCCCGTTACATAACCCGGCACGTCGAACGGCACCAAGACGCGTCCCTGGACAGTGCTAATGGTTAGTGAAGTGGGTCCCTTGATTGCGAACAACTTGTCATCGAGCGGAATTCGCCGAACCTGATTGCCCGCGACGTAGCTGGCGCGATCGCGCAGGCCAAGCGTGACCAGCCGTGCCGGCAGGCCGGTTTCGATCCGAATCTTCTCGTAGGCTTGGGCGTGAAGCGAGACGAGGTTCGCGCCGACCGGCGCAACTTCGGCGAGTATCGCCATCATGCGGTCGTAAGCCGCAAACGTCGCCTCGATCGCCGCGACAGCCGCCTCGTCGGGCGTGAGCGCGTAGCGCAGGGTTGCTGTCGGCGTTTCCAGAGGCAATCTGGCCATGGCCGATACAAAAGCACTTCCCTAGTACTTTACAAGCCATGTACCGATATCATTTCTGTGATCATCAGATGCACTTGCAAATCAGTTGCAATAAAGTCGAGCTTACGGCAGTCTCTGCAAATGGATGCGCAAAACCGCAATTTTGGTTCTGAATCCGGGGCCGCGACCGCTTCAGGCTTCACTGCGAGGCCGACGGGCTGGCGCGCGCAGCGCAGTACTCCGTCGCTGGCGGAAGCTTTCGCATCGGTACAGACGGCTCCCAAAGGTCCGTTCTGGCGCAAGCTGTTGGCGTTCCTTGGCCCCGGTTATCTCGTCGCCGTCGGCTATATGGATCCCGGCAACTGGGCGACCTCGCTCGCGGGCGGCTCCAAATTCGGCTACGCGCTGCTCTCGGTTGCATTGCTGTCCAATCTGATGGCGATCGTCCTTCAGTCGCTCTGCACGCGACTTGGTGTCGGCGCCGGACGCGATCTCGCGCAGGCCTGCCGCGATTCATTTCCGCGCTGGATGTCGCTGCCGCTTTGGCTGTCGGCGGAGCTCGCGATCACGGCGACTGATCTTGCCGAAGTCATCGGCACCGCGATCGGCCTCAATCTGTTGTTTCACATTCCGCTTTCCGTCGGCGTCATCCTCACCGCGGCCGACGTGTTTTTGATCCTGGCGCTGCAAGCCTTCGGCTTTCGCTGGATCGAAGCCTTCGTCGTGGCGATGCTGGGCGTGATCGCGGCCTGCTTTGCCATCCAGATTGCGCTCGCCGATCCCGACTGGGGCGCGGTGATCAGAGGCTTCGTGCCGAGCCAGGACATTTTCGCCAATCACGAAATGCTCTATCTCGCGCTCGGCATTCTGGGCGCCACCGTGATGCCGCATAATCTCTATCTGCATTCGGGGCTGGTGCAGACCCGTTTCATCGGCGAGAGCGGACCGGAAAAGCGCGAAGCCATCCGCCTTGCCACCATCGATTCCTCGATCGCGCTGTGCCTCGCCTTCGTCATCAACGCCTCGATCCTGATCCTGGCGGCGGCGGCATTTCACCGGGCCGGACAAACCGAAGTCGCCGAACTCGGTCAGGCGCATGCGTTTCTGGCGCCGCTGCTCGGCTCGACGCTGGCGCCGACGCTGTTTGCCGTGGCGCTGATTTGCTGCGGTTTGAACTCGACCATCACCGCGACCCTGTCGGGCCAGATCGTGATGGAAGGCTTCTTGAACTTGCGGATCGCGCCGTGGCTGCGGCGTCTGATGACGCGGATGATTGCCATTGTCCCGGCGGTGGTGGTGACGATCCTGGCCGGCGAGCAGGCGACCGGTCGTCTGTTGATCCTGAGCCAGGTGGTGCTCAGCCTGCAACTGCCGTTGGCCGTGGTGCCGCTCGTGATGGTTACCTCGAGCCGACGCAAGATGGGTGCGTTCGTCGCGCCGCGCTGGCTCAGCGCTCTCGCGATCGCGACAGCCGCCGTGATCATCGCGCTGAACGTGAAGCTGGTGTCGGATTTTTGGGCCGGAGGGTTTTAAGCACCTTCGCAGAACTCTATGCTGCGCTGGCTGGTCAAACCCGGAGGTCTGCCTTGAAGAAGATCGTGTTCCTGATCGCAGCAATGCTGTGGGTTCATTCCGCCGCCGCAGAGACGTTTCCGTTGTCGCCGTCCGGGGTGAAGACGCTGGCGCCCGAAGGAGCGATCAAGCCGACCGGCACCTGGAATCTCGGCACGCGCGCGGGCGATTTCGTCTTCATTGCCGGCATGCGCGGCATCGACCCCAAAACCAATCTGCAAGTCGCGGGCGACGAACCGCGGATTCGTCAGGCTTTTGCCAACATGAAGCTGATCGCGGAGTCCGAGGGTGCAACGCTGCGCGATGCCGCGCGCATCGTCGTCTATGTCACGGACATGTATCGCTTCCGTCCGATCGTGAACAAGATCCAGGAAGAGTTTTGGGGCAAGGGGCCTTATCCGCCGCGCACCATCATCGAAGTACATCGGCTGAACGGCGACGACATCTGCGAAGTCGAAGGCACCTTCTACGCGCCGGTGAAGAAGTGAGGGCGAGGGGCCGATCTTAATCCTGCGGCTCGGTCAGGGTCTCGCCTGAGGCGTCGACCCGCATCCACCCCGAGGGCGCGAGCCGCTGCTGCGGCAGGAAGCGGCCCTTGTAGTCCATCTTCTTCGAGCCCTCGATCCAGTAGCCGAGATAGACGTAAGGCAGGCCCTGACGCCGCGCGCGGTTGATGTGGTCGAGGATCATGTAGGTGCCGAGCGAACGGTTTTCTTCCGACGGTTCGAAGAAGGAATAGACCATCGACAGCCCGTCCGAGAGCACGTCGGTCAGCGCCACGGCGACGAGATCATTACCGCGACCATTGGCGGCGACGGCGTCGCCATCGCGGCGGCGGTATTCGATGATACGGGTTTCGACGTGGCTGTCTTCCACCATCATGGCGTAATCCAGCACCGTCATGTCGGCCATCCCGCCATGGCGATGCCGCTGGTCGAGATAGGCGCGGAAGATCGAATATTGCTCTGACGTCGGCACCGCGCTGCGCTGCTCGCCGACAATGTCGGCATTGCGGGCCATGATCTTGCGGAAACTGCGCGAGGGCCGGAATTCGTTGGCGATCACGCGAACCGAAACGCAGGCCCGGCACTGGTCGCAGGCCGGCCGATAGGCAATCGACTGGCTGCGGCGGAAGCCGCCATGGGTCAGGAGGTCGTTGAGGTCGCCGGCCTTGTCGCCCACCAGATGCGTGAACACCTTGCGCTCGTGCCGGCCCGCCAGATACGGGCAGGGCGAGGGCGCCGTCAGGTAGAATTGGGGGGTATCACGCGAATGCTGGGTCACGGGATGTCGTCAGTCTCCGGAAAGCGAGGCGTACGGGAGGTCAACGCAGCATCGCGCCGCCAAGCCTAACGGTCAATTGGTTTGCAAACCGTTTGTCGCCTGGACCTTTTCCGGCGGTTTCTACCCTAACTATCAGAAAGTCCGCGCTGGCTGGCCCACTGGACTACGAACGGCGTTGTTGATGATCACGGTTCCGAGCACGAAATCGTGCAACAGGCGGCGGCGGCCGTTGAAAAGTCCGACCAAAACCACCAGCGGCGACAGAAACGACACCGAAACCCAGAACAATACCGCGTGCATGGCACCCAGCACGAAATAGCCGGGCGCGCCGTACCAGGTGCGGAGCTCCAGATCCATCACCCGCATGCCGACCGTCGCCGAATGCGGGCCGCCAAGGGAGGCGCCGTAATAGACGATGGCCCAGACGACCGAGGCGGGCCACGCCAGCCAGAACAGCACCCAGCCGAGCCCGAGCGTCAACAGGCCGAACACGGCGATAAAGATGTAGCCGAGGATCACGGGCACCGACAGCACGACGAGGTCGATCAGGAACGCGAATATCCGCCGTGTGGCAACGCCGCGAAACAGTTCCGGCTCGAGCTCCGGATCGAAGGCATGCGGCGGAGCGCCGCTGTCATTGAAAGCGCCGCCGGTATTTCCAGAGCCAGTGTACGACATGATCGTCCTCCCGCACTTGGCTACGACATGGGAAGGGGCAGGGTGGTTGCAAGGCCGGCGCCCCATGAACGGGCGGAAATATTCCCTTTCTCCGTTGATCAAAAAAGCCTTGGCAAAGCCTGCTTCGTAGTTCCACGCTACTAGCGGCCGGCGATCCTGCCGTGACGGGGACGATTGATGAGCACAACTGCGGAATTTCGTTGTCGTTGCGGCGAAGTCCGCGGCACCGTCACGAATGCTTCGCCGCGGACAGTCAACCGCGTCGGCTGCTATTGCGACGATTGCCAGGCCTTTGCACACTGGCTCGGCCGCGCCGATCTGCTCGACCCGCAAGGCCGCTCCGATATCGTCCAGGTTGCGCCGGCAACGTTTACGTTCGTGCAAGGACAGGATCGCGTCAAGGGCGTGCGGCTGTCGCCGAAAGGCCTTTATCGATGGTATGCGAGCTGCTGCAACACGCCGGTCGGCAACACGCTCTCGCCGTCCATTCCTTTCGTCGGCATCCACGCCTCGGCATTTGATCAAGACGCGCCGCGCGCGGACACCGTGTTCGGCCCGCCGACCGGCGCCATCCAGGGCAAACACGCCATCGGCGAAGCACCGCCGGGCACGACGAAGATCAGGCCGTCGCTGCTGCTTGGGTGATCAGCAAGGTGTTGGGCTGGCGTCTGCTCGGCAAAGTATGGCCGCATCCGTTCTTTACGCGCGGCAACGACACACCGGTTTATCCGGTCAGCGTGCTCTCACGCGACGAGCGCGAGGCGCTGCGTGCCTATTGTGGCCCTCATCCGACCGCGCGGGCCTAGCTTCCCGTCTTTGACCTTCCCCGCGTTGTACGATTTTCGCGCGAGGTTCTTTCGACAGCGGCCAATGGCTTGGCCGCTTCGGCGAGAATCCAGGTTCGGAATGCCTTGATCGCGGGATCGCGGAGGCGATCCTCAGGGATGAGGAGTTGGTAATCGTCGGCTCGCCATTCCGGCGCGGGAAGCGGGCAGATGAGCCGGCCGGCCGCGATATCACTTTCGATCAGCGGCAGCGAGCCCAGTGCGACGCCGAGACCGTCGACGGCGGCCTGAAGCTGGAGGTAGACGTGATCGAACTCGAGGTCGCGGGCCGGCGTCAAGTTCGGCACGCCCGCGGCTGCGCACCATTGCGGCCAGGCCGGGCGCGTGGTGGTGGAATGCAACAGAACATGGCGCCGCAGGTCGAGGGCCGTTTCAACGGGGCGATCGCGCAAAATCCGCGGGGCGCAAACCGGAAGGCGACGGTCCGCCATCAATGTCTCGCACTGAATGCCCGATCCACGTTCTGCGCCGGTGCGGATGCCGATGTCGAAGGCGGTGCCGACATAGCGAAGCTTGCGTGATGTCGTCGTCACCTTGACCTCGACGCTGGAATATTCATCCTGGAATTTCGCAAGCCGCGGCAACAGCCAGCGCAGCGCGACGCTGGGCAGAACGTTGACGCGGACCACGCCGGACACGCGGCGGGCGGACGCTGGTCCGCGAAGCCTGCTTGTCGCCGATGTCAGGCGTGAGAGCGCCGAACTGACGTCGGTCAGCAAGTCCGCTCCCTGATCGGTCAACGCGACGCCACGGGTGCGCCGTTCGAACAGGGGAACGCCGAGCCAGTCTTCCAGAAGCCTGATCTGCTTGCCGACCGCCCAATGGGTGACGTTGAGATCCTTTGCGGCCTCGACAAAGCTGCCGCGGCGCGCGGCGGCCTCGAAAGCGCGGATCGCGTTCAGGGGCGGCAATTCCGGGTCAGCGGCCATAGGTGACTTTTTCTCCCCTCTAGTGGGAAAATAGCTCAGTTGAAGCTCTGGCGCCATCGGGCTACGCCAGCCGTCGGCGCTCGCGAGAATCGCTATCTCGATCGGATACTGGGAGGAATTCTCCCAAATCGTCGATATCGATCGGTCGGGATGGCCACGGATTGCTGATGACGACGCTCTCGACAAACAACGAAGCCGTGAATGCGCCGCGTGTATCGCGCGCGCGGACATTGTGGACGGCCTGCACGGCGCACGCGCTGCACGACGGCTACACCGATCTGATCTATCTGCTGCTGCCGATCTGGCAGGCCGAGTTCGCGATCGGCTATGGCGCACTGGCTTTTTTGCGCGCACTCGCCGCGGCGTCGATGGCTGGGCTGCAAGTGCCGACGGGCCGCGTTGCGGAACTGATCGGCGGGCGCACCACGCTGGCGCTCGGCACGGCGCTCGCTGCCATCGGTTACGTGATTGCGGGCACTTCGACCGAGTTGATCGGGCTCTGCGTCGCGCTGGTCGTGGTCGGATGCGGCCTCAGCACACAGCACCCGATCGCATCGGCGGCGGTGTCGCGCGCCTATCAAGGCGATGCGCGCGGGCCGCTCGGCACCTATAATTTCGCCGGTGACATCGGCAAGGCCGCCATCCCGAGCGGTGCTTCGCTGCTGCTGGCATTGATGACCTGGCACCACATGCTGTGGGCGCTCGCCGCGCTCGGCTTGATCGTTGCAGTTGGCGTGGCAATTTTTCTGCCCGCAAACCTGCGGCCGGTCCATAGGAGCGCCAAACCCGAACAGCACGCTTCCAGCGCGGGGGGCGGATTTGCCTTGCTGCTTGCCATCGGCATTCTCGATTCCAGCGTGCGCATGGGATTTCTGACCTTCCTGCCGTTCCTCTTGAAGGAGCAGGGCGCCTCGCTGTCGACGATCGGCCAGGCGTTGGCGCTGGTGTTTATCGGTGGCGCGGCCGGCAAGTTTGCCTGTGGCTGGCTCGGTGCCCGCTTTGGCGTGCTGGCAACGGTGCTTTTGACCGAGGCCGGTACGGCGGCCGCCATATCAGCCGTGCTGGTGCTGCCGCTCGCGCCGACGCTGGTGCTGTTGCCCATTCTCGGCGTGATGCTCAACGGCACGTCTTCAGTGCTCTACGGCACCGTGCCGGAACTGGCATCCGCCGGCCGTACCGAGCAAGCATTCGCGATCTTCTATACCGGCACGATCGGCGCAGGCGCGACGGCGCCAATCCTGTTCGGAATTCTCGGCGATCAGATCGGAGCGCATGGTGCGCTGCTGGCAACCGCCGTCACTGCAGCCGTGATCCTGCCGCTCGCGATTGCACTAGTGAAGCGGATTTGACATTCGCTACACACTTGGCCGCGCGCTTGGAAAGCGAATGTCAAATCCTAAGCTTCACTAGAAGCCGATGTTTGCCAGTGGTCCTTTGATTCTAACATTCGCAAGAATGCCCGCTGAGAAGGGGTGCGAATGTTAGAATCGGACCACTGGGCGCCGCGGCTGCCGGCCAAAGAGCGCGCGCTCTAACCACCCTTTTTCAGCTTCTCCGCCACCTGCACCGCAAAATAAGTCAGAATGCCGTCGGCGCCGGCGCGCTTGAAGCCGATCAGGCTTTCCATGATGGCCCGTTCGCCGTCGATCCAGCCGTTTTGCGCGGCCGCCATGATCATCGAATACTCGCCGGACACCTGGTAGACGAAGGTCGGCATGCCGAAGGTGTCTTTGACCCGCCGCACAATGTCGAGATAGGGCATGCCGGGCTTGACCATCACCATGTCCGCGCCCTCGGCGATGTCGAGTTCGACCTCGCGCAAAGCCTCGTCGGAGTTGGCGCTGTCCATCTGATAGGTGCGCTTGTCCCCCGTCAGCGTCTTCGCCGAGCCCACCGCATCGCGGAACGGGGCGTAAAAGCCGGAGGCGTATTTCGCAGCATAGGACATGATCTGCACGTCCTGGAATCCGGCCGCGTCCAATCCCTCGCGGATGGCGCCGACGCGGCCGTCCATCATGTCCGAGGGGGCGATGATGTCGCATCCGGCTTCGGCCTGGATCACCGACTGCTTCACCAGGATCGCAACCGTTTCATCGTTGAGGATTTTGCCGTCCTCGATCAGCCCGTCATGGCCGTGGCTGGTGAAGGGATCGAGCGCCGCGTCGCAGAGCACGCCGATGTCGGGAAACTCCTTCTTGATCGCGAGCACCGACTGGCAGACGAGGTTGTCGGCGTTGAGAGCTTCCGAGCCGTGCTCGTCGCGCAGGGAAGGATCGGTATAGGGAAAGAGCGCGATGCAGGGAATGTCGAGTTTCATCGCGCGTTCGGCTTCGCGCACCGCCTGATCGACGGAAAGCCGGTCGACGCCGGGCATCGAGGCGACGGGGGTGCGCTTGTTTTGGCCGTCCGAGACGAACAGCGGCCAGATCAGATCGTCGGTGGTCAGCACATTTTCGCGCACCATGCGGCGCGCCCATTCCGCCTTGCGGTTGCGGCGCGGCCGGATCGTCAGATCAAGCGGCGGGGCGGCGAAGGTAGCGTCACGGCGCGGCGTGTCGCGCATTTCGATCGGACGCCCGAATTTGATCGCCATTTGCTGTTCTTTCTATTGGACGGCTTTGGGGATGAATTGGAGCAAATATAGCATTCTATGTCCGCCTCGCCACCTGTTGGCCGTACCTAATGTCCCGGTTCTGACATTCGTATCATGTCGCAGCGGGCGCCGTTACGAATGTCAGAACCAAAGGGACATTAGCAACTATATGATTCTAGTGTGGCTTTGACTCTGACGTTCCTTCGAAGAACTCGCGGCGGCACTGAAAGGAACGTCAGAGTCGCCACACTAGCCCGATTGATTTTATCGGTGCGAACAGCCATGACTTAGTTCAAACCAGCCTGATTTGACGCAGCACTCCCCAAACGCACCCCAAAAGATGTCGGACACCTCCACGCGCGATTCCTCCCGAGACCACGCGATCTCGGTCGATGCGATATCCTCGGAACGCAGCGAGTCAGGCGACAATGTCTGGACGGGACGGCTGGTCCTGTTCCTGCGCATCATGGCCGTCGTCTCCGTGATGAAGGGCCTTTATCACTGGGCGCAGGTCACGGGCTTTGTCGGCGGCGAGGAGGAGGCCTTCGAGAACCAGACGCTCGCCTGGCAGGCTTCGACGGTTTATTTCGCCGTGATTGAACTCGTTGCTGCGGTCGGACTCTGGCTCGCGACCCCATGGGGCGCGGTGGTGTGGCTGATCACGGTCGTGTCGATGACGGTGATCGAACTGATGTTCCCGGCCATTTACGGCGGCAGCATCGCGATCGTCGTCGCGGAAGGCTTGATGCTGACGGCCTATCTCGTGCTGGCATGGATGGCCTCGCGGGAGCGACCGCCGTAGTTCAAAAAATCCCGGTAACCCTTCGGTCATCTTCGCCCTCATTGCCTCAACTGTTACGCAAGCGTTTCGGCTTTGCCGGGCGCTGTTTCCATATGTGACAGCAGGGCAGACGAAGCGTGAACAGGGTGAGGTAAGCGTCAATGAAAGGTTGCAAAAAGCCCTTGTATTGCAGGCTTAATCCGCGATTCACTGTAGTAAATTCATGATCTCTTTATTCTCTTATTTAAGCTGATCTTCAAACGCGTCCCTTACGTTTGCGATCATCAGGCGGGACAAAAGTTTCGTCGAATAAGTCGCAAAACGCGACAACAGGGGAAGTGTCATGATGAAAGCCGCAGCAACCGCGGTGGAAACCGTTGAGCGCGCGCCGGGGCAGCAGACCCAGGTTCAGCCGCTCTATCTCGAAGCTTTGACTCTGGTGGAGCGGCTGCATCGCCGCCTGCTCGATGTCATCAAGGATGAATTCGATCGCAGGGGCCGCGCCGATATCAATTCGGTGCAGGCGCTTCTGCTCTATAACATCGGCGACAAGGAATTGACCGCCGGCGAGCTGCGCACCCGCGGCTACTATCTCGGCTCCAACGTCTCCTACAACCTGAAGAAGCTGGTCGAGCTCGGCTTCCTCGATCATCAGCGTTCGCGCGTTGATCGCCGTTCGGTTCGCATTCGCCTGACCTCTCAGGGCCAGGAGATCCGCAAGATCGTCGATGCGCTCTACCAGAAGCACGTCAAGACGGTTGAGCAGGTCGGCGGCATCTCGAACGAGGAGTTTGCGACGCTGAACAAGTCGTTGCATCGCCTCGAGCGGTTCTGGACCGACCAGATCCTCTATCGGCTGTGATCTCTGCTTCGGCCAAGCCGGCTGCTTAAAAGACCGGCAGGCTGTAACTCCACGACACTTCCCCATCGACGCACCGGTTCGGATTTTTCCGAAGCGGTGCGTTTTGTCGTATCTGTAACAGCTTGAATTGCCTTCGCCTTTTTTGACGCCCTTTGGCGCCGCGGTCACAATTGGAACTTTAGCGCCTTGCCGGGCTTATCGCTCCGTGTCGGAGACGGAAAATGCTCGTCGAGCGCGGATTACGGGTCATGAATGTCGGGGTTGTCAGCGACGCCTACGCGATCGCCGCCGACTATCTGCATCGGACCGGCACGATCACCGACAGCTTTGCCACCAACGAACAACTGCTTGCCATCATCGTGCAGTTGTTCGAGCGCGGCGAGTTCAACAGGATCAGGCTTGCCAACAAGGCGATCGCCAAATTCGAGGCGCTGGAAAGCGCCGGACCGATGAGCGTCTGACTGATCCATCCCCCATCCAGATTTCACCACTAGCCGCGAGGAAGCCATGGAAGCCGCCATCGACCGCATCATGATGACGTATGATCTCTTGCTCAATCGTTCGGCGGCTGCGAGCGCCGAGGCACGGGCGAAGGTCACCGCATACGTCACGACGCTGTTCGAGGCGGGCGAAACGGACCCGCACCGGCTGACCGTGTGCGGCCTGACTTATCTGCGCGAGCTCGACGGTTCGAGCGATCCGGTCAAGGCCGGCTATACCGGGCTGTAACGTCAAGTGAGCCCGAGCGGCTAGTTCGTCGATCAAATGAGTCTTTGCGCGGCAATTTGGGCGTAATTGCAGCCCGATTTGTCGCCCAAAGCCGCCTGCTTTTTGCCGAAACCTCTGGTAAAGCGAGCCGTAAGGCTTTCCAGCCGGAGCTTCCAGAGGCAAAAAGGCGATGCTCACCCTTCATCATCTCAACGACTCCCGTTCGCAGCGGATTTTGTGGCTGCTGGAGGAGCTTGGCGCGCCCTATGAGATGAAGTTTTACCGGCGCGACGCCAAGACGCGGCTGGCGCCGCCGGAGCTGGCGGCCGTTCACCCGCTCGGCAAGTCGCCCGTCATCACCGACGGCGATCTCAAAATCGCCGAATCCGGCGCTATCGTCGATTATCTCATCCGCACCTACGGAAACGGCCGGATGATGCCGAAAGCCGGGACGGCCGAATACGAGGCCTATAATGAATGGCTGCATTATGCCGAAGGCTCCGCGATGCTGCCCTTGATGCTCAATCTCTATGTGTCGCGCCTGAAGGAAGCGGGCAGTCCGCTGCATCCGCGCATCGATAGCGAGATCGCCAATCATCTCGGCTATGTCGACGGCGCGTTGCAGGGCAGGGCGTTCTTCGTAGGCCAATCATTGACCGGCGCCGACATCCAGATGAGTTTCGTCGGCGAGATGGCCGGCGTGTTCGAACGGCTCGGGCCGTTTCAGAATCTGAGCGCGTGGCTGTCGCGGATGCATGCGCGGCCGGCCTTTCAACGCTCGGTCGAGAAGGGCGGCGCCTACCGTTTTGCGAAGTAAATGCTGAATCCAAGAACGATGAATCACTTTCGTCTGCTCTGCCTGCTATCCGTCTTCGCCGTGGCTGGCTGTTCGCAGCCGAGCTTTCTTGCTTCCTATGCCGAAAAAAACGCGGCGGCGCCGACCGAGCGACTGAACCCCGGCACGGCCCCGCCCGACAAGTGGACGCCGGCGCCCGATGTGGAGGAAGACGACGGCTTTCTGCCCAACACCGAGCGCATTTCGAAGCTGCCGCGCAAGGTCGGCGAATGTTTCGAGACAACAATCACCTCGATCACCGACCGTTACGGCGAGGACATCGCCCCGCGCCCGAAGAAGGGACAGGATCCCGGCACGATCGTCCGCTTCTCCAATTCCGGCGTTCAGGTGTCGCTGCGCCGCGAGAACTCGATCGTTCATTCCCAGGTCTTCGACAAGGTCAACATGTGCCTCGTCGAAGTGCCGAAGGAATGTCCCGGCGACCTTCGCGGCCGCATCTACAAGACGACCAACCTGCGGACCAAGGAAAGCTGGAGCCTCGCCAACGACATTACGAACTGCGGCGGCCCTGCGGGTTAGGTCTGCGACCCAAGCTCCCACAGCCAGCCCTCATGGTGAGGAGCGCCCTCGCGCGTCTCGAACCATGAGGCCTCATCCTTCGAGACGCCGCTTGCGCGGCTCCTCAGAGCCTGACCGAAAAAGCAGTGAGTGATTTTGGTCGACTGTGATTCCTTCGGATTTGCGAAGATTCGAGGGAGGACACGATGCCGTGGACCAAAATCACTCGTAGGCAGTATCAGCGTAGTGGACTGCGTTACGCAAGCGATCTGACAAATGCGGAGTGGGCGCTGATTTCCCGGAAGATGCCGGGACGACGGCGGCTCGGGCGACCACGGCAGGTTGATTTGCGGGAGATCGTTCAGGCGATCTTCTACATTCTGTCCACCGGCTGCCAGTGGCGGGCATTGCCAAGCGAGTTCCCACCATATTCGACGGTCCAAGGATATTTTTACGCTTGGCGCGACACTGGCCGATGGCAGCGGATCGTCAGGGCTCTGGTCCGGCAGGCCCGGCGAAAACTCGGTCGCAAGCCGACACCAACGGCGGCCGTCATCGACAGCCAAAGTGCTTCGACGACACAAGCCGGCGGCCCGCGCGGTTTCGATCCCGGCAAACGGGTTCACGGACGCAAGCGGCACATCGTCACCGATACTGATGGTCTCTTGCTTGCCGTCCACGTCCATCCCGCCAACGTCCAGGACGTCCATGGTGCGGTCCCTTTGCTGGAGGGGGTGCGCGATCGCTTTCCCAAGCTTCGACATATCTTCGCAGACCGCGTTTATCGCGGAAAACAGCTCATCAACGCGCTCTCCCATCGCGGGCCGTGGACCATCGAGATCGTTCAGCGCCCGACTGGGGTCAAAGGCTTCCAGCTTCTGCCTCGACGCTGGGTCGTCGAACGCACCTTTGCCTGGTTTGGACGATGCCGTCGTCTGGCCCGAGACTTCGAAGGCTCCGCCGCCACCGAGGCCGCTTGGCTTCTTGTCGCCCATCTCAGGCTCTTGACCCGACGCCTTGCCATGCCCCTAAAATGCTGAGTTCATTTTGAGTCAGACTCTCAGGATGAGGGGAGAGAGGGACCCGCGGTCAGTTCGACCGGCGGATGAACAAGTTTCACGTGTTTGCGAAAGACGGATTTGTGGCCTTATCCGGGCGGCAAGGCTCTGCTATGAAAAGGCTCTGCTATGAAATGCTGTTTGGTTAGAACCGGATAGGCCGGTCCCCGATCAACCCGACCACCGCCCCATGAGCGCGCCCACCCGCCGATCTTTCCTTAGCACCGCCGCCGGCTTTGCTGCCATGACCTGCGCCGCGCCGGCTTTCGCGGCCGAGGGGCAGACCTCCGACCAGATGCTCGACGAGCTGATGCGCCAAAATCAGGGCAACGACATCGGCAGCGGCTTCGACAATGCCTCGCGCAACGTCCGCCTGCCGAAGAAATCATTGCCGACGCTGTCGCCCTCGACCGCGGAAACCACACAGACCTCGATCGCGCAGTACGAGGCCATCGTCGCCAAGGGCGGCTGGCCCAACGTGCCCACATCAGCCACCGGCTTGCACGTCGGCGCCAAGGGGGCGGCAGTGCCGGCCTTGCGGCAGCGGCTGTCGGTCGTCGGCGATCTCGAGCTTAACTCCGGTGATCCCCAGGTCTTCGATTCCTATGTCGATGCGGCGGTGCGCCGCTTTCAGGTGCGTCACGGGCTGCATCCGGACGGCGTCGTGCATGAGCCGACGCTGCACGCGTTGAACGTTCCCGCGGATCAGCGGCTCGCGCAGCTGCGCACCAACGCCGTTCGCCTGAAGGCGCTTACCGGCAATCTCGGCAATCGCATCGTGGTCGCCAATATTCCGGCAGCCCAAATCGAGGCGATCGAGAACGGCGTTGCAGTGACGCGTCACACGGCGGTTGCGGGTAAGCCGGACCGGCCGTCGCCGGACGTGCGCAGCAAGATCACCCAGATCAACTTCAATCCGTTCTGGACGGTGCCGGTCTCGATTGTCCGCAAGGACCTGATCCCGAAGATGCAGGCCGAGCCGGATTATCTCACCAGGAATCATATCCGCATCTACGACGGCAAGAACAACGAGTTGCCACCCTCGCAGATCGACTGGTATTCGACCGAGGCGGTCAATTACAAGTTCAAGCAGGACGTCGGTGACTTCAATTCGCTGGGATCGATGAAGATCAATTTCCCCAGCCCCGACGGCGTCTACATGCACGACACACCGTCGAAGAACCTGTTCGGCGAGGATTTCCGCTTTGCTTCGTCGGGCTGCATGCGCGTGCAGAACGTGCGCGAACTCGTGTATTGGATTCTCGATGAAACGCCCGGCTGGTCGAAAGCGGAGATCGACGCGGTGATCAAGTCCGGCGAGCGCAAGGACGCTAAGGTCGCAAAGCCGGTGCCGCTGTACTGGGTCTATGTGACGGCGTGGGCGACGCCGGACGGCGTCGTGCAATTCCGCGACGACATCTACAACCGCGACGGCGTGAGTTAGTGGCCGGCCCGCCGCTTGCGTTCCCCGGATGCGGCGCGGCGCGATAGCGGTGCGCTGCTGATCCGGGGTCCATGTTTCTTTCCAAATGAAGGTGTGGGTCCAGGCTCTGCGAAGCGGCTTCCACGCCGCAACGCGTCCGGCACACGAGGACCCGGCAAGCCTTAAAACAATCCCAAACCTCTCAAACACACCTTGCCGAAAGCAACCAACCAAGGTGAGATGGTTTGCCGATCACGGCTTCGGGCAAAAGCTCCGTTCAAGAGGGCAGTCCCGGCACCATCATGGGAGGGGTTTGCATGACTGCGATATTTGCGCGGCGCTCGGCCGCGCTGGTTACCGTTGCTGCTTTTGGGCTTGGCCTTGCCACGTCGGCGCTCGCCGACGACAAGGTCGTCAAGATCGGCGTGCTCAACGACATGAACAGCCTTTACGCCGATATCGGCGGCCCCAATGCCGTGGTAGCAGTCAAGATGGCAGTCGAGGATTCCGGCCTTCTTGCCAAGGGCTGGAAGATCGACGTGATCAGCGGCGACCACCAGAACAAGCCGGACGTCGGCGTCAACATCGCGCGGCAATGGATCGATACCGAGAAGGTGGACGCCATCGCCGATACGCCGAATTCCGGTGTGGCGCTGGCCGTCAGCAACATCGTGAAGGAAAAGAACGCGATCCTGCTCAACAACGGCGCGGCCACCGCCGACCTCACCGGCAAGGCCTGCAATGCCAACACGATTTCCTACAGCTATGACACCTACATGCTCGCCAACGGCACCGGCAAGGCGCTGACAAAGGCGGGCGGCGACACCTGGTTCTTCCTGACCGCCGACTACGCCTTCGGCGCGGCGCTGGAACGCGACACCAGCGCGGTCGTCTCAGCCAACGGCGGCAAGGTCTTGGGCGGCGTCAAGCATCCGCTCAACACCTCTGATTTTTCGTCATTCCTGCTCCAGGCGCAGTCGTCCAAGGCCAAGGTCATTGGCCTCGCCAATGCGGGCGGCGACACCACCAACGCGATCAAGCAAGCTGCTGAATTCGGTATCGTGGCCGGCGGCCAGAAGCTTGCGGCGCTGCTTCTCTTCATCAACGATGTGCACGCGCTTGGACTCAAGACGGCGCAAGGCCTGACCTTCACCGAGTCCTTCTACTGGGATCTCAACGACCAGACGCGCGCGTTTTCGAAGCGCTTTCAGGAAAAGGTCTCTAATCACGCCATGCCGTCGATGACGCAGGCCGGCAACTATGCCGTCGTGCTGCATTACCTGAAGACGCTGGAGGCGATGGGCGGCAATCCCCATGACGGCGCCAAGGTCGTCGCCAAGATGAAGGAGATTCCGACCGACGATCCCTTGTTCGGCAAGGGCCCGTTGCGCGCCGACGGACGCCGCGTCATCCCGGCCTATCTGTTCGAGGTGAAGAAGCCGGAAGAATCGAAATATCCGTGGGACTATTACAAGCTGGTGGCGACGATCTCCCCGGAAGACGCCGCAAAACCGCTCTCGGCAAGCGAGTGCCCGCTGGTGAAGAAGTAGGATCGCGTTCCCCGGATGCTGCGCGAGCCGCGTGAGCGGTGCGCTGCTGATCCGGGCGTCCATGATCGAATAGCGACGGAATGTGGGTCCCGGATCTGCGGCGCGTCATGTCATGCCGCGCCGCGTCCGGGGCACGAGGGGTGCGTCGTCGGGCGCAGCCGGAATCCCTGACGCCGTCATATTGGCGGTCATAAGGTTCCGTTGAGCGGCCAAAGCGCAACAGTCGGGATTTTTTCAAAGCCCGCAGCTAACGTCGGGGCTGATCGTATGGCGCGTTGGCGCTATCCTGGGCATGGGCTTCGGGAATCTGGACAGGCGTGAGCGATCCGGGAAGGGTTGTCTTTCGCAGCGATCTCGAAGTGGGGCGTTGCGGCGGATGGCGGGGCAAACAAGGCGTCAGGCAGGATGTGGCCGATGGCGGCTGGCGGCGGTAATCGCCGCGGGCTTGGTCGGGCCTTTGTCGTGGATATCGCCAGTCAACGCGCAGAGTGCGACCTGGCTTGCCGCACCGACTGTCATCAACGCCGGCGACGGCAATCTCGACTTTAACGCCAATGCGAACTGGACTCCAACCACGTCGCCGGGAAGCACAACCACGACCGGCACAGCGACGTTTGGCGCCTCCGCCGGCACCAACATCAGTTTTTCTTCCGCATTGACTAGCGTTGGCGGATTTACCCTGACGTCGGCGGCGTCGAACTACACCTTTTTCGTCGGTGCCGCCAGCGGAAGCCTGAATTTCAACGGCGCCGGAATTGTCGTCAACGGCGGCAGCGTCAGCATCACCAATAATGTCACCGGCATCGTGCAGTTCAACGGCGGCAGCAGCGCAGGTAGCGCCGCCATCACGAACAACGACAACGCCTTGACCCTGTTCCTCAACAGCAGCACGGCCGGCACCGCCAGGATTACAAACAACAACAACGGCGTCACCCAGTTCGGCCAAAATGCCGGCGTCGACACCAGCACAGCTGGCAACGCCACGATTACGAACAACAGCGGCGGCCTGCTCAACTTCTTCGCCGGTACGACCGCCGGCAACGCCACCATCATCAATAACAACGGCGCCACCACCTCCTTCGCCAATACCAGCACTGCCGGCAGCGCCGTCATCACCAACGCCTTCGAGGTCATTTTCAACAACGCGAGCACGGCGGGCAACGCCACGATCAACAACAACAATACGCTGGCCTTTCATAATACCGCGACCGCCGGCGGCTCCACGATCGTCAACAACGACTTCCTGCAATTTTTTGACGGCACCAGCGCCGGAAGTTCGACGCTCACCAACAATCACAATACGTCGTTCTTCACCACAAGCACGGCCGGCAGCGCCAACATCACCAACAACAGCGTGCTCGGCTTCTTCCAGACGAGCACCGCCGGCAACGCCACCATCACCAACACCAGCAATCTGAGCTTCAACAACTCCGCCACCGCGGGTAACGCGACGATCACCAATAGCAGCACCGGCGTCACCCAATTCCTGGACACCAGCACGGGCGGCAATGCGCGCCTCATCAACAATGCGGCGGGTGGCACGTTCGATTTCTCCGGAACCCACGGACCGCTTGGCGACGGCAATGTCAGCGCCGGCTCGATCGAGGGCGGAGGCATCGTTAATCTCGGAAACAACCAGGTCACCATTGGCAGCAACAACCTCTCGACCACCTTCTCCGGCGTGATCACAGGCACCCCTGCCATTGGTAACGTCCCGATCATCAAGGTTGGCACCGGGACGCTCACGCTCACGGGCAACAACACCTATACGGGACCAACCTTGGTGCTCGGCGGCGCGCTGGAGGTGGATGGTTCGATCGCAAGTACGGCGTTGGCGGGCCCCGGCGCCATGCTGTCAGGCACCGGCACGTTCGGCTCCGGGGCCGGAATCAGCACTGGCGGCACGCTGGCGCCCGGCAATGCGGCGAACCCGACCGGCACGCTGGCAATTGTCGGCGATCTTAGTTTTCAGTCGAACGCATTTTATCTGGTGCATGTGGGCGCCAGCGCTAGCCAGACCACGGTCTCGGTAGCTACGCAGCTTGGAGGGACAGTGCAGGTCGCCGTCGGCCCCGGCGCCCAGGGCATGAAGACATACGACATCCTGCATTCGACCCTGGGTTTCCTCGGCGGCACGACATTCAGCGGCGTGCAGAGCCTGACACCGGGGTTTGCGGAAAGCTTGAGCTATACCAATACCGACGTTTTCCTCTCATTGACGGCAAATCTGGGCGGCGGCATTGGTGGCTCTACCGGCAACCAGCAGAATGCCGCAACCATCATCAACAATGTCTTCAACAGCGGCGGCTCTTTGCCACCGGGCTTTCTGAACCTGTTCAATCTGTCGGGCGCGCAACTCTCGAACGCGTTAACGCAAATTTCCGGCGAGACCGCGACCGGATCGCAACAGACGACGTTTGATGCGATGGGCATGTTCATGGGGCTCTTGACCGATCCCTTCATGAATCGGGGAGGCGGCTTTGGCGGTTCGCCCTTGTCGTCGGGCTACGCCGACGAAGCACTGGGCTATGCGGCCACCGGCAAGAAGACCGATGCCTTTGCGATGTTCACCAAGGCGCCGCCGGTGCAGGGCGCTTTCGAACAGCGCTGGAGCGTGTGGGCGGCAGGCTTTGGCGGTTCGCAATCAACCGATGGTAACGCGGCGGCCGGAACGAACAACACCACGAGCAACATCGCCGGCACCGCGGTCGGCGCCGATTATCTGATCTCGCCCAACACGATTGCAGGTTTTGCGCTGGCCGGCGGCGGCACCAACTTCTCGGTTGCGAACGGCGGCACTGGAAGATCCGATCTCTTCCAGGCCGGCGCCTATGTGCGCCACAATCAGGGCCCGGCCTATGTCTCCGCGGCGCTCGCTTATGGCTGGCAGGACATAACGACCAGCCGCATGGTGACTGTGGCGGGCGTCGATCAGCTCCGTGCCGAGTTCAATGCCAATGCGTGGTCGGGACGCCTCGAAGGCGGCTATCGCTATGTTGCGCCGGCGATGTTCGGCATCGGCATCACGCCGTACGCTGCCGCGCAGTTCGTGACCTTTGATCTACCGGCCTATGCCGAGCAGGCGATATCGGGCAGCAACACTTTCGCGCAGGCGTACGGCGCGCGCGACATCACCGATGTGCGCAGCGAGCTTGGCATTCGTACCGACAAGTCCTGGCTTGTGAACGAAGGCATTCTGACGTTCCGCACCCGCCTGGCCTGGGCGCACGATTACGATCCCAATCGTTCGGTATCCGCAACCTTCCAGGCGCTGCCCGGCGCATCCTTCGTCGTGAACGGCGCGGCGCAGGCGGCGGATTCCGCGCTCACCACCGCATCGGTTGAAATGAAATGGAAGAGCGGCTGGTCGGCGGCCGCGACGTTCGAAGGCGAGTTCTCGAATGTGACTTCAAGCTACGCCGGCAAGGGCGTGGTGCGATACACGTGGTGAGCGTCACGGTGTAGTCGTCACGTCTGTTCGAGCGAAGCCTCGCAGTTTCCCGCTCAATTGTCCGCATCAAGCTTAACAACAAGGGTTGCTTGCCTGCGGACGCTGACAAGTTATTTTGCGCGCGGGCAAGGGGTGACGAGATGGGAAGGGGAGGGCCTGTATGGCCGACAATGATTCCAACGCGCGGCGAAACGAAGAAACTCAAAGAGCGTATCAGCGAGACCGCGAAATGCAGCGGCGCGGCGTCAAGATAGACGATGCCATTCACGGCATTACGGACGACGATCGAAAAGCAATCATCAACAAATCTCTCCGAAAGGTGCACTCCACGCTGTCGGTAGGTTGATCCCGGCGGAATTTGCGCCGTACTTTCGCCATTGCGAAGGTTAGCGATCCAGCCTGTATATCTTGTGGCGGATGTGGAGCGGGCATGAGAAGAATCGTTCTGGCTCTTGCAATTTCCGTGTCAGGTATCGGGCTGGCTCACGCGCTGGACAAGGAACAGCTGCGGGCGCAGGCTTTGCTGAAAGAGTTCTGCGGCCGCTGCCACGCCGTTGGCACGTCCGGCAAAAGTCCGCACCCCTACGCGCCACCGTTCCGAAATCTTGGCGAGAACAAGCTTTATGACGAAGAATTCAGCCAACGGTTACAGAATGGGCTGAGCAGCATTCACCCGGATATGCCGACATTCCATTTCAGCCAAAACGATGCGGGAGCGGTGATCGACTATCTCCGAGCTATTCAGGCCGCCTCCCGGCGATGAGTTTCGCAAACGCGGGGCCGCCAAATTCTGCTATTGCGGCTCCTGCATGGTTGCAATCGGCCTATGGAGCCGGACTACTAAGCTGAGCGCGATCCTGACGCTTGCTGGGTGGCGGCACGGCTCGAGGTCCGCGCGAGCAAGACAGCCATCATCTGCGCCGTCAGGTCGCAACAGAGCGCGCGTCAGCCATTGCGTTGAGAGCTTCCCGATTGATGACCGTCACGTAATGGAGATTTCGCGGGGAAATGATTCTTTCCGCCGACAGGGTTCGAAACGCCCGGCTAAGTGCCGCAGGGGTCAGGCCGAGATAGGCGGCGATGCTTGAACGATCCATTGGAAGATGGATCTCGAAAATGGGCTCGCCGCTTGCGGCTTGCACATGTTCCTGCAGCGCCAGGAACATCGCGAGTCTGGTCGTTGCCTTCTTTTGGGCAAGCAGCACGGCATGCCGTTGCGCCTCGCGGAGTTCCTCGCAGAGCTTGACGATGAAATCGACATCGAGGTCGGCGTTCCTGTTCAGGAGACGCCGCAGCGCAGGCAGCGGCATCTTGTACGCCGTCACCGCCGTGGCAGCTCTCGTTGCGTTCGCGTATCGCCCTTCCTCCGACAGGCCGAAGAGATCGCCGGGAGAAAGGAACGAGAGGACCTGCTCTGCGCCCGGTGCGCCCCGGTAGGCGGTGACTATTCCGTCGATGATATTGAAGGTGGCCTCCGCCGTATCGCCTTCGCCATAGATCCTTTGACCCTTTTCGAAGCGCACGACGGTTGCAATCTTCGTGAGCTCGGCGCGCTCGGCATCGCTGAGCAATTGATGACGCTTGCCCGGTCCGGGATCGTCCGGGACCCAAGGGTTAACGGCGTGAATTGCTGGTCCAGTCATGAGCCTGGTCATCGGGAGCTCCACCCGAATGTCCTTACTCGCTTCATCGAACAGCAATATTGATCGCGATCAACTTTCGAAGCGCCGGTGCGATAACGAGCCCTACGGTTGGAGGTTACCTTCTAGGGGGTCCCAAGGAGAGGGAGGACATGTCGTGGACAGCTTTGTACCATACGCCAACATCGACCACTTCTTGAGTATCCTGACAAGCCAGGACATTTCCGATCACAACCGAAAAACCGTCACCAAATTGATGGTTGCGGAAGAGGACAAGCTGGGCCGTGAGCTCGCGCACCTGGAATTCGCACAGGCCAGAGCCAGCCAAAGTCGAGAGCGCTTGAGTTATCTTAGCCGACTGCGCGATGCGTTTGCCGATGGCACGGAGGACCGGATACGAGCCGACAGGTTGCTCACAAATTTTCAAGCCACGCATGATTTGATGGAAGACTTCTGTCGTCGATTGCGCGACAGGGTCAATTCGAGCCGTTTGTAGCAATGGGTCTGCAGTTTCGAACCTTGGCCCCTCACGAGACCGGTCCGCCAGCGAGTCAGTTCAAGGAACAGGCCTCCGTCCGGCTGTCACCTTTGAGGCACATCAACACAAGCCGGCGCGATCGCGTTAGACGTTTATCCCGGTGTTCACCGTCACCGGGAGAACGGCGTGAGATCAGGTCATTTCCTCGTATTGGCTATCTTTCTTGCCGCCATCCTGACGCGCTCGGGCTTCGGCGCCGAACACAGCAGGGTTGTTGGAACGTGGAGCTTGCGTTCATACGTCGTGGAAGTGCAGGCAACCGGCGAGAAGTTGCCCGTCATGGGCGAGACGCCTGCTGGCTACGTGACGTTTTTGCCGGAAGGACGTGTCTTCTTCCTGCTGACGGGTGAGGGGCGCAAGCCCGCGAAATCGGATTCTGAACGGGCGCAGCTGTTCAGCTCGCTGGTTGCCTATACCGGCACTTACACCACTGAAGAGGACACCTGGACAACCAACGTCGATGTAGCCTGGAATCCTGAGTGGGTTGGAACGAAGCAAGTGCGGTCTTTCAAACTGGAAGGCGACCGGCTTGACGTGTTAACGCCGTGGCGGATCATGCCGAACTGGCCGGACAAGGGCATGACACGCAGCATCATCAGCTTTGAACGCGCCAGGTGACAAGCGCTGGCGGGCTGAAGCCGTCCGGCCGCTCTGATAATGGCACGTTCCCCGGAGCGCAGCGCTTTAGCGATGCACCGCTGATCCGGGGGCCCACAAGCGGGCACCGACGGCGTGTAGGTCCCGGATCTGCGTCGCGGCATACCGGACGATGCTTCGCATCGCCGAGAGCATGCCGCAACGCGTCCGGGACACGAGAGGCTTGACAGCTTTTCTCTCAGTCCACCTGATTTGCCCGTCGCGTTAATCTGCCGCAGGCATGTCGCTTGTGACGTCGGGCAAATCACGGGCAGTTTCCCGCGCGTCCCGTGCTCCATGAGAGGGCGCTCGCGATCGTCACGAACGTTGGGTGCGGGATGCGGTGGACGCTGTCACATCGACTGACGAGCGATGATGAAAGCGGACGGCGAAGTCGTGTGGTCCTGATGCCTCGACGCTGGCATCTGGCGATAATGTTCCGCATTACGCCTGCGGTGACAAGAAAGCCCGATCACCGGGGAGAGCACGAAGGAAGCCGTAACACCATCGCGCAGGGAATGCCGGGCCAACCGGCGCGACCTGTGGTGGACTTATCTGCGTGCTTTCATTCTTTGCACGCGGAGCTGCGGGGTGCATCGGCACCCGGCATTCCCTGCGTCCTCTGAAAGGGGGACTTGGCCAGGACTCGGGTTTCGCGACCGCGGGAATGCTTCCCCGTGTCGGCTGTCAGGATCGGGAGGGATTAAGGGGGCCGACTGGAACTTCCGCCTATCCCCACCATATCTGGCATAATTGTCAGGCCGCAACCGCAAGCGCTTGGCCGGCGAGGGGCGATGTGGTATCCCCCAAGACACCCTTTAAGGCACCCTTTCGACCGCCATTTGTTGACCGCCCGCGACGTCCTTCCCCTCGCGGCGGTGGAGAATTTGCCCATGAACTCATCGACTTCCAGCGCCAAGACGGCTTCCACGCCCTCATCCTTCTTCACGGCAGGGCTTGGCGAGGCCGATCCCGAGATCGCCAGGGCGATTCAGGGCGAGCTTGGCCGCCAGCGCCACGAGATCGAGCTGATCGCCTCGGAAAACATCGTCAGCCGCGCCGTGCTGGAAGCTCAGGGTTCGGTGATGACCAACAAATACGCGGAAGGTTATCCGGGCGCGCGCTATTACGGCGGATGCGAATGGGTCGACGTCGCCGAGACGCTGGCGATCGAGCGCGCGAAAAAACTGTTCGGCGCCGCCTTCGCCAACGTGCAGCCGAACTCCGGCAGCCAGATGAACCAGGCGGTGTTCCTGGCGCTGCTGCAGCCCGGCGACACCTTCATGGGCCTCGATCTTTCCGCCGGCGGACATCTCACCCACGGCTCGCCGGTCAACATGTCCGGCAAGTGGTTCAAGGCGGTGCATTACACGGTGCGGCGTGAAGACCAGTTGCTCGACATGGATGCGATCGCGAAACAAGCCGAGCAGGTTCGGCCCAAGCTGATCATCGCCGGTGGCTCCGCTTATTCGCGCGCCTGGGACTTCAAGCGGTTTCGCGAGATCGCCGACAGCATCGGCGCTTATCTTCTGGTCGACATGGCGCACTTTGCAGGTCTTGTGGCCGGCGGCGTGCATGCTTCGCCGGTGCCACATGCGCATGTCACGACCACGACGACGCACAAGTCGCTGCGCGGCCCGCGCGGCGGCCTCATCCTTTGCAACGATGAGGCGCTCGCCAAGAAATTCAACTCGGCGATCTTCCCGGGTTTGCAAGGCGGCCCGTTGATGCATGTGATCGCGGCCAAGGCGGTTGCCTTTGCCGAAGCGCTGCGGCCGGACTTCAAGATCTACGCGAAGAATGTCGTCGAGAACGCCAAGGCGCTCGCAGAATCGCTGCGCGCCGAAGGCCTCGATATCGTGTCCGGTGGAACCGACAATCATTTGATGCTGGTCGACCTTCGCCCGAAGGGCTTGAAGGGCAACGTCTCGGAGAAGGCGCTGGTGCGCGCCGCCATCACCTGCAACAAGAACGGCATTCCCTTCGATCCGGAAAAGCCGTTCGTCACCTCGGGCCTTCGTCTGGGCACGCCGGCCGCGACCACGCGTGGCTTCGGCGTTGCCGAATTCAAGCAGGTCGGCGGCATGATCGCCGAAGTGCTGAATGCGGTGGCGCAGTCGAAGGACGGCTCCGCGCCGCTGGTGGAGCAGGCCATGAAGGAACGGGTGAAGGCGCTCACCGATCGCTTCCCGATTTATCAGTAGGTCATAACCGCATGCGTTGCCCAAGCTGCAACAGTCTCGATACTCAGGTGAAAGACTCCCGTCCGACGGAAGATTCCGCGGTGATCCGGCGCAGGCGCGTCTGTGTCGCCTGCAACTTCCGCTTCACCACCTTCGAGCGCGTGCAGCTTCGGGAATTGACCGTGATCAAGCGCAACGGCCGGCGCGTTCCGTTCGATCGCGACAAACTGGTGCGCTCGGTGCAGATCTCCTTGCGCAAGCGGCCGGTGGATTCCGAGCGGGTCGAGAAGATGGTCTCGGCCATCGTGCGCGAGCTAGAGAGCGGCGGCGAGGCGGAAATCTCCTCGGAGGCGATCGGCGAGATCGTGATGGAGCATCTGCGCCAGCTCGACGACGTCGCCTATGTGCGCTTTGCGTCCGTATACCGCAATTTCCGCGAGGCCAAGGATTTTGAAGCGGTGCTCGGCGAACTCTCCGGCGAGGATGAAGCGCGGATCACGCTGTTACGCAAATGATCTTCCGCATTCTGGAAGAACAGCTCGCGCAAAAAACGAAAGATTCGAAGGCGGCTGACCGGCGCTTCATGCAGCTTGCGCTCGCGCTCGGCCGCCGCGGCCTCGGGCGTACGTGGCCCAATCCCGCGGTCGGGGCGGTCGTGGTCAA
>NZ_DASREO010000031.1:0-115651 GCF_035652035.1 Bradyrhizobium sp.
CCTGCGCGATAATGATGTCGGCGCCGTTGGCTTCCAGCCAGACCGCCTCCTTCACGATGGTCGCCGAGCCCATCACCAGGCAGCCGGCGGTCTTGACGCGCTTGAGCAGCGCGCCGTCGGGCAAGCCGAAATGGAAGCTGACGACCTCGGGCTTCAATTCCTCCATCAGCTCACACATCGCCGCATCGAACGGCGCGCGATTGGCGGCATTGACCGGCGCGGAGGGGTCGAGCCCCAGTTCCTTGTAATAGGGGGCGAGCCGCTGCCGCCAACCGGCCTCCCGGCCGGGATCGGCCTCGACCGCCTGATGGCAGAAGAAGTTGAGATTGATCGGCGACGCAACGCGCTGGCGGATGATGTTGACCTGCTCGCGCGCCTTGTCGGCGGAGAGCATCGCGCAGGGCAGCGAGCCGAGCGCGCCGCCCTGCGCGGCCGCGATCACGAGTTCGGCGTCCATCACGCCCGCCATCGGCGCGAGCACGATCGGAAATTCTGTTCTGAAGAGGTCGATCAGTCGGTGGTCGGGCCACATGGTCTTGTCTCGCTTGAAATTGGAGCGCTGTTTGTCGGCCGTTTACGCAGCCTGGAAGTTACGCCGGCCTGCTAGAATTTGGTCGGCTTCACTGACAAGCCGCTCGACGATCTCAGCGGCTGGCGGAATGTCGTGGATCAGGCCGACGGCCTGGCCTGCAAACACGGCAGCAACATCGTAATTTCCGGCGTCACGCTCGGCCGCATAGGCCGCTGCGACGGCCTCGACATTGTGGACGAGCTCGGTCTCGCGTCCGGCCCATCGGCGCGCATGGTCGTTGATCAACGTGCGCGCGGTGAAAGGCGCCGGCCACCAGATCTTGCGCGAGATGTCAAAGACCATGCCTCTCACGGTGTCACTGGTGGTCGCGGCGCAGATCCGCTTCTTGGCTTCGTCGGCACCGTCGCATTCGACGCTTGCATAGAAGCGCGTGCCGAGCAGGACGCCGCTTGCGCCCATCATCAGCATCGCAGCCAGCCCTCGCCCGTCGGCGAGGCCGCCCGCCGCGACAACCGGCACGCGGCCGGCCGCAAAATCGACGATTGCAGGAACGATGTCGAGCGTGGTGCGGGACGCGCCGTGGCCGCCGGCTTCGGTGCCCTGCGCAATCAAGATGTCGGCGCCGGCATCGAGCGCCTGCTTCGCCATGTCCTCGGTCTGGACCTGACAGATCAAAAGACACCCCGCAGCCTTGATACGTGGAGCAAACGGTTTTGGGTCGCCGAACGACAACATGATCGCGCGCGGATTGGCCTCCAGCGCGATGTCGAGAAGTTCGGGTTGTTTTGCCATACTCCAGGTGATGAAGCCGATGCCGAATGGCGCCGAGCATTGCTGGAGCTTGGCGGCTTCCTGCACCAGCCAATCCTTGTCGCCGTACCCGCCGCCCAAGATACCAAAGCCACCGGCATTGCCGACCGCCGTGACCAGCCGCGAACCGGCAATGATCGCCATCGGCGCCGAAAGCACTGGATGGCGGATGCCCAGGAGAGATGTCAGTGGCGTAGAGATCGGCATGAGCATTTCCCTGTATGGACAGCTACCGTAACTCAGCCTACCATTCTGCAAAAGTGAATATTAGAGAAGCAAGCTATCTCAAAATGAAAACGGGAGCCCTGCCCGTGGAACTGATCGACCTCGTCACCTTTTCAGCCGTGGCGCGCAATGGCGGCATCACCCGCGCCGCCGAAGAGCTCAAGACCGTGCAATCCAATGTCACGCAACGGGTGAAGGCACTCGAGGCGGAAATTGGTACCGCGCTGTTCGAGCGGCATAGCCGCGGTATGACCCTGACCGGCGCCGGCCGCCGGTTGTTTCCCTATGCGCAACGGATGGCGGCTTTGGCGCGCGAAGCCACGCTGGCCGCACAAGACGACGGCGAGCCAAAGGGTCCGCTTGCGATCGGCTCGATGGAAACGACAGCCGCCGTTCGTCTCCCCACTTTGTTCGCCGAATTTCATCGCCGTTTCCCGAAGGTCACCCTGACGCTCACGACAGCAACGACCGGAGATCTCATTGCGGGCGTATTGAACGCCACGCTCGACGGCGCTTTCGTCGCCGCTCCGATCGAACATGCCGATCTCGTCGCGACCGTCGCCTTCCATGAGGAACTGGTGCTGGTCACGCCAAAGCGATTCACAAGCCTTGCCGGCTTACGCGCCGGCACGCCGGAATCTGGCCCAACCGCGCTGGTGTTCCGCTCCGGCTGCACCTATCGCCAACGGCTCGAACAGCTGTTCACGGATTTCGGCTGGCCATCGGCGGCGCGTTTCGAACTCGGCACACTGGATGGCATGGTCGGCTGCGTCGCCGCCGGCATGGGTGTCTCCGTGCTGCCGCGCGCCGTGGTCGAACGCAGCGAGCAGCGCAAGGATGTCAGCCTGCACACAATCGACGCGCCGTGGTCGCAGGTCGACACGCTCTTCATCCAGCGCCTCAGCGCGCATCAATATAGTGCGCTTGAAGGCTTTACCTCCTGCCTCACCGGCGCCGACCGCGTCATCGCGGCTTGATCATGCCCGCTGTCATCCTGCCATTGATCGAGGCAGCCCCGCACTGGCCGCCGCGCGGCGCACTGGTCGGACTTGATCTCGGTACCAAGACCATCGGCGTTGCCGTGTCCGATCCCGACCGGCGGCTGGCGACAGGCGTGACGACCATTCAGCGCAAGGCTTTCAGGGCAGACGCGGCGCGCGTGATAGAGATCGCCGCGGAGCGCGCCGCTGTTGGATTCGTGCTGGGGCTCCCCATCAACATGGACGGCAGCGAGGGCCCGCGCGCGCAGTCGACCCGCGCCTTTGCGCGCAATTTTTCGAAATTGACGGAGCTTGCCATCGCGCTGTGGGACGAACGGCTTTCGACCGCGGCCGTCGAGCGCGAATTGATCGGCATGGACATGAGCCGCGCCCGCCGCGCCGAGGTGATCGACGAGCACGCGGCGATCTTCATCCTTCAGGGCGCGCTGGACCGGCTTTCGAAGAAGCTATGAGCTCGTGAGGAGGATCGTTTGCACCACGGCGCCAAGATTATTGAGACCGTGCAAAATGATCGTCAGCCAGGTTGAGTTGCTGCGATAACGCAGGTAACCGAGCAAAAGTCCGATCGAGAACACCTCGCCGAGAAAGTACCAGTTGTATTGCAGGTGCAGTCCGGTCCAGACCAGCGACGACAGGATGATCGCGCCGGGGACCCGCAAAAACGACTCCGACCATCCGCGATAAAGGAAGCCGCGGGCGAAAAACTCCTCCGTGATTGGCGCCGCCACGCAGAATGCGATTACAAGGAGCCACAGTGCGCCGTCGGCGCGCGCGGTTTTCAGTACGTCGCCCATGAAGCCGGGCTCGACCTCGCGCCCCGTCGCGCGCGATACCGCATCCCACGCCATCACGAGCACGAACAGCGCAACGACACCAATCCCGAAGTTGGCCCATGAGAAGCCGCGCAGCGCGAGATAATCGGCAAAGCCCGCGCCCTTGATCCGGATCGCGATCCACAAGGCAATCGCGACCGCGGGCAGGCCGGTGATCACCGAGAGCGAGATGGTTACCCCGCGACTGACGACAATGCGCACCGCTTCTCCGAAGGAGCCCTGGTCGAGCGGACCACCCTGTTTGAACATGAACCAGCCGACGACCGCGATTTGGCCCAGGAACATCGCCGCGAAAACAGCCAGGCCCCAGAACGTGGTGCCCCAGAACTTCCAGACACGAGGGCTGGACGTTATGGGCGGCGCGGCGACGATCGGAGATTCGGGGTTGAGAGAATCCATCACTGACTTTCGCTGGGTTGAAACGTTTATTGGGGCAGCGCGCGGTCGAGCAACCGGCCGATATCGTCGGACGCCAAGTCCACGGCGCCGTACATGCCGCCATGATTCCCGGCAAGGCGGGTCGCAGCAAACAGTTCGGCGTGACGCGGCGAGATCGCGTTCAGCGCAGCAGTGGCCGCCAGAAGCGCGAGCTTTTCGACTGCAAGCCGCGCGACACCTTCGGCATCGCTTCGGCGGAAAGCCTTGCCAATAAAGGCCGCCGCCTCGCCCGCTCCCGGCAGACCAGCGGTTTCCTGCGCGAGACCTTGCAGGATTTTAGTGGCCGCCTCCGCTTCACGCGACAGCGCTCGCAACACGTCGAGGCACATCACGTTGCCCGAACCTTCCCAGATCGCGTTGACAGGGGACTCGCGATAATGCCGCGCCAAAATGCCGTCCTCGACATAGCCGTTGCCGCCGAGGCATTCCATTGCCTCGTAGAGAAATCCCGGCGCACTCTTGCAGGTCCAGTATTTGATCGCGGGTGTCAAAAGCCGCATGTACGCGGCTTCACTGGCGTCGACGCCAGCGCCATCGAACGCGCGGCAGAGCCGCATCACCAGCGCAATCGATGCCTCCACATGCAGCGCCATGTCTGACAGCACCGCGCGCATCAAGGGCTGATCGGCAAGATGCTTCTGGAACACGCTGCGGTGCCGCGTGTGATGCAACGCGTGTGCGAGGCCCGAGCGCATCAGGCCGACGGACGCAATCGCGCAGTCCTGCCGTGTCAGTTGCACCATTTGGATGATGGTGCGGATGCCCTTGCCTTCCTCGCCGACCAGTTCGCCGTAAGCGCCCAGGAATTCGACTTCGGACGAGGCATTGGAGCGGTTACCAAGCTTGTCCTTCAACCGCTGGAATTCGATCGCGTTGACTGATCCATCCGGGCGGAAGCGCGGCATGAAGAAACAGCTCAAACCTTGATCGGCCTGCGCCAGCACCAGGAACGCGTCGCACATCGGCGCCGACATGAACCATTTGTGGCCGGTGATCCGATAGCCCGCGCCGTCGCGTTCCGCACGCGTCATGTTCGCGCGCACGTCGGTGCCGCCCTGTTTCTCGGTCATGCCCATGCCGAGCGTCATGCCACGCTTGGATGACCACGGCGCAAAAGTCGGGTCGTAAGCGCGCGTGCCGATGACCGGCATCGTCTTTTTCAGGATATCGCCCTGCACGGCGAGGGCCGCCACCGAAGCGCGGGTCATGGTGATCGGGCACAGATGCCCGGTCTCGACGCCGGAAGCCATGTAGAATTTGGCCGCGCGCACCACCTCGGCCGGTGCGCCCGCGGGTCGGCCATCAGCGCCCCACGTCGAATTGTGCAATCCGGCATGCGCAGAGTGCGCCATCAACTCGTGATAGGCCGGGTGAAACTCGACCTGGTCACGGCGGTTGCCGCGGGAATCGAAGCTGCGCAGCTTCGGCGTGTTTTCGTTGGCAAGCCGCCCGCGTTCGGCCATCGCGGCCGAGCCCCAGTGACGACCGAATTCGGTGAGTTCCTTTGCGGCCGCCTTTCCGCCATTGGCGGCGACAGCCTCAGCCAGTGCCGGATCGAGCGCGAACAGATCGACATCGACGAAGGGCGGCGACTGGTTAAGGACCTCGTGGGTTGCGAATGAAGTCTTGGTCATCGGACATCCCCGGCGGGATAAGCTTGCGCGTTAATCATACGCGGGCGCGCACCCTCTCCGCAGCGAAAAATGCGCCGATCCTCCGGCATAATTGACGAAACCTTGCCGGCAAATGCGGCCCCAAACCGGACTGATCGGGGGATAACTCTTAAGTTCCCTCTTCGCTCTTGCTAGGGGCTGCTCCTGCGCCTATAGCTCTCGCTTTAATGACATCCGTATCGAAATCGACCTTCGTCCTCGGTCACCGGCATCTGCTGGGCATAGAGGGCCTTTCCGCAGCCGATATCACCGGTCTCCTCGACCTCTCCGAGGAGTATGTCGAGCTCAATCGCCAGGTCGACAAGAAGCGCACATCGCTCCGCGGCCGCACCCAGGTCAACCTGTTCTTCGAAGCCTCGACCCGGACGCAATCCTCGTTTGAACTCGCGGGGAAGCGGCTTGGCGCCGATGTCATGAACATGTCGGTGTCCTCGTCCTCGATCCGCAAGGGCGAGACGCTGATGGATACCGCGGTCACGCTGAACGCCATGCATCCGGATATTCTCGTGGTCCGCCATCACGCCTCCGGCGCGGTCGAACTGCTGGCGCGGAAGGTCGACGGTTCCGTGATCAATGCCGGCGACGGCGCGCATGAGCATCCGACGCAAGCGCTGCTCGATGCGCTCACCATCCGCCGCAACAAGGGCCGCATCGAGGGATTGACGGTCGCGATCTGCGGCGATGTCATGCATTCGCGCGTCGCGCGCTCCAACATCATCCTGCTCAACACCATGGGCGCACGCGTCCGCGTCGTCGCGCCGTCCACGCTATTGCCGCACGGCATCGAGCGCATGGGCGTCGAGGTGGCCCGCGACATGCGCGAGGGCCTCGAAGGCGCTGACATCGTCATGATGCTCCGTCTGCAACGCGAGCGCATGAACGGCTCGTTCGTGCCGTCGAGCGGCGAATATTTCCACTACTTCGGGCTCGACCAGAAGAAGCTCGCTTACGCCAAGCCCGATGCGCTCGTGATGCATCCGGGCCCGATGAACCGGGGCGTCGAAATCGACTCCATCGTCGCCGACGGCGCGCAGTCGCTGATCCGCGAGCAGGTCGAAATGGGAGTGGCAGTGCGCATGGCGGTGCTGGAAGCGCTCGCCCGCAACCTGCCGAACGCGTGAAATCATGTTAACCGATCGCCGCCCCATTCTTCTCGCCAACGCCCGCGTCATCGATCCCTCGCGCGATTTCGATGGGCCCGGCGATGTCCTGATCGCCGATGGCCTCATCCGCGACAACAAGCGCGGCATTGGTGCTGCCGGCGTGCCCGAGGGCACCGACATCGTCAATTGCGCCGGCAAGATCGTCGCGCCCGGCCTGGTCGACATGCGCGCTTTCGTCGGCGAACCCGGCGCAAGTCACCGCGAGACCTTCGCCTCCGCGAGCCAGGCGGCCGCGACCGGCGGCATCACCACCATCGTGTGCCAGCCGTCGACCTCGCCGGTCATCGACAATTCGGCGACCGTCGACTTCGTGCTGCGGCGCGCCCGCGACACCGCGATCGTCAACATCCATCCGATGGCGGCGCTCACAAAGGGCCTCGCCGGCGTCGAGATGACCGAGATTGGTCTGCTGAAGGCCGCGGGTGCGGTTGCCTTCACCGACGGCGACAAGAGCGTCACCAATGCGCAGGTGATGCGGCGCGCGCTCACTTACGCGCGCGACTTCGACGCGCTGATCGTGCATCACACCGAAGACCCGCATCTGGTCGGCGAAGGCGTCATGAACGAGGGCGAGTTCGCCACGCGCCTCGGGTTGATGGGCATTCCGACCGCCGCGGAAGCCGTGATGCTTGAGCGCGACATGCGCCTCGTGGCGCTGACCGGCGGCCGCTATCACGCCGGCTCGCTCTCATGCAGGGAGTCGCTCGACATCCTCAGGCGCGCCCGCGAGTCCGGCCTCGACGTGTCCGCTTCGGTCTCGATCAACCACATCACGCTGAACGAGAACGACATCGGTCCCTACCGCACGTTCCTGAAACTGTGTCCGCCGCTGCGCACCGAGGACGATCGCCGCGCGCTGGTCGACGCGGTCGCTTCCGGCCTGATCGATGTGATCATGTCCGACCACAATCCGCAGGACGTCGAAGTCAAGCGCCTGCCGTTTGCGGAAGCCGCCTTTGGCGCGATCGGGCTCGAGACCATGCTGCCGGCCGGCTTAAGGCTGATCCATCAGGGCGAAATGGATTTCAAGACCCTCATTCGCGTGATGTCGACACGGCCCGCCGAACTGCTGGGGCTGCCCGGCGGATCGCTGCGGCCGGGCTCGCCGGCTGACGTGATCGTGATCGACACCGATACGCCTTGGGTGCTCGATCCCGCCGACCTCAAGTCGCAATGCAAGAACACGCCCTTCGACGAAGCGCGCTTTTCCGGTCGGGTGGTACGCACGATCGTCGGCGGACGAACGGTCTATGAACACGTCTAGACACGTGCGACAGTAGCGGATCACGGGGAGGCCGAAATGTCCGCAAACGTGTGGCTGCCGCTCGCTTTCATCATCGGTTATCTCCTCGGCTCGATCCCCTTCGGTCTGGTCCTGACAAAACTTGCCGGCACCGAAGACCTGCGCTCAATCGGTTCCGGCAATATCGGCGCGACCAATGTGCTGCGCACGGGACGGAAAGGGCTCGCGGCTGCGACGCTGATCCTCGATGCGCTCAAAGGCACGGTTGCCGTCATCATTGCGAGCTATGGCGGCGCGGAAGCCGCAATGCTGGCCGGGCTCGGCGCCTTTCTCGGCCATCTCTTTCCGGTCTGGCTCAAGTTCAAAGGCGGCAAAGGCGTCGCGGTCTATATCGGCATCCTGATCGGCCTGTTCTGGCCGGCCGCGATCGTGTTTTGCGTCGTCTGGCTCATCACCGCTGTGATCTCGCGCTACTCATCGCTTTCGGCGCTGATCGCAAGCGTCGTGACGCCGATCTTCCTGTGGTGGTCCGGTCACCCAACGCTTGCGGAGCTGTCGGCGCTGGTGTCCTTGCTCCTGATCTACATGCACCGCGCCAACATCAGCCGGCTGATGGCCGGCACCGAAGGCAAGATCGGGCAGAAATAGAGCATGATCCGGAAAAGTGGGAACCGGTTTTCCCTCGCGACAAACGCGAAGCGTTTGCGCGGAGATCATGCTCAAACAAAAACTTACGATTTCAGCGCCCGCTCCATGAAGCGCGCGGCCGCGATCGCCTTCGCGTCATCGCCGTAATCGGCAATCGTCTGCACGCCGACCGGCAAGTTGCCATCGGCGATATAGGCCGGCACGTTGACGCAAGGCGTGCCCATCAAGGTCCAAAGCGCGTTGTAACGGGGATCGCCGGTCGAATCCAAACCCTTCGGCGGGACGCCCGGCGCCGACAGCGCGAGCAGCACGTCGATATCCTTGAAGATTTCGCTCAAGGCGGCGCGCGCCTTCACGGCAACGATACGCGCGGCGTCGTAATCGGCCGCGGTGTATTGACGGCTGTCGTCCATCCGCCGGCGCAGCATCGGCGGGAAGATGTCGTAATTCTGGCGATACTCCCAGGCGAAAGCCTGGTGCGCCTCGAACTGCTGCACGACGTTGTGAATCTTCCAGGCTTCCGCGACGATGTCGGGCATCTTCAACTCGCGCACCGAAGCACCGGCTTTCGCCGCTGCGCGCGCCGCATGCTGCAAGGCCTCTGCCCCGCCTGCCTCAGGCGGACCGGCAAAATCCTGCGTCACCACGCCGATGCGAGGCGACGTCATCTCAGCCGCGTTCAATTCGCTGCGGCCGGTGATGACGCTAAGCGCAATCGCGACATCCTCGACGCCCGCCGCAAACAGCCCGACGGTGTCGAGCGTCCAGGAAAAGCATTTGACGCCGACGGGCGGCAAAAGCCGATAAGACGGTTTGATCGCCGCGACGCCGCAGAACGACGCGGGCCGGATCACCGAACCGCCGGTCTGCGTGCCGACCGCGAGCGGCAACATGCCCGCGCCAACCGCCGCCGCCGAACCGGATGACGAGCCGCCCGGCGTGTGCGCCCGATTGCGCGGGTTGAGCGTCGGCGTCGGATCATTCGCCGCAAAAGCCGTGGTCGTGGTCTTGCCAGCGACGGTGGCGCCAGCCAGCTTGAGCTGCATCACGATGGGCGCATCGGCGCGCGGCTGATTGCCTTTATAAATCGACGGCGCGCCCATTTCGGTCGGCAGATCCGCCGTATCGATGATGTCCTTGATGCCGACCGCGATGCCGGCGAGCGGGCCTTGCGCCTGCGCCTTCGGATTTTTCGCTCGCGTGACGAAGGCCTTGATATCAGCTTCGTGCTTGTCGATGGCGGCAAGCGATTCCGCGAGCGCGCCTTCCGGTGTGAGCTTGCCCTGTTCGATGCGGCGTTTCTGGTCGGCGAGCGAGATCATGGGATTTTTCCTTCATGTCCGGCATCATGCCGGGCGTCCCGGTTCTTGTTGGCCAAATGCGTAGCAAGGCTGGCATGGCGGGGACAAGGGCCGCCATGACGGGACTGGGTTGCGAGGCCGAGCCCCCTTCCCTGTCCGCGCGGGTTGATCCATTCTGGTTGAATGGACACACGAACACCCGCCATGACAGAGATCACCGGCGCTGAGCGCATCGACCGCTTGCGGCTGATCCGGTCCGACAATGTCGGGCCACGGACGTTTCGCTCGCTGGTTCGTCATTTCGGCAGCGCACGGGCTGCTCTCGAAAGGCTGCCCGATCTCGCCCGTCGCGGTGGCGCCTCAAAGCCGCAGCGTATTCCGAGCGAAGCGGATGCCCGCGCGGAGCTGGAAGCCTGCGCCAGACTCGGCGTCAGCCTGATCGCGCCTGGCGAGAACGGCTACCCGCCGCGGCTGACCGAGCTCGATGATGCGCCACCGCTGCTCGGCGTGCGCGGCGTCATCGACACCATGATGCGGCCGATGATCGCGATTGTCGGCTCGCGCAACGCATCAGCCGCGGGATTGAAATTCGCAAGCGTGCTGGCGCGCGACCTCGCCGATGCCGGCTTCGTCGTCGCGTCAGGATTGGCGCGCGGAATCGACCAGGCCGCGCATCGCGCCTCGATCGAAGGCGCCACGCTGGCCGTGCTCGCCGGCGGTCATGACCGGATCTATCCACCTGAGCATACCGACTTGCTGCAAAGCCTGCTCGCTTCGGGCGCTGCGATCTCGGAAATGCCGCCGGGCTATGTCGCACGCGCGCATGATTTTCCACGGCGCAACCGGCTGGTCGCGGGTGTCTCGCTTGGCGTCGTCGTGGTCGAGGCAGCGCTGCGCTCGGGCTCGCTGATCACCGCGCGCCTCGCCAACGAACAGGGCCGCGAGGTGTTTGCCGTGCCGGGCTCGCCGCTCGATCCGCGCGCGGCCGGCACCAACGGCCTGATCAAGCAAGGCGCGACGCTGATTACGGAAGCCTCCGACGTGATCCAGGCAGTCGAGCCGATCATGGGCCGGCCGCTGAACTTGCGTGAAGATGATGTCGAGCCGCTGGCGCCCGATCCCGATGGCGCGATGCGCGAACGCGTCGTCAATCTGCTCGGCCCAACGCCGGTCCAACTCGATGATTTGATCCGCCTGTCAGGCGCCTCACCTGCCGTGGTGCGGACCGTGCTGCTCGAGCTTGAACTCGCAGGAAGGCTGGAGCGGCACGGCGGCGGCTTGATCTCGCTGATCTAGTCTTACTCGGCCGCTTCCTTGCGGCCGTCGAAACGCTCGCGCGCCGCTTCGATCTCGGGCTGATGCGCCTTGGCCCATTCGCCAAGCGCAATGACGGGTTTGCTCAAGCCGCGTCCGAGATCGGTCAGCTCGTAATCGACCCGCGGCGGAATGGTCGGGAAAATGGTGCGCGTGACGAGGCCGTCGCGCTCCAGGCCACGCAAGGTGAGCGTCAGCATGCGCTGAGAAATGCCGGCGACGAGGCGCTTGATCTCGTTGAAGCGCTTCGGCCCGTCGAACAGCATCATGATGACGAAGACGCTCCATTTGTCGCCGACCCGTGCCAGCACCGAGGCAACGCCCCGGCAATCCGCATGCGGGTCCGGTAGGGTCGGAAGAGCGGGAACCTTGCTGTTAGTCGGTTTCAAAGATGTGCCCTGAGCTCAAAAAAGTGCGTTCTTGTGGGGTCTAGCTAGTCACTCATATAGCGTTGGTTACAAACCAATACCAAGGGTGACTCCATGAAAAAACTGCTCCACATCGATTCCAGCGTGCTCGGCCCCAATTCGATCAGCCGGCAAGTGTCGGCGGCGATCGTCGACCGGCTGCGCCAGACAACACCGGATCTCAATGTGACCTACCGCGACCTGAGTTCCACCCCGCTGTCGCATCTTTCCGGCGCGCATCTTGCCGCCGCGCAGGGCGCCAGTCCGAGCGCTGACGTTGCGCAGGAACTCGCAGCGGGCGCAGTGGTGCTGGACGAGTTTCTCGCCGCCGATACCGTCGTACTCGGCGCGCCGATGTACAACTTCACCATTCCGAGCCAGCTCAAGGCCTGGATCGATCGCATCGTCATCGCTGGCAAGACCTTCAAATACGGCGAGCAGGGCCCGCAAGGATTGGCCGGCGACAAGCGCGTCATCGTCGCGATCTCGCGCGGCGGCTTTTACGGTCCGGGCACGCCGATTGCCGCGCTGGAACATCTGGAATCCTATTTGCGCGGCGTGTTCGGCTTCATCGGCGTGACAAAGCTCGAGTTCATTTCCGCGGACGGAATTCAGCTTGGTCCCGAGCACCGCAAGAAGGCGCTCACAAGCGCGCTGCAAGCCGTCACCAATCTGCGCGCGGCGTAAACATGAAAGAGCCCGCTGCCGTCGTGGCAGCGGGCTCACTCATTACTTTATGATTATCCTCGGAAGACCGGCGCGCCTGCAGGCGAACTGGTCGCGCCACCATCGACGAATATCTCCTGGCCCTGAACATGGGCTGCGTCGTCGGAAGCAAGGAACAGCACGGTCTTGGCAATATGGTCGGGCTCGGCGATGCGGCCGAGCGGCGTTACGCCAGCGATGCGCTTTTCCAGCGCGGCGAAGGCATCGGCCGTCGGCGCGACGCTATTCCAGATCGGCGTGCGAACGGCGCCCGGCGCCACGACATTCACCCGGATACCACGCGGCGACAGTTCCGACGCCATCACCCGCGCCATCGCATTGACGCCAGCCTTGGTCGCCGCATAGGCGGACCAGCCGGGATTGCCGAGCACGGAGATCACCGAGCCATTGAGGATGATCGAGGCGTTATCGTTCAGGTATGGCAATGCCGCCTGCACCGTGAAAAATACCGACGTGAGATTGGTGCGGATCACCTGCTCGAAGGCTTCCGGTGCGGTCTCGCCGACCGGCGTCAGGCCGGGAATGCCGGCATTGGCGAATACAATGTCGATCTTGCCGAATTTCTCCGCCGCCTGCTTCACCGCAGCTTCCGTTGCGGCAACGTCGTTGGCATCAGCGACGATGGCCAGCGCATTCGGCCCCAATTCTTTCGCGGCCGCCGCAAGCGTCTCTTGATTGCGGCCGGTGATCGTCACCCTGGCGCCTTCGGCCACGAACAGCTTTGCGGTCGCAAGCCCGATGCCGCTGTTGCCGCCCGTGATCAACGCCGTCTTGTTTGCGAGCCTGTTAGTCATGACCATCTCCTGATGTGGTTGCATTATTAAACTTCTTGGCCCACATAGGCCACGTGGTTTAATATTGCAACCACACAAGACCGTGATGCCGCCTCGCGGGTCATGGCTTCCATGAGATGGAGGACGCCGATGAAACGGACGAGCTTTGAGGGCGATGAGTGCCCGATCGCGCGCGCGCTCGACGTGATCGGCGACTGGTGGTCGCTCCTGATCATCCGCGACGCCATGCTCGGCCGCCGCCGCTTTGGCGAGTTTCAGAAGAGTCTGGGCCTTGCGAAAAACATCCTCACGGCACGCCTGCGCATGCTGGTCGATGAAGGAATCCTCTCGACCGCGCCGGTCTCCGACGGCAGCGCCTATCAGGAATACATCCTGACCGAGAAAGGCCGCGGGCTGTTTCCCGTCATCGTCGCGCTACGACAATGGAGCGAGGCCTTCGATGGCCACCCGGAAGAGATCGCCACCTTGCTGGTCGATCGGGAGAAAGGCTTGCCGGTCCGCAAGCTCGAACTTCACGCCCAGGACGGGCGGCTCCTTGAGATCGGCGACACCACACTGAAGCCCCGCCCTCTGACTACGCGGAAACGCCGGACGACCGGTTGAGCCGTCTGTTCCCAGGAGACCATTTGCCGCTTCAAATACAACTTATGATGCATATTTTACAACTATTATGAGGTGGGAATCACCCGCTTTTGCCTGCTTTCAACTGCTGGCGATTTGACAGGGACGGCCTCACCACCCATGTTCGGTCCGGAACGGCCGACGCGAGTCTCGCGGAACCGGCCCTTCTTTTTTCCCTAAGCTATTGGAATGACATGAATATCGTCATTGTGGAGTCGCCTGCCAAGGCTAAGACGATCAACAAGTATCTGGGCGCTTCCTATGAAGTGCTGGCGTCTTTCGGCCATGTTCGCGACCTCCCCGCCAAGAACGGATCGGTTGATCCGGACGCCAATTTCCAGATGATCTGGGAAGTCGACCCCAAAGCCTCCGGCCGGCTGAACGATATCGCCAAGGCCTTGAAGGGTGCGAACAAGCTCATCCTGGCTACCGACCCTGATCGCGAAGGCGAAGCGATCTCCTGGCACGTTCTGGAGGTGTTGAAGGAAAAGCGCGCGCTGAAGGATCAGGCGATCGAGCGCGTCGTGTTCAACGCCATCACCAAGCAGGCAATCACCGACGCGATGAAGCATCCGCGTCAGATCGACGGCGCATTGGTCGACGCCTATATGGCGCGCCGGGCGCTCGATTATCTCGTCGGCTTCACGCTCTCTCCTGTCTTGTGGCGCAAGCTGCCCGGCGCCCGCTCGGCCGGCCGCGTGCAGTCGGTCGCCTTGCGGCTGGTCTGCGACCGCGAACTTGAAATCGAAAAATTCGTACCTCGCGAATACTGGTCGCTGGTGGCAACACTGACCACCCCGCGCGGCGAAACATTTGAAGCGCGGCTCGTCGGCGCCGACGGCAAGAAGATCCTGCGCCTCGATATCGGCACCGGCAAGGAAGCCGAAGATTTCAAGAAGGCACTGGAGACCGCCACTTTCACGGTCACCTCCGTCGAGGCAAAGCCCGCGCGGCGCAACCCGCAAGCCCCCTTCACCACCTCGACGCTGCAACAGGAAGCGAGCCGCAAGCTCGGCTTCGCGCCTGCGCACACCATGCGGATCGCGCAGCGGCTTTATGAGGGCATCGATATCGGCGGCGAGACCACCGGTCTCATTACTTATATGCGAACCGACGGCGTGCAGATCGACGGCTCCGCGATCACGCAGGCGCGGAAAGTGATCGGCGAGGATTACGGCAACGCCTATGTTCCGGATGCGCCGCGCCAGTATCAGGCCAAGGCCAAGAACGCGCAGGAAGCGCACGAAGCGATCCGCCCGACCGATTTGTCGCGACGGCCGAACGACATGCGCCGAAGGCTCGATGCCGAGCAGGCCAAGCTTTATGACCTGATCTGGACCCGCACGATCGCGAGCCAGATGGAGTCGGCCGAACTCGAGCGCACCACCGTCGACATCACGGCGAAGGCCGGCGCCCGGGCGCTCGAATTGCGCGCCTCCGGCCAGGTGATCAAGTTCGACGGTTTTCTCGCGCTCTATCAGGAAGGCCGCGACGACGATCCGGACGATGAGGAAAGCCGCCGCCTGCCCGCGATGAGCGAGGGCGAAAATGTCAAGCGTCGGGACCTCGCCGTCACGCAGCACTTCACCGAGCCGCCGCCGCGCTTCTCCGAAGCCTCGCTCGTGAAGCGCATGGAAGAACTCGGCATCGGCCGTCCCTCGACCTATGCATCGATCCTTCAGGTGCTGAAGGACCGCGGCTATGTCCGGCTGGAGAAGAAGCGCCTGCATGGCGAGGACAAGGGCCGCGTCGTCGTCGCGTTCCTGGAAAACTTCTTTGCCCGCTATGTCGAATACGACTTCACCGCGGGATTGGAAGAGCAGCTTGACCGCATCTCGAACAACGAGATTTCCTGGCAGGAGGTGCTGAGGGATTTCTGGCGCGGTTTCATCGGCGCGGTCAACGACATCAAGGACCTCCGCGTCGCCGAGGTGCTCGATGCGCTGGACGAGATGTTGGGCCCGCATATCTACCCGCCCCGCGCGGATGGCGGCGATATCCGGCAATGCCCGAGCTGCGGCAACGGCAAGCTCAATCTGAAAGCCGGCAAGTTCGGTGCCTTCGTCGGCTGCACCAACTATCCGGAATGCCGTTATACGCGTCCGCTCGCCGCCGACAGCGAAGCCAGTGCCGACCGTCTGCTGGGTCAGGACCCGCAGACCGGCCGCGACGTGTTCGTGAAGGCCGGGCGTTTCGGGCCCTATATCCAGCTCGGTGAGCAAAAGGATTACGAAGAAGGCGAGAAGCCGAAACGCGCCGGCATTCCGAAAGGCACCTCACCGGCGGACGTTGAGCTTGACCTCGCGCTCAAGCTGCTGTCGCTGCCGCGCGAAATCGGCCTGCATCCGGAAACCGGTCAGCCGATTACGGCGGGTCTCGGGCGCTTCGGGCCGTTCGTCAAGCACGAGAAAACCTATGCGAGCTTGGAGGCCGGCGACGAAGTCTTTGACATCGGTCTCAACCGCGCGGTGACACTCATCGCCGAGAAGGTGGCAAAAGGTCCAAGCGGCCGGCGTTTTGGCGCCGATCCTGGCAAGCCATTGGGCGATCATCCGACGCTCGGCGCGGTCGCGGCCAAGAAAGGCCGCTATGGCGCCTATGTCACCGCCGGCGGCATCAACGCGACCATTCCGGGCGAACAGACGCAAGACACCATCACGCTCGCCGAGGCGATCGCATTGCTCGACGAGCGCGCGGCCAAGGGCGGCGGCGCAAAGCGAGGGGCCAAGAAGGCGGCCAAGCCGAAGGCCGAAAAGGCCGCTGCGGCCAAATCGGACGCGGATAGTGCAGCCAGTCCTGCGAAGAAGGCGGTTGCGAAAAAATCGGCCGCCAAGCCGAAATCGGAATCGACCTCCAAGGCGCGCGCGCCGGTGACGGCCAAGAAGACCTCGGCCAAAAAGGCCGCCAAACCCGCCGCCAAAAAGAGCGCCGGCAAAGCAAGTGGATAAGGCAAGCGGATAGTGCCGCCCATTTGAAGTTCCCGCACCACAAGCGGCGAATTTCGTTCGGGAACTTCAAATGGAAAGCGGCACTATAGTTTTAAGTTTGCTAGTGCCCATGACTTTCCGAAGTTCGTGAAAGGTGGGTGCTGAGATGGTGCACGAACTTCGGAAAGTGGGCACTAGTGTGGCCAAACAACGCGACAGCGGCTTTCCCTCGACGGACGCCATCGTCGCCTTCATCCGCGCGCATCCGGGAAAGATCGGGACCCGCGAGATCGCGCGCGAGTTCGGCCTGAAGAATGCCGACCGCGCGGCGCTGAAACAGTTGCTTCGGGAGCTCGCTGACGAAGGCGTCATCAAGAAGCAAGGCAAGGATATCGTCGAGCCCGGCCTGCCCGCGACCTTGCTGGCCGACATCACCAAGCGCGACAGCGACGGCGAGTTGCTCGCGGTGCCTGCGGAATGGGACGAGGTCGAAAGCGGCGAACCGCCGAAAATTCGAATCCATATGCCGCGTCGGGCAAAGCCCGGCACTGCGGCCGGTGTCGGCGACCGCGCGCTGCTCCGCGTCGAAAAGCTCGACGAACGCGTCCGTGACGGCGTCGCCTATCGCGGGCGGATCCTCAAAGTTCTCGATCACGCCAAGACGCGCGTGCTCGGCCTGTTCCGAAAAAACCCCGATGGCGGCGGTCGCCTGATCCCGGTCGACAAGAAACAGGCCGGGCGCGAATTGAACATCGCCAAGGCGGATACGCAGGGCGCCGAAGACGGTGACCTCGTCAGCGTCGATCTCGTCCGTTCGCGCGGCTTTGGCCTCGCCTCGGGCAAGGTCAAGGAGCGGCTCGGATCAATCGCCTCCGAAAAGGCGATCAGCCTGATCGCGATCCACGCCCACGACATTCCGCAAGCCTTTTCGAAGAGCGCACTCGCGGAGGCTGACGCAGCCCAGCCGCCGACGCTGAAAGGCCGCGAGGACTGGCGCGACGTTCCGCTCGTCACCATCGATCCGCCGGACGCCAAGGACCACGACGACGCGGTCCACGCCGTAGCTGATTCCGATCCGAACAACAAAGGCGGCTTCATCGTCCATGTCGCGATCGCCGACGTCGCCTTCTACGTCCGTCCGGGCTCGGCGCTCGATCACGACGCGCTGGAACGCGGCAATTCGGTCTATTTCCCGGACCGCGTGGTGCCGATGCTGCCTGAGCGCATCTCCAACAATCTGTGCTCGCTGGTGCCGGGCGAGCCGCGCGGCGCGCTCGCGGTGCGCATGGTGATCGGCGCGGACGGGCGAAAGCGCTCGCACACATTCCATCGCGTGCTGATGCGTTCGGCCGCGAAGCTCGCTTATGCGCAGGCGCAGGCCGCCATCGACGGCCGTCCCGACGACACCACGGGCCCCCTGCTCGATAAAATCCTGAAGCCGCTTTATGCTGCCTATGCGACGGTCAAGCGCGCCCGTGACGAGCGCGATCCGCTCGACCTCGACCTGCCCGAGCGCAAGATCCTGCTGAAGGCCGACGGCACGGTCGACCGCGTCGTCGTGCCGGAACGGTTAGATGCGCACAGGCTGATTGAAGAGTTCATGATTCTGGCCAACGTCGCCGCGGCCGAAATGCTTGAAAAGAAGTCGCTGCCGCTGATCTATCGCGTGCACGACGAGCCGACGCTCGAAAAAGTCCACGCACTGCAGGAATTCCTGAAGACGCTGGACCTGCCGTTCGCAAAAGCCGGCGCGTTGCGGCCGACCGTGTTCAACCGCGTGCTGGCGCAGGTCAAGGGACACGATGCCGAGTCGCTGGTGAACGAGGTGGTGCTGCGGTCGCAGGCGCAGGCTGAATATTCGGCCGAGAATTACGGCCACTTCGGCCTCAACCTGCGTCGCTATGCGCATTTCACCTCGCCCATCAGGCGATACGCCGATCTTGTCGTTCACCGCGCCCTGATCCGTTCGCTCGGGCTCGGCGAAGGCGCCATGCCCGACAATGAAACGATAGAAAATCTTGGCGAGGTCGCCGCGCAAATCTCCGTCACCGAGCGCCGCGCCATGAAGGCCGAGCGCGAAACGGCCGACCGGCTGATCGCGCATTTTCTCGCTGATCGCATCGGCGCCACCTTTCAGGGGCGCATCTCCGGCGTCACCCGCGCAGGTCTATTCGTGAAGCTGACTGATACCGGCGCCGATGGGCTGATCCCGGTGCGATCGCTGGGGGACGAGTATTTCAACCATGACGAGACGCGCCATGCGCTGATCGGCTCACGCAGTGGTGCCATGCACCGGCTCGGTGACGTCGTCGACGTTCGTCTGGTAGAAGCTGCGCCAGTTGCTGGCGCATTGCGGTTCGAGTTGTTATCTGAAGGTCAGGTCGCAGCGCGCGCGCATCGCCGTGATTTCAGGAAGGCCAAGAGCCATCCCGGTAACAAGGTCTATCCGGGACGAGACGCGCGTAAAAAGCGCCGCAAGCCGGACAAGGCTGGCAAGAAGAAAGGCAAGTCATGGAAACGGTGAGCACCCATCCGACGGTCTGGAGCCAGAACACTGCGCTTAAGGAGAAGCGCGACGTCTGGCAGGCCTTGAAGCGCGGCTTTCGCGGCCGCTGCCCGCGCTGCGGCGAAGGCAAGCTGTTTCGCGCCTTCCTGAAAGTCGATGACGCCTGCTCGGTGTGCGGTCTGGACTTCACGCCGCACCGTGCCGACGATCTGCCCGCCTATCTCGTCATTGTCATCGTCGGCCATATCGTGGTGCCACTCGCACTGATGATCGAAACCAACTATTCGCCGCCGATGGCGCTTCAGCTTGCGATCTATCTGCCTCTGACCTTCGTCGCCTCGCTGGGGCTGTTGCAGCCCGTCAAGGGCGCCGTTGTCGGGATACAATGGGCGTTACGCATGCACGGATTTGACGAAGCGAATCCCGAGCCAGACACGCTGGTCTAGGAAAAGGTCGTCACGAAACTATGAGCGAAGCCGGAACTGAGGAGAAAGAGGCCGATCATCACCCCTATCGCCGCCCGGTCGATGCCGCGACGCTGATCCTGGTCGATCGTTCCGGTGCGATTCCAAAAGTCCTGGTGGGCCGGCGTCACGACAAGGTGGTGTTCATGCCCGGCAAATTCGTTTTTCCGGGCGGGCGCGTCGATACGGCTGACGGACGGGTGCCGGTGGCCGCATCCATTCCCGCAGCCCTTGAAGCAAACCTGCTGAAAGGCAGTCCCAAGATCACATCAGCGCGTGCTCGCTCGCTCGCGGTTGCCGCCATCCGCGAAGCCTGCGAGGAAACCGGTTTGTGCCTGGGACGCAAGCAAGACGGCGTTGCGCCGGCGTTGTCGGGCCCGTGGCAACCCTTTGCCGACGCCGGCCTCCTGCCCGACCCATCCGGCCTGTTCTTGATTGCCCGCGCGATCACCCCGCCCGGCCGTGTCCGGCGCTTCGATACGCGTTTTTTCACGGCCGACGCCTCGACAATTGCGCACCGCGTCGAGGGTGTCATTCATGCCGACGCGGAGCTGGTCGAACTGGTCTGGGTCGAGCTCGGCTCAAAGCCGCTCGCCGACCTGCACCCGATGACGAAAAATGTGCTGAACGAATTGGACAAGCGTCTCGGTACCGGCGCGCTGCGCCACGACGCTGACGTGCCGTTCTACCATTTCTATAGCGGCAAGATGCACCGGGACATTTTGGGCGCGCTCCAAAGCCCATCAGCATAACGCCTTTGTCGCTTCACCTTCCAAAAACAAAATAATCTTCTGACTGGTTGCCGATGGCGATGCGGCCCGCCGTGCCTATCTCTCCATGCAACGATAACGGCAAGGATATGGGGCGATGGCACAACGGCAACTCAAGCTCGGCGCGTTCATGCGGCCGATCAGCATTCATACCGGCGCGTGGCGCTATCCCGGTGCGTGGCCCGACGCCAACTTCAGTTTTTCCCACATCAAGCAGTTCGCCCAGAAGCTGGAAGCCGGCAGGTTCGACGCCTTCTTCATGGCTGATCACCTCGCCGTGCTCAACATGCCGATCAATGCGCTCAAGCGCAGCCACACGGTGACGTCGTTCGAGCCGTTTACGCTGTTATCGGCGTTATCAGCCGTGACTGAGCGCATCGGGCTGATCGCAACGGGTTCGACCACGTTTGACGAGCCCTACCACATCGCCCGGCGTTTCGCGTCACTCGACCATTTGAGCGGAGGACGGGCGGGTTGGAATATCGTCACGACGTCAAACCCGGATGCGGCGCTGAACTTCGGGCTCGACGAGCACATGGAGCACGCCGAGCGCTACAAGCGCGCCCGCGAATTCTACGACGTAGTGACTGGGCTGTGGGACTCGTTTGCCGACGATGCCTTTGTGAAGGACGTCGAAAGCGGTCTCTACTTCGATCCCGAGAGGATGCACACGCTCGACCACAAGGGCAAATATCTGTCGGTGCGCGGCCCGCTCAACATCGCACGCCCCGTGCAAGGCTGGCCGGTCATCGTTCAGGCCGGTGCTTCCGACGACGGACGGCAGCTCGCGGCGGAAACCGCCGAGGCCGTCTTCACCGGCGGCGGAAGTCTCGCAGACGGACAAAAACTTTACGCTGATATCAAGGGGCGGATGGAGAAGATCGGGCGCAACCCCGAGCATCTGAAAATCCTGCCGGGCGCATTCGTCGTGGTCGGCGACAGCATCGAGGAAGCCAAGGAAAAGCGCGCGCTGCTCGACAGCCGAGTGCATTACGACAGCGCCATAGCTTCGCTCTCAGTGATCCTGGGCACCGATGCTTCGGGTTTTGATCCCGACGGACAACTGCCGCCGATCCCCGAAACCAATGCGAGCAAGAGCGGCCGTCAGAGGATGGTCGACCTGGCCGCGCGCGACAAGCTCACGGTGCGCCAGCTCGCCCAGCGCGTCGGCGGCTATGGCGGGTTGTCGTTCGTCGGCACGCCGCAGTCGATCGCCGACCAGATGGAAGAATGGCTGACCAGTTACGGCAGCGACGGCTTCAACATCATGTTCCCGTACCTGCCCGCCGGCCTGACCGACTTCGTCGACAAGGTGGTGCCGGAACTGCAGAAGCGCGGGATCTTCCGGAAGGAATATGAAGGACGAACCCTGCGCGAAAATCTGGGCCTGCCGCGGCCGAAAAACCGCTTCTTTGAGAGGTAAATACCCCCTATTTTGCAGATATTTAGCCTCAAACCTTGACTTTGGGCGGTTTGAGGCTAGGTTGCGGCGCAAATGCAGGCCGTGGGCCGGCTTTTCACCCTGACATCTGAGGTTTTAAGACATGGCCAAGGCCGTCACCATCAAGGTCAAGCTCGTTTCTTCGGCGGACACCGGCTTCTACTACGTCGCCAAGAAGAACTCGCGCACCATGACCGACAAGCTCGTGAAGAAGAAATACGATCCGGTCGCGCGCAAGCACGTCGAGTTCAAGGAATCCAAGATCAAGTAAGACCGCGCGATATTCGCGACGGAAACGAACGGGGCCTCGGGCCCCGTTTTTGTTTTATGCCGTCTTCAGCATCGGCGGCGCGGTCGGCCTGATCAGCGCGAACGCAACCTGGACGATGCCGCCGGCAAGCCCGAGCGCAACACCGATCCGCCAGGCCATCGTGTAGGACCCCAGTGAATCGTAGAGGAGCCCTCCGCCGAACGCGCCGAGGAAGCTGCCGACTTGATGACTCATGAAGGCGAGGCCCTGGATCATCGCTTGCCATTTCAGGCCGAACATTTCGGCGACGGCGCCCGCAACCAGCGGACCGACGCCCATCCACAAGAATCCCATGATCGCGCCGAACAGGAGCGTCGTGGCCGGCGTCGGCGGCAGCGTGAAGTACCAGGCCAGCGCGAGCGAACGCAGGATATAAATGCCCCCTAGCAGCGCGAGCTTGCTCCAGCGCTGCCCGGCCCAGCCGAAGAAGATGCTGCCGAGCACGTTGAAGCCGCCGATCATGCCAAGCGTCTGCGCGCTCAGCATCGGGTCCATGCCGCAGATCGCCAGATACGACGGCAGATGCGTGGTCAGGAAGACGAGCTGCATGCCGCAGACGAAATAGGCGCAGGTCATCACTACGAACGAAGCATTGCCGAATGCAAGTCTGACCGCCGCGCCCGCCGAACTGTCACCGATGTCGTCGCGCGAAGGTTTTGGCAGCGGAACGGCATCGACGCGGCCGGCAAACCAGGCTGCCGGGATCATCGCAATCGCCAGCACCACAAAGCCGGCGAGCCCGACCCGCCAGCCATAGCCGGCATTGAGCATTTGTCCGATCGGCGCCGACAGAAGCGCGCCCAGCGAGCCTGCACCGGAAACGAGGCCAAGCACGGTGGAGCGCACTGTCTCGGGCACCGCGCGCGCCGCAACCGACATCGCAATCGCCGCCGCCGTGCAGGCGAGCGAGATTCCGATCAGAAGGCCTCCACCGATCATCACGCTCAGAAGACCATGCGCGGTTGCCATCAGCACAAGACCCGCGATATAGGCGGCGGCGCCTAGCACCATGATTGGGCGGAAGCCGAAACGGACCGTCAGCGCGCCGGCCAAGGGCTGCAGAAATCCCCAGGCGAGGTTTTGCACGGCGATCGCCAGCGTGAAATCGGAGACGGAAATGCCAATGTCATGCGTCAAGGGCTGCATGAAGATGCCGAGCGACTGGCGCAGCCCCATGCTCAAGGTCAGCATGAGGGAGGTGCCGATCAGGATCGGAAGCGTGGGACGCAACACCTGCAACAAGGGCGCTGTTTTGGGCACGGTTCTCATTCTCCCTTGACCTGCTGCGGGCGACCACGCAGCCTTTTGTCGTTCGCAATAGGGTACACAGACCTGTTTACCTACGCTATAGTCGAAGCGTTGTTGCCAGGGCATGAGGATATCGCGCGTTCGCATGGCAAGCCCGACGACCAAACCGACCATGAAAGAGCGGATCCTGGAGACCGCCGACAGGCTGTTTTATCTCAGGGGTATCAGGGCGATCGGCGTCGATACCATTGCGGCCGAAATCGGCATCAGCAAGCGTACGCTCTACAACCACTTTCCGTCGAAGGATGCGCTGATATCGGCCTATCTGGACCGGCGTTCCGTGCAACGGCCGCCCTCCGACAAGTCTCCCGTGGAGCAAATTCTCGGCATCTTCGATTCGCTGGAGCGGCGCTTTGCGTCGAAGGAATTTCGCGGCTGTCCCTTCGTCAACGCCGTGGCCGAGGTGGGCCCGGAGAACCCGTCAGTGCGCAAGATCGCGGTCGCCTTCAAGGAAAGCCGCCGCCTCTGGTTCCGCGATCTGCTGGTGAAAATCGGCGTTGCCGATCCCGAGGGCCTCGCCACGCAGCTTGTGCTGCTGGTCGACGGCTCGATCGCGCAAGATCTGGTGCGCGACGATCCCGCCATGGCGCGGGCCGCGAAGGAAGCCGCCAAAATGCTATTGTCGGGCGCTGGCGTCAGGGTCGACGACCCGTCGTCTGCGCCACAGCCAAAAAGCCGGACGAAAGGCTAATGCCCGAAGGATTACGCCGCGTCGGCCACGACGCGGTTGCGGCCATCATGCTTGGCGCGATAGAGCGCATTGTCGGCTCGCTTGAGCACGTCGGCGACCGCCTCACCCTTCCGCTCCAATGTCGCGAGCCCGATCGAGATCGTGACCTCGATGCGCTTTTCCCCCTTGTTGACGGCGAAAGGCTCGCCGGCGATCGAGCGCCGCAGGCGCTCGGCCACCATGCCCGCGACATGCATGTCGGTTTCCGGCATCACGATGACGAATTCCTCGCCGCCATAGCGGCAGGCAAGATCGATGCCGCGGATCGATTTGCGCACGCGCACCGCGAATTCGCGTAGCACGTCGTCGCCGGCATCGTGGCCGTAATTGTCGTTGATCGATTTGAAGAAGTCGATGTCGAGCATCATCACCGCGAGCGGCTTGCCGCGGCTTGACGCCTGCTCGGCGAGCGTCGCCAGATGGCTTTCCATGTAGCGGCGATTATGCAGCCCGGTCAAAGCGTCGGTAATCGCGGCCTCGATGGAGTTCTGCACATTGTCGCGCAGATGATCGGTATAGCGGCGCTTGCGGATCTGGGTGCGCGCGCGCGCCAGCAGTTCGTTCTTGTCGACCGGGCGCAGCAGGTAGTCGTTGACGCCGATCTCGAGCCCGCGCATCAACCGCGTATTTTGATCGGCATCCGCGATCGCGAGGATCGGCACATGACGCGTCCGCTCCAGCGAGCGCGCCTGGCTGCACAGCCGCAAGCCGTCAAAATTGTCGAGGCCAAGCGAGACGATCAAAAGATCGTAGTCGCCGTCAGCGGCATGAAACAACGCTTCGGCCGGGTTGGTTTCGAGATCGACGGTGTGTTCAGACGTCAGGACAGGCACCAGCCGCTCGTAGGACGACGGCCGGTCGTCGACCAGCAGCACGCGACCGCCCTTCCCGGTATCGACAACCGCGCTGCGCTCCGGCGCCTGCACGCCGATTTCCAGCGACGTGATTGCGCGCATCCTAAGTTCGTCGGTCATCATCTTGAGCCGCGTCAGCGAACGCACGCGCGCGATCAGGACGATATCGGAGACGGGCTTGGTCAGAAAATCGTCGGCGCCGGCCTCGAGCCCGCGCACACGGTCGGCAGGGCTGTCGAGCGCCGTCACCATGACGACCGGAATGAAATGGGTGGCCGGGTTCGACTTGAGCTGGCGGCAGACCTCAAAGCCGTCGATGTCCGGCATCATGACGTCGAGCAGGATGATGTCGCATTCGGCGCGCGCGCAGATCGCCAGCGCTTCGGCGCCGTTCGACGCGGTCAGCACATCGAAATATTCTGCCGACAGCCGCGCTTCCAACAATTTGACGTTGGCGGGAACGTCGTCGACCACAAGAACACGCGCGGACATCTTGCAAACCCTCTATCCGATAAACCGTCGGACGGTCTCGATAAACTTGCCGACCGAGATCGGCTTGGACAAATATGCCTCGCACCCGCCTTCGCGGATACGCTCCTCGTCGCCTTTCATCGCAAACGCGGTGACCGCGACGACTGGAATGGAACGCAGTTCCGGATCGTCCTTGATCCACCGCGTCACTTCAAGACCTGAGACCTGGGGAAGCTGGATATCCATTAGGATCAGATCGGGACGAAGCTGGCGCACGAGATCGAGCGCCTCGAAACCATTGCTGGTGCCGGAAGTCTGATAGCCATGCGCCTCAAGCAGATCGCGAAAGAGCTTCATATTGAGCTCGTTGTCCTCCACGATCAGGACGGTCTTTGCCATCCCGCCCCTCCACTCCCGCCAATGCAAACACAGAGGGCAAAACCCCCGGTGCCGCTCAGCCCTTCAAAAAGTGAAATCAAACTAGCGCCAGATTCGCTCTAACCCGTTAAGCCGAGGTCCCACTTCCGCGACGTGGTTGCCGATTGCTTGAACAGTTTCCGCAGACTCGGGCATGATCGTTTGGAAACTAGAGACCATTAGTTAGCGAAAGGCAAATCGGAATCTTGAGAAAATCGAAGCGGAACCCCCGAGAAGTCGCTGAAATCGTTGCGATTCAGGCGCTTTCCTTTGTCGCAGGCGATCCCGAACGGCTGGGCGCGTTTCTGGCCGAATCCGGGATCGGCCCGGAGACGCTGCGCACTGCCGCCGCCGATCCCCGATTCCTGGCGCATGTGCTCGATTTTGTGATGCGCGACGATGCGACGGTGAAGGCATTTGCGGAAGCATCGCAGCTTCATCCAACCAACATTGCCGCGGCCCATCAGGCGTTAAATGACCCTGCATGGGAGCGCGATGTGCCGTGACATCCAGCGCTCCGAGCGTTGCAGATGGACCGGCCTGCTTTTGCAGGGATTGTCTCCATGATCTGGAATTCGCCGCGAAGCGATGCCGCGCCTGCGGCTCGCCGCGGCTGGTGCGTCATCGCGCGCTTGCCTCGCTCAATCTCGCGCACATCGATTGCGACGCCTTCTATGCCACCGTCGAGAAACGCGACAATCCGGAGCTTGCCGACAAGCCCGTGATCATCGGCGGCGGCAAACGCGGCGTGGTCTCGGCCGCCTGCTACATCTCGCGTACCTATGGCGTGCGTTCGGCAATGCCGATGTTCAAGGCGCTGGCGCTCTGCCCTTCCGCAATCGTGATCCGGCCGGACATGGCCAAGTATGTGCGCGTCGGCCGCGAGGTGCGCCGCGCGATGCAGGCGCTCACCCCTTTGGTCGAGCCGCTCTCCATCGACGAGGCATTTCTCGACCTCTCGGGAACCCGGCGCGTGCACGGCATGATCCCGGCGAAAGTGCTGGCGCGCTTTGCGCAGTCAATCGAACGCGAGATCGGCGTCACCGTTTCGGTCGGGCTCTCCTGCAACAAGTTTCTCGCCAAGATCGCGTCCGATCTCGACAAGCCCAGGGGCTTTGCGACGATTGACCAGGAGGAAGCGCGGATCATGCTGGCAGAGAAACCGGTCAACTTCATCTTCGGGGTCGGGCCGGCGACGCAGGAGCGCCTGATCCAGCGCGGCTTTCGCCTCATCGCGGACCTGCAGCGCGCAGACGAAGCCGAACTGATGAAGCAGTTCGGCGGTGAGGGACAGCGGCTGTGGCGCTTGGCGCGCGGTCTCGACGACCGGCGTGTGGTGGCCGATCGCGGCGCCAAGACGATTTCGAGCGAAACCACCTTCGAGACTGATATTCGCGACTTCGCGACGCTCGAAAGGCTGTTGTGGCGGTTGTCGGAGAAAGTCTCCAGCCGCCTTAAGAGCAGCGGGCTTGCGGGATCGACGATCACGCTGAAGTTGAAGACCGCCGATTTCAAGCAGCGGACCCGATCGCAATCCATCTCGGCGCCGACGCAGCTTGCTGCAAAGATTTTTTCGGTGTCGCGGGAAATGCTGGTGAAGGAAATCGACGGCACCGCGTTTCGCCTGATGGGCGCGGGCGTCAGCGCACTTCGCCCCGGCTCACAAGCCCATGACACCGACATGCTGGACCGGCGTTCGGCCGACGCCGAGCGCGCCATCGACGACTTGCGCAAGAAATTCGGCAATGCCGCCGTGATCCGAGGCATTGCCTATGACGGGCCGGAGACGACGGAGGAAGAGGAAGATTAAGCCGAGCCGATCCAACACCGTCATTCCGGGATGGTCCGAAGGACCAGACCCGGAATCTCGAGATTCCGGACTCGCGCTAATGCGCGCTCCGGAATGATTGGCTTTCGCCAATCACTTGCAGGGCTTGGCGTCCTTGACGTTGAACTTTCCGAGCGCTCCGGAAATGACGAAGTCGTTGTAGTCGAGCACCAGCGCCCGCGACACACCGTTTTCGAACAGCTCGAACGACATGGCATAAACCGGCGTCTGCTCGCCTTCATTGGGCTTGGCATCGTGGTCAAAGTAACTGACGGTCACCGGCCAGCGGGTCGTTGACTTCATCAGGTCGTTTTCGGTCGAGGGATCGGGCGATGCGATGCTCTGATCGCCGCGGATCGGCTGCCCGATCACAGCCATGGTGTTGAAGACCTTCTCGCCGTTGTCCGAACCGTCATAGACGGTCTGCTCGAGGATGCTTTTGCCTTCCTTGGCGGCGGCGATGATGTGCTGGATCTGCTCGGTCGGGAACACGGTCGAACCATCGAGATTGAAGGTCTTGGCCTGCGGCTGCTTCAGCTTGACGGTGATATGGTCGCCGACCCGCTCCGCGATCCCGTCCACCGGACCCGTCTCGATGTCGTTCATCCGCGAATCGATCTTGAAGCGGTAGGTCTTGCCGGACGCGTCTTCCCACGACGTCGAGCGCAGGTCCGATAGCGTGACCTTGTCCTCGCCGTTGTCCATCTCCGACACCTGGCGGAATTCGGAGGTGTAACCCTCGCAGGCGCTTCCGCTGAAGCTGTAGAGGATGCGGCCCCTGGCGCTGTTGATCGAGTTGGATCCTCGCGATTTCAGCAGCGAAAGATCGTAAAGCGCCTGATGTGACAGAAATGCGCCGCTGGCGGCGGCCTCGGCTTTTCCGGCCGTCGCCACCGCCATGGCCGATACCGCGAGGGCGAGCGGCAGCGATTGGGCGTTGCGGGACAAAATCCGGAAAGCTCGGGCCATAGTTCATCCCTTGGATGGTTTCACAAGAATATTCACCGACTCATTGCGCCGCAACTGCGGCCAAAAGGCGAAAAACCACAGTTCATCGGCGGTTATGGTTATGTTTTTGGACATCGCGCCTCGCTTGCAACCGCTCGTCCAATGCGCGAAACAGTTCATCCGGCAACAATCGAGGGATGAACCATGGCGGGTACGGTCGAAAAAAATCTGGCAGAACAAGGCATCACCCTGCACCAACCGCCGAACCCGGTCGCCAATTACGTACCTACGGTGCGCAGTGGAAATTTGCTGTTTGTTTCTGGCCAGGTGTGTCTCGGTGCCGACGGCAAACTTATCGCCAAGGGCAAGCTGGGCGCTGGCGTGAGCGCCGAGCAAGGCGCCGCCGCCGCGCGTGGCTGCGCGATCAACCTTCTGGCCCAGGTGAAGGCCGCGCTCGGCGATCTCGACAAAGTCACGCGCGTGGTGCGTCTCGGCGGCTTCGTCAACTCAGCGCCTGACTTCCTCGACGGGCCGAAGGTGCTCAATGGCGCCTCCGACCTGATGGTCGCGGCCTTCGGCGACAAGGGCCGCCACGCCCGCACCACGGTCGGCGTCTCCGCGCTGCCAGCGGATGCTGCGGTCGAGGTCGAAGGGGTGTTCGAGGTCTCATAACAGGGGCCGAAAAACGAGAGGCGAAGATGCGAGCGCCGGACTGGTTGACCGCGCGGCCGGTGGCCCATCGCGGTCTGCACGATCGCTCGAGCGGCATCGTCGAAAACATGCCGAGCGCGGCACTCGCCGCCATCGAAGCGAATTTCGCCATCGAATGCGACATCCAACTCACTGCCGACGGCGAAGCCATGGTGCATCATGACGATGAACTTGGCCGCCTCACCGAGGGCGCGGGCGCCCTGCTCGGCCTGAGCTGGATGGCCTTGAAGGAAATTCGTTTCAAGGACACGGGCGAAAAGATGATGTCGCTCGCCGACCTCTGCATCCTGGTGCGCGGACGCGTTCCGATCATTGTTGAGGTCAAAAGTCGCTTCGACGGCGATCGCAGGCTCGTGAAACGGATGGCAGAAGTGCTCAAGTCCTACGCCGGACCGGTTGCCGGAATGTCGTTCGATCCGGACCAGGTGGTCGCGCTTCGCGAAATGATACCGGACCGGCCGCGAGGCATCGTTGCGCAGCGCGACTACACTGAGGCCGATTGGCCCGAAGCGACGCCGGCCCAGCGTACAGGCATGCGGCATCTCAAGCACGCGTTGCGAACCCGGCCTCAATTCGTCGCCTATTGGGTCAACGATCTGCCGGCGCCCGCGCCCTGGATCGCGCGGCATCTGTTCGGCCTGCCGCTCCTGACCTGGACGGTCCGCACCGCCGAGCAACGAGCGCGTGCCGGCCGATATGCCGATCAAATGATCTTTGAAGGGTTCCGCCCCTGATCTCGGGACCTTGAAGTCCGCATTGCATTGCACGATCTTAGGGGTGGTCGCCACGGGCGATGGCTGATCAATATCTTGGGACCAGCGCCGACCCTCCATGGATTCATCCGAAATCACCCTCGAAGCGGTTTCCTCCGTCAGCCAGATCCCGGCCGACGAATGGAATGCCTGCGCGAATCCAGTCGTTTGCCCGGTCGGCCTGCCTGACGGTTTCAAAAGCCCCTACAATCCCTTTGTTTCACATACGTTTTTTTCAGCCGCCGAGGCGTCAGGGTCGGCAACCGCCCGCACCGGCTGGGGGCCGCGTCATCTGATCGCCCGGCGCGAGGGCCAGATCTCAGGCATCGTGCCCTGTTATCTGAAATCGCATTCGCGCGGTGAATACGTGTTCGACCGCGGCTGGGCCGATGCCTATGAACGCGCGGGCGGAAGCTATTATCCGAAGCTACAAGCTTCGGTTCCGTTCACTCCGGCGAGCGGCCCTCGCCTCCTGATCCGCAGCGACGAGGATCAGGAGGAGATCCGCACTGCGCTGGCGCGAGGCCTTGTCGGACTATGCCAGGCAACCGAAGCCTCTTCCGTGCACGTGACATTCGCGCGCGAGGCCGAGTGGAAATTTCTTGGCCAGCACGGCTTCCTGCAACGCACCGACCAGCAATTCCATTGGCAAAACCAGGGCTACCAGACCTTCGACGATTTTCTGGCGACGCTGAATTCGCGCCATCGCAAGGCGATCAAGCGCGAACGGCGCGAAGCGGTCGCAAACGGCATCACCATCCATGCGTTGAACGGCGGCAACATTACCGAGGAAGCCTGGGATGCATTCTTCGAATTCTACATGGAGACCGGTTCGCGCAAATGGGGGCGACCTTACCTCACCCGTTCATTCTTCTCGCTGATCGGCGATAGCATGGCGAAGGATGTGCTGCTGATCATGGCGAAGCGCAACAACCGCTGGATTGCGGGCGCCATCAATTTCATCGGCTCCGATACGCTGTTCGGCCGCAATTGGGGCGCGATCGAGCATCACCCGTTCCTGCATTTCGAGGTGTGCTACTATCAGGCCATCGACTATGCGATCACCCACGGCCTGAGAACGGTTGAAGCCGGCGCGCAGGGCGAGCACAAGATCGCTCGTGGATACCTGCCGCAGACCACCTATTCGGCGCACTATATCGCCGACCCGGGCCTGCGCTACGCGATCAACGATTATCTCAAGCGCGAACGTGCCTATGTTGCCGAGATGGGCCGCGAGCTTGCCGAGACCGGACCGTTCCGGAAAGACAACGGGATTGTCGGAGACGAATAGATCAGGAGCTTTTCATGCCCGCTTATGACCCGCAAAATCCCTTTGCCAAAATCCTGCGCGGCGAATTCCCCTGCTACAAGGTTTTCGAGGACGAGCATACGCTGGCGTTTCTCGACATCATGCCGCGTTGCCCCGGTCATACGCTTGTCATCCCGAAGGCGCCCGCTCGCAATATTCTCGACATCAGCCCGGATGATCTGGCGCATGTGACGCGTGTCGCACAAAAGATCGCCAAGGCCTCAATGACGGCGTTCGGCGCGCAAGGCATCACGGTGCAGCAATTCTCGGAAGCCGCCGGCGGCCAGGTGGTGTTTCACCTGCATGTGCATGTGATGCCGCGGCACATGGGTGTGGCGCTGTTACCGCCCGCAAGCCGCAAGGAAGACCCCAAGGTGCTGGAGGCCAATGCCGCGAAGCTGGTGGCGGCGTTGAAATAACGCGCTTACCGCGCCCCGCCCGCGCTCTGCGCTGCAAGCGGCGAGAATTCGCAGCGGTCCGGCTTCAAATCGATCAGCGGCGTCTCGTCGAGGCAATCGAGCCCGCGCACCAGCACGCTTGAGCCCTCGATGGCGACGAACTTGACGATCGAGGTGCCGATCGGATTCGGCCGCACCGGCGAGCGCAGCGAAAAGGTGCCGCGCGTCGATCTGTCATTTTTCGGGCTTTGCAGCACGATATTTCGCCGCGACTGATGCAGCCAGTAGATCACTTCCAGGTGCTGGTAGAAGTCGACGCCCTGAATTGCCGGCACCCAAGGCTCGAAGATTTCGAGCCGGCAGACCGGGCCGTCATGGTTGCCTTGCCGCGGCGTCTCCTCGCGCGATTTCCAGGGCGTGCGGATGCGGCCGATGAAGACAATACCGGCATCGTTCGCCGCCGGCATGTCGACCGCGACTTCACCTTCCCGTAGTTGCGTTTCCACAGTCATCGTTTCAGTCCAATGAAATATTGCGGGCCTTGACCACTTCAGACCACCGCGCGCGGTCGTCCTCGATGAATTTGGTGATCTCGGCCGCGCTCTGCGGCCGCTTCACCGAATAGCCGATTTTGCCAAGCGATGCACGGAAGGACTCGTCGTTGAGCGCCCGGTCGAGGCTCGCTTTCAGAATGGCCGCGACATTCTCCGGCACCTTCGCAGGCACCGCAATCGAGAACCAGACGCTGACGAGATAATCCGGATAGCCGCTTTCGACAATGGTCGGGACGTCGGGCAGTTCGGCGCGCCGCTCGGCCGAACTGACCGCTAATGCCCGCAAGGATCCGGCCTTGACCGCGGGCAAGGCCGTGCCGAAGGAATCGAACATCACCTGCACATTGCCGGCGATCAGATCGACCATGGCGGGTCCAGCCCCCTTGTAGGGCACATGGGTCATCTCGATGCCGGCCATCTGCTTGAACATCTCGCCGGCGAGATGGATGACGCCGCCCGTTCCGGCCGAACTGAACGAGAGCTTTCCCGGATTCTGCTTGGCATAAGCCACGAACTCGGCAACCGATTTCGCCGGCACTGAGGGGTGGACCTCCATCAACAGCGGATCTTCGGTGACAATCGCCAACGTGAGGAAATCGCGGTCGGGATCGTAGGCCAGTTTCTTGTAGAGCATCGGATTGAGCGTGAACATTGAGCCGGATACGACGAGCAGCGTGTACCCATCGGCATCACCCCGAGCGACCGCTTCGGCGCCGATCGCGCCTTGCGCACCGCCCTTGTTCTCGACAAACGTCGCCTGCTTGAGGTCTCTTGCGAGATAATCCGCAACCATCCGCCCGACGACGTCGGTCGGGCCACCCGCTGCATAGGGAACCACAAGGCGGATGGGACGTGTTGGAAATTCGGCGGCATCGCCATGCGTCGCGGCGAGAAGAAAGGCTAAGCCCGCAAGGCAGCCGAACAAGGCTTGCTTGAGATAGCCTCCCATGCTGTTTCTCCGCTGGAGCTGTTTTGCTTGATCAAACCAGCAACGGAGCGATCAGCCAAGCCACCATTTGCCCACGAGCATCACAACTTCGCCGGAGACAACGCCTGCGAAGATCGAGCGCTTCGTCAGCGAAAAGGCGACGAAACCGACAATCAGCGCGCCATAACGCAGGGCGTCGGGAACGCTCGCCAGCGCGCCCGGCGGATGCACCAGGATCTCCGCGATCACGCCGGCGAGGATCGCTGTTGCCACTGCCTTGACCAACATCAGGAGGTCGGAACCCTCGTCGAGCCCGCCGCCGAGCCATAGCCCGAGCATGCGCCAGATCTGGTTCGGGATCACGCCTGCCAACAGCAACACCACGAGCGCATGCCAATCGCCAACGAAATTGCGCAACAGATCGCTCATGGCCCCTCCCGCCATTTGTGGACGAGAAAGGCGATGGTGCCGGCGGCAACGCCGCTGATCAGGATATCGAGGCCGCTGTCGAGCAGCGATGCGAGCGGATAGAAAGCAAGCCCCAGCCCCAGCGCCAGCACGTCCGCCAGCTCTTTCGAGTTGCGCGCGGTCGAAAACAGGAATGAGAGTGGCGTCAACAACAGGATCGCCGACGCGAATGTCTGGGTGAGGTTCGCGGCGAGCTCATAGCCGATCACGGTCGCAACCAGGCCGATCAAAGCGAGCCCGCTACCGAGGCCGTGGACGAAAGCGATGCGGCGATCGCGCGGCACATGCGGCAGGAAGCGGTAGCACTCGACCCATAACGTGACGGCGGTGAAATGTGCGACCAGCACGAGGTCGCGCCGCCTGGTCTTCGGCGTGCGCATCATCGGCAGGACGGCGACCACCATCGGAAACAGCCGGATCGCACTCACGGTCACCGCGATCGCCGATTGCACGATGGAGACGCCTGAGGACAGCGTCGAGATCAGGATGATCTGCGAAGGCCCCGCCCAGACCAGCAGCGTCGCAAGCAAGGCCCAGACCAGCGAGAAGTACGTATCATGGGCCAGCGCGCCGATGCCGATATAGGTGACGAACAGCACAGCCGAGAGAATCGTCGATCGGACCGACGCCATCCCCCACGCGAAGGCGCGAAGCGGCATATTCCATTGCGGGGAGTCGAGCGGCGGAAACATGCGGGAACGGAGTAACGTGAAAGAGATGCTCGTCAACCACGCGGATGCTCAAGGCTGTCATGCACCGCTCATCCCCTCGCCCCAAAATTCCTCAGCACAAAGCAGGCCCCGCCGGCGCGGCGAATGCGATTGCACAAATCGTCGGCCTCGGGCCGCGTTTCGGCGCCAATGCGCACCTGATAGAACGGCCGCATGCCGCGGTTGCGGTTCTGCGAACTGAGCAAGCTCGGCGACTGCTCGCCGATCACGCCGCGCAACTTCGCCATCGCGCGCGAATACATCGCCATTGCAAGGTTGCGGTCAAATCCCCCGGCAAGCTGAACGCCCCACGGCTTTGCGGCGCCAAGCTGCACGCTCTCTTCGAGCCGGCTGACGAAATAGTTCGGCGCACGTTTGAGCAGCACCATCAGCTCCTGGCAGGTGGTGTGGGTGGCCGCGCGGTCTGATACCTGGCCGCCGCGGCCGGCCGCCTGCCATTCCTCGACCGTAGCGCCGGTAATGACCGCAACGTAGTGCCGGGTCTCCTGCGGCATTGATCCTGAGCCTGCGAGCCATTCCTGCACCCGCCGCGGCCCGGCATTATAGGCGGCCGCCGCAAGCCCAAGATTGCCAAATTGACTGCGCAGCTCGCTCAGGAACTCGGCGGACTTCGGCAACGCCTGAACGGGATCGAAGGGATCGAGCAAACGGCGCTCGCTGGCCGTCCCCGGCATGAACTGCGCGATGCCTTGTGCGCGCTCGCCACGGCGCGTCATCGGCCCGATGGCGCCAGCCTGGAAGCGGCTTTCCTGCCAGATGACGCGGGCAAAGAACTCGAGCGGCAGGTTGTTGGCCCTCGCCGCCGCCTCGATCATCAGGCACATGGCCTCCCGCGTATTGGGATCGGTCGGCTTTTCGGGTGGGATCGCGAGTTCTTCGACGCTGGGAACCGCGATGCCGTAACGGTCGTCGTTCGCGGGCTTGGTCTCCTGCGCGAGCGTATCGCCTGCGCTCCAGAGAAGCATTGCTGCCGCGCCTGAGAGCGGCAGCAAGAGCGCAACAAGGTAGGACGCGACACGCATCCCGACACAAGTTCGCAAGGCCATGCTGGTTCCCAGGCGCCGGTTTGAGCCGACGGCGAGCCTACCACACCTTGCGAAACCGACGATGACGCTGCGAGGGCGACTACACCGCCGCTACCGCCTCGACGCCCGCAAGCATGCCGGTCGCGGGATGGCAGTCGCGGTATTCAAAGAACTGCTCGTCCGCGGCAGCTACCGTCACCTCGTGATAAAGCCTGAGCTTCGCCGCCGGCCCCAGCGTCGAGAGATATTTCATCGCCGCGCCAAAAATCTTCACATGGGTCGGATGGGATTCCGCCCAGCGTTCGAGCGCGGCGAGGCTTTTCCACCAGCTCTGCCCGTAGGATTTTTCCGTCGGCGTCCCGTCGGCACCAAGCACGCGCATATAGCGGTTGGCGTAGCAGCCAATGCCAAGGCCCTCATCGCGGAGGAACTCCATGCCTTCGCGCAGCACCGGTTCGACCTCTTCGAGATAGAGTTTGCGCTCGGCGGCGTCCGTATCGCTCCAGTCCTGGCCGGAGCGGATCAGGCACAGATTGGCATGCGCATTGACGCGCAGCCGCCCGCCATCGCGAACAAGCGCAGGCTTGCCGCCGGGCGCCATCTCGTCGGTCTGCGATAGCGCGATGCGATCACGCATGCCACCCCAGTAAGCGTGCTCCTGCACCGCGCCGCTCATGCCATCAGCAATGACCGCAACGCCTTCGGCGCGTCCGAGCGAGGAGAACAGCGTTTCGTAGCGCGCGACGCTCGGCCGCAGCACTTCGATATAACGGCCAATTCCTGTGGCGCCATCGCCCGTCCAAGCTTCGCGCGCGGGCCCAAACCAGGCATCGAACTTCGCGACATCGTCCCAGTAGGCGACCGAGACGACGTTCGAGAAGCCGGCCTGGTCGACATACTGCGCGCGGTCCCAATGCGAGGGGCCGTTCGCGCCCGTGAAACGCCGGGCGATCTCGCCGAGCGCGCTTGCCACGGCCGCGGGCGGCTCGCCGCGGTATTGCAGGCCGAAATAAGCCATCACGACCCGGGTGACAGTCGGCTTGTGGCGCGCCACAAACGACGGATATGGCGGGCTGTAATCGTCGGGTACGCGGCGATGGCGTGAGCGGTCGGTCTTCAGATGTGGGGGAATCGCGGATTCCATGGCGTCGCTCCTCAAGCTGCCTCGTTGGATCTCGCAGGCGCTACCTCAACCTCTTCCGGCGCGACGCTATCGAGCGGTAGCGCGAACGGCTCGACCCGTTTGAACGGCTTCTTGTTGAGAAGCAGCCGCGTGACGTCAGGCCGCGAATAATGTCCGGCGGGATCGGCGGCATTCTTGGCAACCCCGATGGCGCCAAGGTCGATCTCGGCCATCAGAAGGCCCTCGGCATCCGGTGCGAGTTTCTCGGCGAGCGAACTGCCGTCGGGCCCGTAGATCGCAGCAAATCCGCCACCGGCATGCAGCAGGGCATGCTTGTCCGGACGATCGCAGAGTTCGTCGATCATGGCTTGCGAGACGGTGGCGCAGGGCGCCAGCACGAAGCATGAGCCTTCCACCGCATAGACACGCGAGGCGGCATTGTTCACCTCGGCGCCGAGCGCCGGAGCGAAGGGATCATAAAGCGAGAAGCTCGGCCACGAGGCGACGTGGACTTGCTCGTTCTGCGCGTACATCGCGTATTTCGACAGGGGCTGCAGGTGCTCCCAGCAGCACAGGGCGCCGAGCCGGCCGACATCCGCTCGTTCGTGCACGGCAAGATCGCTGCCGTCGCCCTCGCCATAGACCGTGCGCTCGGCATGCGTCGGACGCAGCTTGCGTCGCTTGGCGATGGTCTCACCGTCAGGTCCGATCAGCCATTGCGCGATGTAGAGGCTGCCGCCGTCGCGCTCGGACAGGCCGATCACGGCCGTGAGTTTCGCCTTCTTGACCGCGGCGCGCAGCTTCTCGGCCTGCGGGCTGTCATAGGCGAGCGAATTGTCAAAATAGCGCTGCACGAAGCCGCGGCCGATGGCCCAGGCGGGCGAATCCAGCCAGATGTACCAGGGGTAGCCAGGGATGAAGACTTCCGGAAACGCGATCAGCTTGGCGCCCTTCTCGGCCGCCTCCTCGATCAGAGCAATGCACTTCTTGATTGAGCCATCGAGATCGAGAAAGGCCGGAGCCGCCTGCACCACGGCCACCTTGTATTTGGAATGCGAAATGCCCATCGCTGTCTCCATCGCTAGCAGCCGGCCCTCCGACGGGCGGTTTCCCGTTGATCGGAACCGGCAATCCGTTGCAATCTGTTTGCGCCAGGCACAGGCAACGCGCTCGTCCGCCAAGGAACAAGAATTCGACTGCCGAGGAGCAGTCCGGGGCAGCGGGCGCGGTCAACGAGACGTTTGAATATTGGCCTTCAGCCGACGTGAACGGAGACAGGCGCGATGCCGATCCATTTCACCACCGATACCGCGCCAGGGTATCGGCGGCTTGCTCTCTGGCAGGACATCGTTTGCGATGTGTATGTCGGGCTCGACTGCACCTCGTCGCTCGGCAGTGACTTTCATGGCGCGGTCATGCGCACCCCGCTCGGCCGCGCCGCCTGCACCGAGGTCTCCTCGCATCAGCAGCGCGTCCAGCGCACGCCCTCGCGCATCAACCGCGCGCATGAGGAATATGTCCTGATCGCGCTCGGCAAGCACGGGATCGGCGGTGTGATGCAGGACGGCCGCGAGACGGTGATCCATCCCGGCGAATTTGCGATCTACGACACCACCCGTCCCTATGAGCTGCGCTTCAATGATGCGTTCACGCAGACGATCCTGCAGGTGCCGCGGGATATGCTGAGCCGCTGCATCGCCGGCACCGAAGCGTTGACCGCGATCAGCTTCGGCTGCGATCGTCCCCTCGCAAAGCTCGCGCACGATTTTGTCTATCAGCTCTGCCAGAGCGCCGACCGCATCGCGCCCGACCAGGCGACGCGCTTGTCCGATCAGGCGGTGGATCTGGTTGCCATGGCGCTCGCCGAGCGGCTCCCGGCGCAGCCTGCGGCCTCGACTCACCGCGCGGCGCTACAGTACCGGCTCAAGGCCCATATCCGCGCGCATCTTTCCGATCCCGACCTCTCGCTGGCCGAGACCGCCGCAGCGCTCGGCATCTCGGCTCGCTATGTCAACGATCTGCTCTCCGATGACGATACGTCATTCCAGCGCCATGTGCTGAAGCAGCGGCTCTCGCAGTGCGCACGCGACCTCGCCTCGCCGATGCTGGCGCACCGCCAGGTCGGCGAAATCGCCTTTGCCTGGGGCTTCAACGACCTCTCGCATTTTGGGCGGGTCTTCCGCGAGCACTACGGCGCCTCGCCGCGCGAGTGGCGGCAAAGCAAGCTGGCGCACTGACGCGTAGCGCGGTTTGCATTGCAGTTCTGCCCCTGCTGCAACGTGCTTGACACCTTCCTCCCGCAGTTTAGCTATCGCTCCAATGATAGCTCGCTGGTGAGGCTTTTCCGATATGGCGGCACCTTCTGACGACCGGACTGGCTTTGCGCCCGACGACGACGCACCGATCCCCTATATGGCGCGCACGCGCGAATATTACGCCGCGATCGGCTACACCACGCCCTATCGCTGGGCGCATTACGTCGATGCGCCGTTCCAACCCCTGCGCAAGCCGCTGGCGCAATCGCGCGTCACCATCATCACGACTGCAGCGCCATTCGATCCCGCCAAGGGCGATCAGGGACCCGGCGCGAAATACAACGGCGGCGCCAAATTCTATACCGTCTATGACGGCGACACTTCCAAGACGCACGATTTGCGAATTTCCCACATCGCCTACGACCGCGTGCACACCTCGGCTGAGGACAGCGGCACCTGGTTCCCGCTGCCGCAACTAAAGCGGCTCGCGAAAGAAAAGCGGATCGGGGAAGTTGCCCCGCGCTTTTTCGGCGCGCCGACCAACCGCAGCCATCGCGTGACGATCGAGACCGATGCGCCCCAAATTCTCGCCCGCTGCCAGGCCGATGGCATCGACGCCGCGGTACTGGTACCGAACTGCCCGGTCTGCCACCAGACCATCAGCCTCGTTGCCCGGCATCTCGAGGCCAACGGCATCCCGACCGTCGTCATGGGCTGCGCCAAGGATATCGTCGAGCACGCCGCAGTGCCCCGCTTCCTGTTCTCGGATTTCCCGCTCGGCAACTCCGCCGGCAAGCCGCATGACGTGGCGTCGCAGGCGTTCACGCTCGAGCTGGCGCTGCGCGTCCTCGAGACCGCACCGTCAGGGCAAACGACGGTGCAATCGCCGCTGCGGTGGAGCGCGGATGCCTCCTGGAAGCGCGACTACAATAACGTCGCAGCGTTAAGCGCCGAGGAACTCGCCCGGCGCCGGCGCGAATTCGACGCCCAGAAGGAAATCGCACGGACCCTCCGCGACACGGCCGCTTAACCGTAAGATTCTCGGTATTCCGGCCGATCCTCCTAAAATCGATTTACGTTAACGCGGCTTTTTGGCCACGATGGCCTTCCGCTACCGGCAAAGCCGCGTAAAAGTCTGCCTGTTTTTTAGGAGCTTTTCGATGCCGGAACGACGCCAGACCCCACGCGACAAAGTGATTTACGGCGGCACCGCCGAAATCGCCGAAAGTGGCGCGTCGAGGGATTGCGTGGTGCGCGATATTTCGAAAGACGGCGCCCATCTCGAATTCAGCAACGACATACGTCTGCCCAAGGATTCGCTGCGGCTGACCATTGCGCGCAAGGGACGCTCGTTCATGGCCCGGGTCATCTGGTTGCGCGACAATTTTGTCGGCGTCGCGTTCAACCAGGAGCACTCCTACGAACTACCCGGCTCCGACCTCGCCGAACGCCTGCGCAAGAGCGAGAAGAAAAAGCGCCTGCTGCAGAAACGGATCAAGGAATTGATCGGCGAAGGCTGACCCCCGGTCAGCTAACCCTCCCTTGTGCGCCCTCCCTCGCCCGCCCATAATCGCGGTGCTACCGGGAGGAATAATAAAAACATGCGCATCCTGTTCGCACCTTTCGCCGCCGCCCTCATCGGGCTCGTCGGCCAAGCCGCCTCCGCACAAACCTCCGACCGCACCATCGACGAAATCAAGAGCGAGACGCTCGCCCGCGCCCAGACCGGCGCCTATCCCGCGCTCGGCATCCAGCCCGCTGACGCCAGCGACGCGCTCTCCCGCATCAAGACCCGCGATCCCGATGAATGGGCGGCCGGCTGGAGTGCGGTTGCCGACAGCTACATGGCCAAGGCAAAAGCAGCCTCCGATCCCAAGGTGGCCGACGCCAACTTTGTGCGCGCCTGGCGGCTTTATTACTTCGGCCAGTGGCCGTCGCCGACGTCACCCGGCAAGCAGGCCGCCTATCAGAAGGCGGTCGACGCCTATTTGCAGCACGCCCGTTATTTCGATCCGCCGCTCGAAGTCGTGCGCATCCCTTATGAGGGCAAGGAGATCGTCGGCTACTTGCGGCTGCCCGCCAATACCCCTCGCCCGGCGCCGCTGGTGCTGGCGATATCCGGCCTCGACAGCCGCAAGGAAACCGTCACCGAGACCTATGCGGCGGCGATCCCTGAGGGGATCGGCTTCTTCGCCGTCGATAGTCCCGGCACCGGGCAGGCGCCACACAAGGCGGACGAGAACGCTGACCAGATCTATTCGCGCGTTCTGGATTATCTCGCGACCAGGCCGGAGATCGACAAGGACCGCATCCTCGTCCACGGCCAGAGCTTTGGCGCCTACTGGGCCGCAAAGCTGGCACACACCGAAGCCCCGCGTCTTTCTGGCGCGGTGGCGCAGTCGCCGCCGATCCATCGCACGTTCCAGCCGGAATTTTTTCGCAGCCGGATGTACACGCGCGAATACTTGTTCGATTACGTTCCGGCGAGCCTGTTCGTCTACGGCATGAAATCACCCGACGAGCTGATTGCCTTCCTGCCAAAAATGTCGCTGCAAGCGCAGGGCCTGCTCGGCAAGCCGACGGCGCCCATTCTGGTCGTCGGCGGCACGCGCGATACCCAGGTGCCGATCGACGACCTCGAATTGCTCATCAACAGCGGCAGCACACCGCGCGAGGCCTGGATCAACCCGGCCGGCGGGCATATGGGCCGTAACGGCACAACGTGGCCCGATCCGGTGATCTTCAGAAAGATCATCCTGCCGTGGGAGGCCCGGCACCTCAACGCCAAGACGGCACCACAAGGCCGCGCCCTAGGACGGTCGGCGCATGGTCGATATTCCTCGCGGGCTTTAAGGTTGCGACGAATATCGCTCTTTCAACGGATGCCCACTTCTGTCAGCTTAGCGCCGCTCGGCAGGCCAGCGGTCGGCTGGGCCATAACGCCAAGAAAAGACAGATAAAAACAGCCGGAGGAAACCGATGCCCGCCACGTCCGAGAGCCGCCTCATCGTCAATCGCCGCACGCTTCTACGTGCCGGCGGAGGTCTGGCAGGCATCCTCGCCACCGGCCGTGCGCCGGTCTTCGCTCAGGCCCAGCCGAAAAAGCTGGTGTTTGCGCATATCAACGCCGTGCCGGAATCGGCTGCGGTCGCGTTCGACTGGATGGCAAAAGAACTCACCGCCCGCTCGAATGGCGCGCTCGAAATGCAGTTCTTCGGCAAGACGCTGATCCCGCAAGAGCTCGAGATCATGAACGCGGTCAAGTCCGGCAGCATCGCGATGGGCAGCCCGGCAGGCGCCGCGGCGACGCTGTTTCCCGAGATGGGCGCGTTCCTGGTGCCTTATCTCGTGAAGGACTACGCGAGCGCCTACGGCATGTTCAACGGCGCTATCGGCGACAAGCTGAGCAAGCAGATCGAGGACAATTACAAGCTCAAGGTGCTCTGCTATTTCGATTACGGTTTCCGGCATTTCTGGACGTCGAAGAAGCCGATCGTCGAGCCGAAAGACCTGCGCGGCATGAAGATCCGCGTGCAGCAATCGAAGATCTTCGGCGATACCATCAATGGCCTTGGCGGCAATGCCGTGCCGATGGCCTATGGCGAGGTCGTCACCGCGGCAAAACAGGGCGTGATCGACGGCGGCGATTTGCCGATCGTCAACATGAAGGCCCTGAAAATCTACGAGGTCTCGAAGTACGCCTCCCTCACCTATCATAACTACGGCCCGACCAATGCCGTGATGAATCTCGATATCTGGAACGGTCTGACGGCTGATCAGCAGAAGCTCGTCCTCGAACTGTCGCGCGCCGCGCAGGAAAAGATTCGCCAGCAGACCGAGTCGGTCGATCATTTCGCGGAGGCCAAGGCACTGCTCGAACCGGTCGGAATGACCGTGGTCGAAGCCAAAACCGACGAATTCCGTAAGGTAGCGCAGCAAAAAATCTGGCCGGCTTACAAGGCGCAGTACGGCGCCCTGTGGGACGAGATCGAGGGTTTCAAGGCTTAAAGCTGCGTCGGACCAGTCGAAGCGCATGCTGCGTATCCTCAAAACCGCCCCGAAATTCGCGGTCACGGCGCTGATCGTGCTTGCGATCATCAACCTCCTGCTCGGCGTCATCCTGCGCTATTTCGTCGGCGCCATCACCGACTGGCTCGACGTCGATCCGGTGCCATTTACCTGGGTCGAGGAAGTCGGCGAACTGTCGCTCGCCTGGCTGACGCTGATTGGGGCTGCGATCGGCATCCAGTCGCGCTCGCATTTCGCGCTGTCGGTGTTCGTGCATCATCTGCCGGAAACGACGCAGCTCTGGATTCGCCGTTTCAATCACGCGCTGATTGTTTGCGTCGGTCTTCTGGTCGCCTGGTATGGCTGGAAGCTATGCCTGCTCAACCGCGCCCTGACGACGCCCGGCCTCGGCATCAGCCTCGCCTGGCTTTACGCGTCAGCCGTGGTCGGCGGCCTTTTGATCGCGGTGTATGGCGTTGCGGCGATATGGTCGCCGCAACCCGAGCAGCAATCACAGCATTAGGACGCGCGCATGCTGCTTGCTGAAGTCGCCGCCATCTTTCTTGTACTGATCCTGCTCTCGATGCCGATCGTCTTTGCGCTCGCGGTTGCCGGTATCGCCGGCCTGTGGATCGGCGGTTATCCGATGCAGCAACTTTCCTCCGCGCTGGTGTCGGGCTCGCAGAGCTGGGTGCTGCTCGCCATCCCTGCCTTCGTCTTCGCCGGCAATTTGATGGAACGCTGCGGCATGAGCCATGCACTGGTTGAGCTCGCCCGCGCGCTGATCGGCTGGGTCAAGGGCGGGCTTGGCATGTCGGTGATCGTGGTCGCCTATTTCTTCTCCGACATCTGCGGATCGAAAATGGCGGAAGTTTCAGCGCTGGGTTCGGCGCTGATGCCGCCCTTGAGCAAGGCCGGCTACGACCGCCGCGATTCCGCCTCTCTGATCGCGGCGGGCACCGCGATGGGCATGCTGGTGCCGCCCGCGATCTTCATGATCGTCATCGCGCAAGTCACCAACACCTCGGCGGTTGCGCTGTTCGTCGCCGGATTCATTCCGGCCATGGTCATCATGCTCTGCCTGATGGCGGTGGTTTACGTTCGCGCGCGGCAGAAAAACTGGCCGGTCGACACCAGGCCGAGCTTGAAACGCATCGGCGAAGCCGCATTGCATGCCGCGGTGCCGATGGTTGTCCCGTTCGTTATTCTCGCGGGCTTCATCCTCGGCATCATCACCGCGACCGAGGCCGGCGCGGTGGTCGCCGGCTACGCCTTTCTCGCCGCCAAACTCTATTACCGCAACGTGTCCTGGCGCGAGATGGGCAGCATCGCCTATGACAGCGCCATCCTCACCGCGGCGGTGGTGTTCCTGCTCGCGGTCGCTTCCGTCTATCAATATCTGATGGGCGTCAGCGGAGTACCGCAGCTTCTCGGCGAGCTATTATCGCCGCTGAGGGGACATCCGTGGCTGTTTCTCACGGTCACCGCGATCGTGAGCTGCCTGTTCGGCATGGTGCTGGAGGGCCTTCCCGCCGCCGTCGTGCTGATTCCCGTGGTGTTTCCGATCTCGGAATCGATGGGCATCGACCCCATCCACTTCAATATCGTTCAAACTGCGGCTGTCGGGATCGGCCTTTTCCTGCCGCCGATGGGCGTCGGCCTCCTGATGGCGCTACGCTTTGCCAGACTGAACGTGGGCGATCATTTCCGCACCTATTTGCCTTACATGCTCGCGCTATTTGCGGGCCTGCTTCTGATCATCTGCATTCCCGAGATCAGCCTGACGCTGCCGAGGCTCGCCGGCCTGATCCGGTAACCCCTGCCAGAAATAAAACCTTCGGGCGCGGGCCAAAGGCCGCACTCGAAGGTTTCAAGCGTTACTCGATCAAATCAGATGCAGCCGCTTGAGCTTGCGGATCTCTTCGACGAACTCTTCGATGCCCTGCTTGTCGTAGATCATCATCAGCCGCTCCGGGCTGAGGTTGGACAGCACGACGTTGCGGAAGAAGTTGTTGAACCGCGAGACATCGCTTGCGTCGTAGCCGAACTGCGGGGCGACTTGCGCCAACAGCACCTGGACCGTGGTGACGGCAGGGATGGAGTTGACGAAGTCAGCGTCCGAGAGGTTGTGGATCTGATATTCGACCAGCACATTGCCCTGTCCGGCCCTGGCCAGATCGGTGCCGGAGCCAAGCTGGGCCAGCGGCGGCAAGCGCAGCTGGCCATTGTCCATCACCAGGTAACCTTTCGCGACGGGATCGATCTGCGCCAGGATCGCAGCCGCCCGTAGCCAGTTGACGACCTTGAATTCGTTGCCGAGCGTCGGCGCCGAATGGGCCGAGGCCTGTGTGATCACGAACAGCGGCGGAAGACCGCGAGCCATGGTTTCCGCGATGCTGATGATGTGGTGACCGCCGGTGCGGGAATCACCGGGCGCACCGAAGTTATCGTTGGTACCCGAGCCGCCGAAATTCAGTTCGGTGAATTCGGTGCCGTCGGCGTTCCACTGGAACACCATCATCTTGCCCCAGTCGTGCCAGATCGGCGCGGCGAGAACAACGTCCTGGTTGATGTCGACGTCGCCATGGCGGCTGATGCCGGTGACGATCGGCAGGTTGTGCGCGCCGGCGATGCCATATTCGCCACGATAGGTATCGGCAAAATTGATCGAGCTCTGGTCGTTGAAGGATTCATGCACGGCGAGACCACCGGGATAGGAGTGGTGACCGCCGAAATTGCTGCCGGGCGTGGCTCTGAACGTCATCGGCAGCGTGGGGCACGCCGAACCGTCGTGAATCACGGGAGGGAACACGCCAGCCTTCACGCCACCGGTGATGGCGGCCGCGTCGGCCGGGTTGACCAGCCCCTGCGCTTCCAGCGTGTTGATGATCTGGGCCTTGGTTGCATCGTTTACGTTGGCCCGGTGACGAATGCAGGTATTCGGATTGAGGAAGGAATCCAGCGTCACATCGCGAAGCTCGTGATCCTGTATCTGCTGCGCGTTGCGCGCCAACAGATCAACGGCGGATTCGACGAGCGCCGATGTCGATCCAATCTGCTGCGCCCGCGCGATACCAGCACCGATCTGGGTCTGGTCCGCGGCATTTGCACCAGCGCCGCTGAGCAAAACGGCAAAAAGAGTTACAGCTCCATGACGAATCAAGGCGGCCTCCATTCTTCATTTCATGAAAATCGAAGCGCGAAAGACTCAAATTCACGGACGCAAAAGCCTGCCTTCGCGCTCGACGGCGGAACGCTTAGTCGTCATGGATGTCTGCTGCATGAAATTTACATGTCCAGCAATTGACCGACACATTGCGAAATCATTTCGGTACCGGTTGTGTTTGACTCACAACGCGATTTGCCGAGTCGATTGTTGCGACACGGTCAGAAATATTTTTCAGAATCGAAAAGCGCTGGCGTCATGTTGCGAAACATAAGTCAAGCTGCCGGTACCTTGCCACGGATCGGAGCGATCGGCCGCCGCGCCTCCCCCGCTTCCAGCACAAAGCGCTGATCGAGCGAATACCACGGCGCCTTAAAGCCGTGTTCGGCCGACGGCGTATCATGGCGGACATAGTTGCCAATCAGCGCCCGCGTGACGCCGAACTGCACGTCGGAATCAATGTTCGGATCGTCAGGTGAGTAGACCTGCGTGATCAGCGTCTTGAGGCCGGTTTTGAACACCATGAAGTGCAGATGCGCGGGGCGGAAGTTGTGGCGGCGGGTGGCGCGCACCAAGTCGCCGACCGGGCCATCGATAGGTATCGGATAACCGGCTGGCTTCACGCTGCGGAAGTTGAATCGTCCATTTTCGTCAGAGACAAAGCGTCCGCGCAAATTCATCTCGGCCTGCTTGGCATCCTGGTTTTCATAAAGGCCTTCCGGCGAGGAATGCCAGACGTCGACCTCGGCACCCGCGACGGGATCGCCATTCGTATCTTCGAGCGAGACCGAAACGAATAACTCCTCGCCTGGCGTCGGCGAACGCAGCAGCGAACTCCCGCTCGCGCACATCGGCTGATCGTCGCGCCAGAATGGTCCGAGCATATTGGCCTGGGTCTCGCTCGCGCCCTGATTGCCGTTATTGAGCAGACAGACCAAAGGCGACACGCCGAGCGAACCGGCCATCAGCATCACCTCGTTATGCGAGGCGGTCGTCTTCTGTCCCATCGCCGCGATGAGCCGGACCGCTTCGCCGAACTCGCGTTCGGTGAGGCGCACCTCGCGCACAAAGCCGTGCAGGTGCTTGACCAACGCCAGCAGTATTTCCCGCAAGCGCGGATCCTCGACTCGCGAGAAGGCCTCTTCGACCGCGTCCGTCACCATGGCCTGGTTTTCGATGATCATATCGGCCTCCCGGCGCCGCCCTCTTGGCTGGCCTTGTTCTAACAAAAAGGCCGGCGCGATGCGCCGGCCTTTCTCAATCCTGATTTTGCCTGCCTCAGGCCTTGACCAACGGGCCTCGCGAGGCCGGGCCTTTCGACCCGCCACCGCCATTGGGACCGGGACCGCTCGGCTTCGGCTTGCGCGGCGGCGTGCGCTTGCGCGCGCCGGGCAGCTTCTCCGGCTTCGGCGTAACCGGGCCATCGACAAAATCGAAGCCGATCTTGTCCAGCGACGTCGCCTCGTCCTTGACCAGCACGACGCGCACGTGGCCGCCGCCCTTGAGCTTGCCGAACAACACCTCGTCGGCGAGCGGCTTCTTGATGTGCTCCTGGATCACGCGCGCCATCGGCCGCGCACCCATTTGCTCGTCATAGCCATGCTGGATCAGCCAGGCCTTGGCGGGCTCCGAAAGCTCGATCGTGACGTCGCGGTCGGCGAGTTGCGCCTCGAGCTGAAGCACGAACTTTTCGACCACCATGCCGATCACATCGGCATTGAGATGCGCGAACGAGATGATGGCATCGAGACGGTTGCGGAACTCCGGTGCAAACTGCCGGTTGATCGCCTCGTGATCGTCGCCTTCCCGCTTGGAGCGCGTGAAGCCGAACGCCTGACGCGCCAGATCCGACGCCCCGGCATTGGTGGTCATGATCAGGATCACGTTGCGGAAATTGACCTGCTTGCCGTTATGATCGGTCAGCCGTCCGTGATCCATGATCTGAAGCAGCACGTTGTAGAGATCGGGATGCGCCTTCTCGATCTCGTCGAGCAGCACCACGCAATGCGGATGCTGGTCCACGCCATCGGTGAGCAGGCCGCCCTGGTCGAAGCCGACATAGCCGGGAGGCGCGCCGATCAGGCGCGACACTGTGTGCCGCTCCATGTATTCGGACATGTCGAAGCGCAGAAGCTCGACGCCGAGGCTTGCGGCCAGTTGCTTGGCGACCTCGGTTTTGCCGACGCCGGTCGGACCCGAGAACAGGTAGCAGCCGATCGGCTTCTCCGGTTCGCGCAGGCCTGCGCGCGCAAGCTTGATCGAAGCGGACAGCGACTCAATCGCCCGGTCCTGACCGAACACCACCCGCTTCAAGGTCTGCTCGAGGTGCCGCAGCACTTCGGCGTCGTCCTTCGAAACACTCTTGGGCGGAATCCGCGCCATCGTGGCAATCGTTGTCTCGATTTCCTTGATGCCGATCGTCTTCTTGCGCTTGTTCTCGGCAACCAGCATCTGCGCCGCGCCGGATTCGTCGATCACGTCGATCGCCTTGTCCGGCAGCTTGCGGTCGTGAATATAGCGCGACGACAGCTGCACCGCGGCCTCGATGGCCTCGTTGGTGTATTTCAGGCGGTGATAGTCCTCGAAATAAGGCTTCAGGCCCTTGAGGATCGCAATCGCGTCTTCCACCGTCGGCTCGTTGATGTCGATCTTCTGGAAGCGCCGCACCAGTGCGCGGTCCTTCTCGAAGTGCTGACGATATTCTTTGTAGGTCGTCGAACCCATGCAACGGATGGTGCCGGAAGCGAGCGCCGGCTTCAGCAGGTTGGACGCGTCCATCGCGCCGCCCGAGGTGGCGCCGGCGCCGATCACAGTGTGGATTTCGTCGATGAACAGGATCGCGTTCGGATGCGCTTCGAGTTCCTTCAGCACCTGCTTCAGGCGTTCCTCAAAGTCGCCGCGATAGCGCGTGCCGGCGAGCAGCGTGCCCATATCGAGCGAAAACACCGTCGCCGCTGACAGCACTTCCGGAACTTCGCTGTCGACGATGCGCTTGGCGAGCCCTTCCGCAATCGCGGTCTTGCCGACGCCGGCTTCGCCCACAAACAGCGGATTGTTCTTCTGCCGGCGGCACAGCACCTGGATCGCGCGGTTGATTTCGGAATTGCGCCCGATCACCGGATCGATCTTGCCGTCACGTGCCTTCTTGTTGAGGTTGACGCAATAGGTCTCGAGCGCTTCGCCCTTCTTCTTGGCGTCCTCGTTGCCCTTGGTCTCGGTCTCCTCGTCGACGCCGCGAACCGGGCGTGCTTCCGAGACGCCCGGCCGCTTGGCGATGCCGTGGCTGATGTAGTTGACCGCGTCGTAACGCGTCATGTCCTGCTCTTGCAGGAAGTAGGCGGCGTGGCTTTCGCGCTCGGCAAAGATCGCGATCAGCACGTTGGCGCCGGTGACTTCCTCGCGGCCTGACGACTGCACATGAATAACCGCACGCTGGATCACGCGCTGGAAGCCGGCGGTCGGCTTGGCGTCGTCGGCGCCGTCAGTCACCAGATTTTCGAATTCGGTTTCGAGATAGTTGACGAGGCTGGAGCGCAGCTTGTCGAGATCGACGCTGCACGCGCGCATGACAGCCGCGGCATCTGAGTCATCGATCAACGACAGCAACAGATGTTCGAGCGTCGCATATTGATGATGACGCTCGTTAGCTATCGCCAGCGCACGATGCAGGGATTGTTCTAGGCTTTGGGAAAAAGTCGGCATTCGCGTCCTCTACGGCCCCCGGCCATCATGATCGTCGTTGGCCGGTGAGGCAACAACAACCTTTGCCATATATAGTTGCTCCCGATCATGGCGAAAGACCGGTTCGCTATCGTTCTCCCTGCACGCTGAAGTGAAGATACGGATTTACCCGTGGTTTTTCGGGTTAACGATCCAGCCAATGCAAGACCCGTTCCTGTTTTCGGGCACAAACCGCGGGAATACGTCAACTACCAATTCGGCTAGGGACCGATTCCGACATTCGGGCGGCGACGTTATTTCTTTTCCATCACGCATTGCAGAGGGTGCTGATGCTTGCGCGCGAAATCCATCACCTGCGTTACTTTCGTTTCAGCGATTTCGTAGGTAAAAACACCGCACTCGCCGATGCCGTGATGATGGACGTGCAACATGATCTTGGTCGCGGCCTCGACGTCCTTCTGGAAAAATTTCTCCAGCACGTGAACGACAAATTCCATCGGCGTGTAGTCATCGTTCAGGATCAGGACGCGATAGAGATTGGGCCGCTTGGTTTTCGGCTTGACCTTGGTGATGACGGAAGTGGCCGGGCCGCCGGTTCCACCGGGGCGGTTTTCGTCGCCGGCCATGCGAGGCGAGAAGGAGGCGATTGACGACGGTTCAGGGCTGGTAATCAAGCGTAACATGGCAGGGTGTTTGAAGTCCTCTTACGGAAGCCGCATAACGACCAAACGAGGTTCTCAAGCGACACGAACCTTCGGCCAACTACCAGATACCTCCTGACCGTATGCCCCGTGCCAGCTCGGCCCGTTTTTCGGCCTGCGGCGCGCAGAAGAATATGTGTCCAGCCTTGCCCAACCGCAAGCTCGGAAAATATTCACGACGGCGCAGGTCGAGATCCCGGTCAGGATCGCTGTGCCAGCCGCAATCGCCGGGTGTGCTGCGAACCCGATTCCCCAGTCAGCGTTCCCAAAGCTTAGTCAATTCAGCTTACTTTGACAAAGCTGGCCGAATTGAAGACGTCGCAGTTTTTGGCAGCTGAACTATTTTTCGATGCGGCGCTCGGCCGTATCTGGCTGTCACAGAACGCCTTCAACCAGTGAGCTCGTTCCGCCTCGAGCCAGCATTCGGAAACTGTCGGCGTTGTCTGCGGCGGACGGTAAAGCCAGCCCCTCGCCACAGCCCTGACGCAGCTACCAGCCGCAAGAACTTTGTGCATTGCACAAAGCGCGCAGGCAGCTACACTGGAAAAACTCGAATCCCGCAGTTTTCCGCAAGCCTTTCTTAATCATTTGGAAACTCCACGCCCCTACCCTGATTCCTCAGGTCTGTCCGGCTGCGGACGGGCTCGGAAATCTGTTTGTGAACAGCGTCTTAGCTAGAATGGCGGACTGTCGGCCGACGCGGCGGAATGAGCCTCGCTGTCGGTTTCTGAACAGGGAAACCCGCTGCTCCGTTGGGCATAATTTGGCCTCACGAAGCGGTGATCAAGACAGAACAATGGGACGGGAAAGTTCATGCATCGGACCAGCTTGGTGACCTCGCGCCGCCTGCGCGCCTGCATTTTCGGGTTTGTTGCGGTCACAGCCGCCGTCACTTTTACCACCGACCTCGCCGAGGCACGCCGTTACCGTCACTCCTCCCATCACTATGTCCGTCATCACCACGCGGAATCGTCGGAAGACAGCTACAGCCCGCAGTTCTCCGAGATCATCGTCGACGCCAATTCGGGCGCGACGCTTTCGTCAAGCAATCCCGACGCGAGCCGCCACCCGGCATCATTGACCAAAATCATGACGCTTTATCTGCTGTTCGAGCGCCTCGACGCCGGCAAGATCAAGCTCGACACCGAAATGCCCGTGTCGCGGCACGCCTCCGAACAGGACCCGACCAAGCTCGGACTGATGCCTGGCCAGACCATCCGCGTCGAAGACGCAATCAAGGGACTGGTGACGCGGTCGGCTAACGACGCCGCCGTCGTGATCGCGGAAGCGCTCGGTGGCGAAGAAGACGATTTCGCCAGGATGATGACCCGCAAGGCGCACATGCTCGGCATGAGCAAGACGGTCTATCGCAACGCGTCCGGTCTGCCCGATGACGAACAGGTGACGACGGCGCGCGATCAGGCGACGCTGGGCCGCGCGATCCAGGATCGGTTTCCGCGCTACTACCGCTATTTCTCGACCGCATCTTTTACCTTCCGTGGCCATTCGATCGCGAACCACAACCACCTGTTGGGTTCGGTCGAAGGCGTGGACGGTATCAAGACCGGCTATACGCGCTCGTCCGGCTTCAATCTTGTGACTTCGATGCGCAGGGGCAACCGCCACCTGGTCGGCGTGGTGATGGGCGGCCACAGCGCCGGCTCGCGCGATGCGATCATGCGCAACCTTCTCGCCGAAAATCTCGAGAAGGCCTCGACCCACCGCACGGTCGCTGCGATCACCGACCACAACACGTCCGATAGCAGCGTGGCGGTTGCCAGCACCGAGGATGCGGCGACGCCGCCGGCTCCCTCCGCCGCGTCGTCAGTTCCACCTTCGATGGCGCCGGCAGCCCCGCGACCGGCGGCAGCCGCATCGCTGATGTCGCAGGCAAGAGCCGATGCGTCATCAGCCAAGTCTGATGGCAAGACCGAACAGGCCAAGATCGAACCAGCGCCGCTGACGAACGGCGTGCTCCAGGCCCAGGCCATCGCGGCCATTCCCGGCAACACCGAGCCCATGAAGCCGGTCAAGGTGAAGACGGTCCAGATCAAGGCCGGACAGGTCAAGTTGGCCTCCGCCTCATCGACCCCGGCGGCCCCGCCCGTCACCAGCGCGATTCCCGCTCGTCCCGACGTTGCGGAAACCTCCAGCGCGGTCGTTGCGAAGGCCGATAACGCCGCGAGGCCCGACGTCGCCCGCACCGACATGCCGCCGCAGCCGCCCGGCCATGGCACCGGCAACGGCATCCTCGGCGTGCTGCCCGCTTCCAGCATCGGGGCTTCGCCGTCGCAGGCGATGGCCTATGCCGATCCCTCCCCGCCGCAGCCGACCCCGGCTCCCGCCAAGCCCGAAATCGTCCACACCGGATGGATCGTCCAGGTCGGTGCGCTCGAAAGCGAAAGCGAAGCGCAGCAACGGATCGAGGCCGCGCGCAATCAGGCCCATGGCCTGCTCAACAAGGCCGAGCCTTTCACCGAGCCGGTCGTGGCCAAGGGGGACCGCAAGCTATTCCGTGCCCGTTTTGCCGGCCTCGACCGCGATCAGGCTGAAGCCGTCTGCAAAACGCTCAAGCGCAGCGACATTTCCTGCATGACGGTACGCAACTAACTTCCTTAAAGCTTTAGGCAAAACGGGCGGCCACTTAACGGGGCCGCCCGTTTCGTTTGCAAACTTCTCGTCAAGCTTTTGCGGTTAGACCTTAAGCAAGATCAGCCACGCCGGACAACGGCGGGCGATGGCGGCGTCACGCGGGTGGAAGGCTGCGGCTCAAGAGCCTTCAGCGTTTGATGGCGTACCGGAGTTAGTTGCGATGCGTGCGAAGCAGAACCTCTTTGGCCTCGTTTACCCGGGCCGCGAGGTACGTCGACCCCCCTTGGTCGGGATGCAGTTTCTTCATGAGCATGCGGTGGGCACGGCCGATCTCGTCGCGCCCCGCGCCCGCCTTCAGGCCAAGGATCTGATAAGCCTCCTCGTCCGACATTTTGCTGCTCGCCGCCGCACCGCGTTGCCGCCCTGCCGCATCTCCTTGCGCGTTCTGACGCCAAGCGGGAAACCGGCGGTCCAGATAGCTTTCAAGTAACGGCACGCTTTCGGCGTCCAAAGCGCCGAACATCGAAAGCAACGCCGGAAGATCGAAATCCTCCAGTGAGCGGCCGGCATTGGGACCGGAAACGATCGTCCCCGTCAGCGCGCCGCTATCGTGATCCAGGGTCATCTCGAAAAAACGGGAGCGTACGCGCGAGGCCTTGCCGCCCGAGTGCCGCCCGCCGAGACCGCCAAAGAGCCTGCCTATCGCGCCGAAAGGCTGGTTGCCGAGCGGCGCCCATCCCAATAGCCCGGCGCCAAAGATGCCAAGCGGAATAGCGACCTCGGGGTTGCCCCTGAACAAGCTGAATGCGGCAACGGCAAGCATCACGACACCGCCGCCGATCTTGATGGCACGCGCCAGCACGGCCGGATTGGCTGCGCGAAACATCTGCAGCAGCAAATAGAGAGTGATAATGGCGACGAGGCCTGCGACCAGTGTGGGCATGGCCGCAATATAGTTTGGGCACACGAAAAAGACATAGCGGCCCCTCGTCGCTGACCGATTGTCAAAAAGTGCTTTCGCGCTGCGCCAAGCTGACGCTATCTCTATCGTTCGAGGTCGTGGAATTCCGGTGGAGTGCAACATGGTGGTGCAGGGTTTGACGACCATCAAAAGCAGCCATGCACCCGACGAAACGATGACTCGGCTGGAAGCCGCAGTGAAAGCGAAAGGCTTGACCGTCTTCGCCCGGATCGACCACGCCGCGGGCGCATCCGCCGCCGGTCTTCAATTGCGTCCGACCGAAGTTCTGATCTTCGGAAATGCCAAAGGCGGCACGCCCCTGATGCAAGCAGCACAAACGATCGGGATCGACCTGCCGCTGAAGGCGCTGGTCTGGCAGGACGCCTCGGGCGATACCTGGCTATCGTGGAATGATCCGGCGTGGATTGCGGCACGGCATGGCGCGAGCGGGGTTGGAGCCGTGGCCGCGAAGCTCGCGGCACTTCTGGAAGACCTGGCCAAGACCGCAACGGCGGCGTAGCGCCGTCACTTCATCTGGCCGAGCAGATTGGCCGCGCCACGGTCGTTTCGTGAAAGCCTCAGCAGGGCCTCGCGTCCTCCCGCGGCATAGGCCGCTGCTGCACGCAACAGCTCCCGCAACTGCGCGGCCGCGCCGGGATCGAACCGCGACCACGCTCCTCCCGTCAGCCGCGCGATTTCGCGAAACGCCTTTTCGACCGCGCCATCACGGCCCTCCTGAAACATGAACACCGGCACCTTGAGCAAACCGAGCTCACCGGCTTTCACGCAGAGCTCCTCGACGTCTTCCTCCATGGCGTCGCCGACAAACACGATCGCTCGCACGCCGGACGACGCGGCCTCGCGCCGCGCTTCGGACAGCACTTTGCCGATCTGGGTGTTGCCGCCGCGGCAATCGATTTTGCCCATCAACCTCGCCAACGTGGCGCTGTCGGAAATCCAGGTAGAGGCACGGCATTCGTTGAAGCCGCGGTAATAGACCAGACGGATATCGAGGCTACCGAGCGAGGCCGCTTCACGAAACATGTCGGCTTGCAGCGCGCATGCCATGTCCCATGTCGGTTGGCGGCTCATGGTGGCGTCGAGCGCGAAGATCAGCCGGCCCTTGCTGCCTGCCGCATAGGGCGACATCGCCTTCGCCTTGGCGACAAAGGCGGCGATGTCCTCGGAGGTCGACGGCTGCCGCTCCGGCAGCGGGTTGCCCTCGCCGCCTCGCGTCACGCCCTTGCCTGATTTTGAGTTGCTGGGATCGCCGGACATCGCCTGCTCCTGCAGGTCCAATGTGGGTTGCTCCCCTCAGCCGGTCAATGCAGCAGTGCCAGACTTGGCCCTGGGCAAGCCCTGTATAAAGGCAAACCCGGCGCAAGCCGGGCCCGACCCAAAACGACAGCCGGTCAGTTGTTGGCGACAGGCTTGAAGGGCGTGACGGGTCCCGCCTCGGTCATCACTGGCTGCACGCTGGTCTGAATCGGCCGAAGGTCGCTGTCGCTATCGTCGTCCAGCATCTTGTCCAGCGTTTCCTGGATCTTCGCCTTGGCTTCGTCGGAACCGGTATCGCGCATGTCGTTGTGCTGGAACGAGGTGCGCACCACGGTGATCCCCGCCTTCTCGCAGATGTCTTCGCTCGGAACGACGCCCGGATCGGGCTTGAAGACCGGGTCCTTCGAGCGGAATGAGATGATCTTGAATTTGCCATCGGTCATAAACGGCACGCGCAGATTGTCGAGCGTCACGACCTTCCTGATCTGGTCGGGATAGAGCTTGGCGAAATACATCGAGATATCGCCGCCGTTCGAGTGACCGATCATGGTGAGGTGATCGTAGTCGGCGTTCGGGTGAATCTTCTTCAGTTCGTCGATCGCAAAGCGGATGTTGGCGACCCCGCGATGATACTGCGGCAGACGGCCGACATAGAGTTCGCCGACCTTGGTCACCAGCGGCGCATCGGTTGCGAGATCGTGCTGGATGCTTGCCACCATGTATCCGCGGGCGGCAAAGAGATTTGTCAGGAAGGAGTATTCGGTGAACTTGACGGTGTTGCCGTGATTGAGGATGGCCACCGGCAACTTGATCAGCCCGGCCTCTGCCTGCATTTCACGATCGCGGCGAACAGCGAGATCGACTGCAACCGGTCGCTCGCCGCGCGAGGCATCATAAAACATCAGCGTCTCGTGGCGGATCGCCCACTTGCTGATGGTGAGATAGGCGACCGCAACCACTGCGGTCAGCGAAAGCAGAACGGCAATTCCACGTTTCATGTTCGTCCTCTGCGGGACCGCTTCAATCGCGCCTGAATCTCGGGTCCGGACGCATCTTCACAGAGCCTTAATATAAATCACGCTGCGGTGACAGAAAGGCCAAATATTGGCTCTCCGCCGCCTGATCGTTGTGCGACGCACCATTCCGTAGGCATTGAGACGTTTGGAAGTGACCCGCCAGACCGCACGCAGAGATGGATTCCTTTGCACCAAGAAGGGGTTCACACCCTCGGTAAAGCGTCGGTAAAACAAGGCCCTGGTAAACGGGCGGTGAGCGCAATCCTTCGAAATTCGAAGGTAAATCCAGGCCGTACCGCGAACGCACCCGCCGGTATTTTTGCGTGCCCAGTCAGGCGCCGATGATGTCGTGAAGTTCGAGCGGCTTGTCGACCTGGCTGAACCATTCGGCCCGGTTGGCGGCGCGGCGGCGGCCACGGTCATCCAGCGGCAATTTGAGCTGCCGCAGCAGGCTGGTGACTTCCTCGCGCGCGGTGACATGTCCAAGATTCGGGCGCGTACCGAGCGTTTCCTCGTCCAGATCGTCGAGCGCCGTCAGGCCACGCGGAAAAAACTCGCGATACACGACGCGCTCCGCGAAGCCGTCGACCGAGCGGAAACCCAATCGCAGCGACAACTCTTTCAGCCCGTCGGCGACGAGCTGCTTGTTGCGCGATCCCAGCATCGACAGGCGGTTGCGGACGACAATCCAGTCGGTCGAGACCCCGTCGACCTGCCGGCGTTTGCGCCGCGTGTCGCGGACCATCTCGGCGTAATGACTTTCGCCGGTGACCGAATAGGTTTCGGGGTCGACGGTTCCCAAGACGTCGAAGTCAAGGAAGCTGTCGTTGATGGGCGTGACGAGGGTGTCGGCCATCGAATGCGCCAGCCGCATGAGATAACTGTCGGAACCCGGCGTATCGATCACGATGAAATCGAAACTGTGCTCGACCGCCCGCACTGATTCTTCGAATTGTTCGAATTCCGTGATCTCGTTTTCGGCGATCTGCATGGTCTGGCCGAGCTTGATGCAGCGGTGCACCGGAAGCTCGAGGTCGAGCCCGGTCCGATTCGCCCAGGCGCGGCGGTTGTTGATGTAGCGGGTGAAGCTTTGCTGGCGGCAATCAAGGTCGATGGTCGCGACGCGCTGGCCGGCCTTGAGCAGCGCGACGGCAATATGCAGGGCGGTAGTGGACTTACCCGAGCCGCCTTTCTCGTTGCCCAGCACAACGACATGAGCCGAGCCTGACTGACCCTGACTAGTCTGCAGCAACATGCCTTCGACCCCCTTTCGTCATCTTCAAATTCCGCGCGTGCGTGGTCAAGTAAAATGCGCAAACGTCATCGCAAATCGCCAGCGAGCCTGCGGGTATGATGAATCGCGCGCTTCGTCCGCATGTACAACTCGCATGAAGCGCGCCGGTTGCCGAAACTTGCGGCCGGCTGTCGCCGTGCTTGGCGACCGGCCGCAGAGCTTGGTAGAGTCGGACCGCGTCCCGTCGCCGGGCCGCAACAGCCGACGCCCGCCACTCCTCCCCGCCCCGAAGATCGAGACCCGATGCCGTCACGCCCCACGATCGCCCGCACAATCCCTGCGCTGCGCCGCGCGCTCGAAGGCCTTCGTGCGAGAAAAGCCTCGATTGCGCTGGTCCCGACCATGGGAGCACTCCATGACGGCCATGTGTCGCTGGTGCAGCTGGCGAAGCGGCGCGCCCGCAAAGTGGTGGTGTCGATCTTCGTCAACCCCACTCAGTTCGCGCCATCGGAGGATTTCGGATCCTACCCGCGCACCTGGAAATCCGATCTCGCCAGGCTGACCGCCGAAGGCGTCGACCTCGTCTGGAATCCCGACGTCGGGACCATGTATCCGGACGGCTTTGCGAGCCGTATTATTACGGACGGGCCGGCAACGGTTGGTCTTGAGGACCGCTTCCGGCCGCACTTTTTCGGTGGCGTTGCAACCGTGGTCGGCAAGTTGTTCACGCAAGTCCGACCCGACATCGCTGTCTTCGGCGAAAAGGATTTTCAACAATTGCGCGTGGTGACGCGGATGGCCGCCGACCTCGACCTTGGCGTCAAGGTGATCGGTTCCAAAACCGTGCGCGAACGCGATGGGCTCGCGATGTCGTCGCGCAACGTCTACCTGACGCCGGAACAGCGCCACGCCGCGCCGATTCTGTTCCGGACCATGAAGGAGGCGGCGCGCCGCCTTCGTGCTGGCGAAGATGTTCATGCCGCGGTGGGCAGCGCCGTCGAAACGATCTCGGCTGCCGGGTTTTCAGTCGACTATTTCGAGATCCGGCACGCCGAAACGCTTGCCCCGATCACGTCGCTCCGGGATGGGCCGCTGCGGATTCTGGTTGCCGCCAAAATCGGAACCACCCGGCTCATCGACAACATCGCCGTCTAACGGCGCGTCAGGGAACCTACAGAAGCCCGAGATCGCGCAATTCGCGGCGCATCGGCTCCGGCATGGCGGCAACGCCCAATGCTGCGGACCTGCTGAAATCGGGCGGGGCAGCGTCGGCGTCGAAATATCGCCATCCCTGGAAGGGCCGCATCGGACGCGGCGAAACCGGGATCACCTTCGGCTGCATCACGAGGCGGCACCGGCCGATGCCGTCCTTGTCGCGAAAGGGTTCGATGGCGATCAGCTTTTCGCGGGCGGCGATTTCGCCCCGAATGACCCAATAGAGCGAGCCTCCGGCAAGGATCTCTTCGATTCGCTTGGGCGTCATCCGCGTGACGTGGGTATGGTGAGCCGGGAGGCCCTTCTTCCTGGCAGCTTTCATCCGCTCGGCGACCCACTCTTTGAGGTCCTTCACGGAGTCGCAGCCAACACAAAGCTTGATCAGATGAAGCGGCATCCCGACGATATCGCGAACAAGAGTGGTATGGTTTTCACCTTCGCTAACTGCCCGCCCCCGGCTGGGTCAAGCAAGTCACAAGTTCAGAACTCCACCAAAAACTTGTCTCGCGAAGTTCAATTGGGGGAAGCAGCAGGCGGCGCCGCTTGCGGCGCCAGCGATGTGGCCGGCGCCGGTGTCCGTGCGGGCTTCGGCGCTGCCTGTTTCTTGGCCGCAGCTACCGCCGGCGATGCCGAAGCCGACGGTCGCGGCGACGGGCTGGGCGTGGCTGCCGGGGCCGCAGCCGCGTGCGAACTTGTGGTCGTGGGCTCGGCCGTCATGATGCTCACGGGCGGCGTCGAGGCGGCGCTCGGAAATTCGGCATTGGTCGGCCTGCCGGTCGGCACGCCCGGGATGAGCGCAGCAACGGGCGGGACCGCGGCCACAACCGGCGCCGGCGTCGCATTCCACGCAAGCGAATAGCGCCCGACCAGACCGTCATAGGTCCGCTCCTCGATATTCGAGGTGATGCGGCTGCGGTCGGTCAGCGATTTGAACACGGCGCAATCGGACGGCGTGCAATGGTCGCGAACGACCAGCACTTGGGCCATCAGCCCGTAGCGATCGTGCTCGACCGCCCGGCGTAACGCTTCGATCTCTGGCGTCGTGTTGCGGCTGTCTGTCGTCACGTCGCCGAAGCTGGTCAGGCGCGTGATCTGGCGGGCGGCATAAGCGAGCGCTGCGGCGGTCGACTCCGGCGAGCCGAACACGGCCTTTTCGCAGGCAGAGAGAACGGCCTCTCCGGCGAGGTCGTCGACGCAGGCGAGCGCCGGGAGACTGGCCGTCGCCACGCTCGCAACTGAGGAAGAGTGGTTGTCGTCAGTTGCGCCGGAACTCGGCGTGCCGAAGCTGCGCATGGTTGCGGCGAGCGCAATCCCGACAGCCAACAGTGTAATGACCGTCAGCGCGCCATTCGCCACTGACTTCTCTGCCCGCAACAGCGTGATCACCACAATGACAGCGAAAAATGCCGCTGCGGCCAATGTCAGCCACATCGGAAATGCCGGCGAACGCCACATCTGATCGAGCGAGTTGGCCCAGGCCCAGTTCATGCGCGACGTCCTTTAGCACAGCAAAGGCGCACTCGGCCCTTGCGAGCTTGCGAATCCAAAGAAATCGGCAAGACGAAGTCTTGCGTCGCTTGGTTCGGAAATCCGCCTGACGTCATGCAGCCACGATGCGGAAATCAGACCGCCACACCAGCTTGGCCAACAACCTATTTCCGCGAACCGGACCTTTTGACGGCGGATAAAGCGAAACTCGCTTCATCCATGGCGCACAACGTCAAGAAAGCGCGAGCTGGCTTTCCTTGGCCACGCGCTCGAACGCCTCGGTAGAGCTCTTGATACGGTATTGGCAGTCGTCACCATCGGTCGGAAGCAGGCGGATCACTTCGTAGGTGCCGCTCGCCGCCGGACGTGCAACATTGCTGGCGGTAAAATAGACGGTCTCTCCAACCTTATATTTATGCGTCAACGCCCATCTCCATCACGCAAAACGTCAGCGCCGCCTAGGGTCCCACCTGCGTCGGCTGACTGAAACAAACAGCGGCTGTATAGCACGCGGCCAAACTTTTTGGCCAGCGCAATCCACACATGGCAAACGCGATAATTTGCAAGATTTTCAGTTAGATAAATGGCCGATCAGGGACCAATTGACCGCCCCGAAAGGCGGTTCCGGGAACCCGTGCGGCCGTCCCTAGAACCCTAGGTTCAGGCAAGCAAATAATACCGCCGGGCGTTGTACTCCCGGCGGCTCGGGCGAGATCAGGCCGTGTGCGGCAGTTTGCCGTCTGGGCTCGCGTGATCGACGGCCTTGGGCAGCTGCTGCGCCAGAATCTGGGTGATCTGGTCGACCGGAATGTTGTACTTGGCGGCGAGCTGGCGAACCGTGTCGCTGCCCAGCACCTGCTGCAATTGCTCCGCCGTGATTGGCAGGTTCTGTCCATTGCCAAGCCACGACTTCACCTGGTCGCCCAAACCAGCCTCCTGCAGTTTGGCGACGATCGCGTTGAGGCCGCCCTGCCCGCCGCTGCCCATCACTTCGCTCAATACGGCAGGCAACACCGCAGCCCCTAACTGGCCGAGCGCGCCTTTGAAAGCCGGCGAGTTTTCCAATGAATCGAGAATGCCCATGATCGAACCCCTTTGGGTTAGGTGGCGAAACTGGTTCCCAGATTCAGAACGCTTTACCAGGTTCCGGTCAAGCGTCGAATTCGGCGAACCGTAGCCGATTTGAGCTGCACGGCTCGCGTGAAGCGGCCGTCACAAATCCATTACACGGGAGGAAGGCCGATTGGGTGTCAGCCCCTGCTGGAGGTTGGAACGGCCTCGACATCAGGCGCTTTTGGACTGACGTCGCCGGGCATGATTTCGTCGGCCTGCGATTTAAGGTTGGCTGCTTTTTCCACCAGGGCTGCTGCCAATTCGGGGTTCCCTGTTGCGCGGGCGAAACTCAACAGTGCGATCGCCTGACGCGACAAATACCCTTTTCCCACCATCACACATCCCCAACAAGATTATCGACCGATAACGCGCGCAGGCACGATCGGTTTCGTGACGGTGCACAAGTGAACGTGAAAAAGTACGTCAGAGACCAGAAAACCTCACCGGGAACCGAAGCATTCTCCGGATCCCGCCGGTTCGATCGGACGAATCAGGCCGTCTCGAATTTCTCGATGACGAGCGTCTCGGCAAGCCCAGCCTCGGTCCACTCCGCAAACGCCGGCAGCGCCATCATCGTGTCCATGTAGGCTTGCGTCTCCCTCGTCACCGCAACCGCATAGGTGCGGAAGCGATGCACCACCGGCGCGAACATCGCATCGGCCGCGCCGAAGGCGCCAAACAGAAACGGTCCGGACTGCCGATAGCGTTCGCGGCAGTCGGTCCAGATTTCCTGGACACGCGCGATATTGGCGCGCGCATCGTCCGACAGTTCGATCGCGCGAACCGGCCGATGCAGGTTCATGCCGCATTCGTTGCGAAGCGCGGCAAATCCCGAATGCATCTCCGCCGAGACCGAGCGTGCATGCGCGCGCTGGGCCGGATGCTCGGGCCACAGGCGCTTTTCCGGAAAACGCTCGGCAATGTATTCGATGATCGCCAGCGAATCCCAGATGGTCACGCCACCATCGATCAGGATCGGCACCTTGCCGGCGCGGGAGACGTCAAGAATCCGCTGCTTGTCGGCCACGCCCGTATAGAGCGGAACGAAAATCTCCTCGAACGGAATCTGGCTCGCGCGCAGCGCGAGCCATGGCCGCATCGACCACGACGAATAGTTCTTGTTACCGATCACGAGCTTCAACGACATTGCGAATTTGCTCCCACCTGTTGCTGCAATGTATCAAGCGCCCGTTGCCGCCATCAAGCCAACATGGCAGCATTCCTGGTCACGGGGCTTTAAGCATGCGCGCTTATCTGGTCGATATTCTTGCGGTCGGCTTTTTCGTTCTGGAATGGTCGGTTTACTCGTTCACGCTTGAGCATAGCGCCTATGGACGCGACAGCCTTTCCGCCCGCATGCATATCTATCGCGAGGTCTGGATTCGCCGCGTGCTCGAGCGGGAGGCCCGCATGGTCGACATGCAGATCATGGCGTCCTTGCAAAACGGCACGGCCTTTTTTGCCTCTTCCAGCCTGATTGCGGTCGGCGGCGCGATGGCGCTGTTGCGCTCGACGAGCGAAGCACTGGGCGTGCTGAAGGCGCTTCCGATCGACATGAGCCCGTCGCCAGCGCTGTGGGAACTCAAATGCTTCGGGCTGATCCTGATTTTCATCTACGCATTCTTCAAGTTCGCCTGGGCCTACCGGCTGTTCAACTATGTCGCCATCCTGCTCGGCTCGATGCCGCCGGCATCGCAGCGCGATACCGCGGAAGCCGAGGCGCACGTCGTCAGGACCACGCGATTGTTTGAAAGCGCTGGCCGGCACTTCAACCGCGGACAGCGTGGGTTCTTTTTCGCGCTCGGCTATCTCGGCTGGTTCATCAGTCCCTGGGTGCTGTTCGCGACCACCGCAGCCGTGGTGATCGTCACCTGGCGCAGGCAATTTGCCTCAAATGCGTGGCGAGCGATGGAAAACCAGACCTAGCCGCCGCGTGAGCGGCGATCAGGATTTGGCGAGCGCCGAAAACACCGTCTCGGGCGCATGCGCAATGACGGCCAAAAGGGCCCGCGCCGGACCGCGCGGCATCCGCTTGCCCTGCTCCCAGTTGCGGATGGTCTCGACCGGAACGCCGAGGCGGCTTGCGAATTCCATCTGCGTCAGACAGGCGCGGCGGCGCAGATCGCGCACCGCAGGCGGCGTCTCGGTTTCAGCCGCGGTCGCCGCGATGGAAACCGCAGAGGCAGTTGCCGGTGATGCGGGCATGAACGGCGCGAGCGGAAACTCCTGCCCGTCCCTCAATTCGACGATCCGTCCGTCTGCCTTTAAGCGAAGGCGCTGCATTCTCGCCTCATCTTGCGTGCATGGCGGGCCAACGTTGAAAGACCATGGCCCTTTCGATAATCCAGAGTGTGCGCGATCCACGTTAACACTCGATTAACGATACTTTTGTCACCCCTTGTCCAGGGCGGCGATCTGTTCGCCAGCGGCGTGGGCCCTCCGGTTAGGCATTTCAAGGTAATCTGAGCTTCTCTTCATGCAAAAACCTAATTTAATCAGGCTCGGGTCGGACTGCCCGTGGAGAAATGCCCTGCTGCTGGGCATCATTTTCTGGGCGAGCCTCTTCTGGGCCGTCTTTGCCGGTCCCGCCTCGGCCGCAACTGGCCAGACTGCCCAATGTCCGCGTCCGGGCACGCTTGGCACCGCGCGGGTTCTACCGGTCGATGCCGCCACGACACCGCGCGTGGGCTTGAAGAGCTTCCCGCAGTCGCTGCCGCTCGCCGACCACGAAGTTGTCCTCACCTTCGACGACGGCCCCTGGCCACCGACGACGTCCCGGGTGCTGGCGGCGCTCGCGAAGGAATGCGTGCACGCAACCTTCTTTTTGATCGGCAGGAATGCAGCCCCATATCCGGAACTGGTGCGGCGGATTGCGGCTGAAGGCCACACCGTCGGCACGCACACCTGGTCGCACCCGAACATCGAGCAGATCAAGCCGGACCTTGCGACCGAGGAAATCGATCACGGCATTTCGGCGATCGAAATGATCCTGCACGGCAAGGCAACGACGACCCCGACGACGCCGTTTTTCCGTTTCCCCGGCTTTCAGTCGACAGAAGCGACGCTGGATCAAATGCAGTCGCGCGGCATTGTCGTATTTGGAGCTGACATGTGGGTCAGCGACTGGAACAGAATGACGCCGCGGCAGGAATTGAAGCTGGCAATTGACCGGCTCAACGCCGCCGGCAAGGGAATTATCCTGTTCCACGACACCAAGACCTGGACGGCAGCAATGCTGCCAGCATTCTTGCGGTATCTTCGCGACAACGGGTATCACGTCGTCCACGTGATCCCGGCTGAACCTGCCGCTGCCGGCCGCCAGTAACATGGCGAAAACACTTGTGGACGTCCGGCCGTTAAGGCCGCATTCACATTGCAGCATGTCATGATGGACCCTCTAGAGCATGGGTGACGGAAGCTTTTTCATGGGTAGAGCGTGGCGTGGAGTTCGGTCATGGCGGCAGACCGCCGTGGCCGTTTTTGGCCTGCTCGCCGGTCTGACCGCCCAAGCGGCCGCAGCGGAGGATTGTCCCGGCCACCCAAACGCGCTCGGAACGTCACGCACGCTGGTGGTCGATCCTCGCGAGCATCCGCGCATCGGCACCATGCAATATCCGGAAACGCTGCCGCTCGCCGATCATGAGGTGGTGCTGACCTTCGACGACGGGCCGCTGCCGCGCAACAGCAACAAGATCCTGGATATTCTTGCTGCCGAGTGCGTGAAGGCGACCTTCTTCACCATTGGCAATATGGCGCGGTCATCGCCGGAGGGCGTTCGCAAGCTGCTCGCGGCGGGTCATACCATTGCGACCCACACGCAGGATCATCCGCTCAGCATGAATCACATGTCGACCGAGCGCGCCAAGCAGGAGATCGATGACGGCATCGCCTCGGCCAAGGCGGCGCTTGGCAACGATGCCGGCTCGCTGTCGCCGTTCTTCCGCATTCCAGGTCTGCTGCGGGCCGACAATGTCGAGGAATACACGGCCGAACAGGGAATTCAGATCTGGAGTGCCGACTTTCTCGCCGACGACTGGCGGCACATTTCCTCGCAGCGCGTTTACGACCTCGCGATCAGCCGGCTCGAGGCCAAGGGAAAAGGCATCCTGCTGCTCCACGACATCCAGGCGCGCACGGTTGCGGCGCTGCCGCGTATTCTCGAAACGATGAAGGCGCGCGGCTATCGCATCGTCCACGTGGTACCGGCGACGGCCGATCGTCCAGCAACGCCGACCGAGCCGCGTGAATGGCTGCTGCATCCCGCGCCCGACATGATCGCGCAGTGGCCGCAGGTGCCTAATTTCGTTTTCAGCAATATCGGCAACGTTCCGGTTCCCGCACGGTCGGACTTCGACGTCACCGAAGCCGAGCCGATGCTGCATGAGACGTCGCTGTCCCGCACGTCCTGGCCGGAACCGTCGGAGCCGACGGCAGGTGATGCGACCGTGGCGCTGGCTGCGCCGGCGCCTACTCTGTTCGAAGTCCAGGGTAATCTCGACGTTGCGCTGCGAAACGCCTCCACACATATTTCGCGTCGCGCGCAAGCTGCCGCTTCGACCCAAGCCGACACCGGCAGGCGGCGGCTCTCGCGGCGGGAACGACACCGCCTGGCGAACAGCCGCACAGTGCGGCTCGCACACGCCGGACATCAAGCGCACGCCGGCAGCGCTTCGAAGTCAAAGGCGGCAACAGCGCGCCGTGCTTCGGCCCGCCGCGTCGTTCAGGTCCGCAAGCGGCACGTGTAAGGATTTAGTCCGCGACCAGCTTCGACACGCACAGCAGCACGATCAGCGCGAGAAAAAGCAGGTCGATATAGGCTTTCATCTCGCCGGCGTGGCGCAGATCGGAAACCTCGTTGACGATCAACCTGCGCTGGGAACTTGCCGAGTGCCCTTCGCCGGCCGCAATCGCTAGACGGCGCGTTTCACCTTCCAGCCGTTCGATGCGCTGGAAGAAGTAGAACGAGCGCAACGCGGAGGCCGCCCGCATCGCGCTATAGATCAGCACCATGATCGCAACGATGGCGCGTTGGTTGTACTTGTCCAGAAAGTTGAGGCTGTAATAGACCAGCGCCAGGAAGACGAAGTTGGAAGCAAACCGGTAGGCATAGCTCAGGAACTTCATGTGCGTCATCCATCCGATGCAAGCATGGACACTTCGAGCAAACGGCCCTTGGAGAATAGAACTTCACGAGGGAGCGCGAATCCGGTGCAGGCATACACCGGCACCGTGACACGGCGGCAATGGGCGCCTTCTGCGAGCGCTCGAATCCTATGGAATTTACACCTCGTATCTACCCACGCCGTATCGGTGCCTTCAAGCCTGATACCGGTTTTTCCCGGCCTGAATGGATGATGCCAACTCAAGTCCGGCGACGCCCTCTGGTTTTACGCGTGCTTCGGTACACGCCCTCCAGGAGCTAGCACCCCCATCAAATTCGCTTTTGAAAACTCAAGCCAAACAGACAATGCCAGCCTCGTGAGCGCAATCCCAATTCTGGAGCACGAGGCGCCGTCACCGCTTTTTCATATGCGAAACAGAGGTGACCGTCTTATCCGCCCACGGCCGCGAAACAATGGGTAGCAAGGCGAATGCAAACATCCCTGCATCAGCCTTTGAGCGCGGTCACCACGACCTCGATGAGGGCGCTACCACCGAGATCGGCGACGCCGACCGTCGCGCGCGTGGGAAGATTCTCGCCAAAGAACTCGGTCCAGGCAGCGTCCATTTCCTTCTTCTTCGAAAGATCGGTGACGAAGATCGAGGCGCTGACGACTCGGGAGGCGTCCGTGCCCGCCTCCTTCAGATAGCCGGCGATCTTGCCGAGAATGTTTCGCGTCTGGTCGCCGATCGAGACGCTCGTGTCATCGGCGATCGTACCGCCGAGGAAGACGAAGCCATTGGCCTCGACCGCGCGGTGCATGATGGGAGTGCGGATCTTGCGAGTGATGCTCATGATGTCCTCATCTTGTTGGGAGCGTCGCGGAAAGGAAACGGTCGATGCCGAGATCGCCGATGCGGGTCTGCGTGCCGCCATTGACGATCGCTCCGCCATGACGGCTCCGGCACCGGGACCGAGTTGGAAGCCATGCAGCGAAAACCCGAACTGATGGTACAGGCCCTTGTGAATGGCGCTGGGGCCAAACACCGGCAAATCGTCCTTTGTCCGGGCTTCAATTCCGGCCCAGGCCAAGGCGGCGCAACTCACCGCCGCAGTTCTCGCGGCCAGCTGCAATGCACCCTCCGTAGCTGCATCGCAATGGCATGAATGAGCGCGCGGAGATCGCCGCTTGAGGCCTCAACGTGGGATTACGGCGCGCCCGGAGGTCGGTCGCATTTGGCGCGATTTCAACAGCTTACCCAGCGACCGACAAAAAAGGTGCCTATCAGATCCAAGGGCGGCGCCTTTCAGGCTTTCCAGGAGCTTTTGCGCCAATCATTACTCTCTCGAGCCGCAAACCCCGCGCCTGTATTAGCAGCGGCGTGTGGGTCCGGCAGCTCACGCCACCTTTGACGGCTCCTTGATTGAGGATTTGTAGCGTTGCAGCGCAAAGGCCTTGTCGCTCGAATCGATCAACGCTTCCAGAATGCGCGAAATCGATTGGAACTCTTCGCGGCTAAGCGGGCCGAACTCGACGTCGTTAATCTCGCGCTGATAGGGCGCGAGCTTGCGAAGCAGCGCCTTGCCCTTCTCGGTGATGGCGAGCGAAATTCGCCGCCGGTCAGCGCTATCCTGTTTCTTCTCGATCAGACCGAGCGTCTGCAGCTTGCTGGTCACGGTGGTGACGAAGGCGCCGCTCATGTGCAGATGATCGGCGATTGTCTTGACGTTGACGTCGCCATCCAGACCGAGATGGCCGATCGAAATGAGGATCGTGTACTCGATGCCGGCAAGCCCGACTTGGCGAGCATGGCCGTCGCGGATCGATTCATGCCGCGCCATGAAGGCAAAGATGTTGTGCACGAGCCTGCGGAAATCGCGATCAGTACCGTCGCTCAGGAGTTCGGGCCGCGTGACAGTTAGCGGCAGCCCGCCACGCGCATTGGCTGGTTCGGCGCGTCGTGGCGTTTGCTGCCCTCGTTCAGCTTTGACCTTTTGGCGCGACACGTGCGTTCTCCGAATAATCTCTCTGTGGGAAGCCCTACCCGATTTTCGAGTGTGGCAGAATCAGTTCGAATACCTATGCGATGGATCAAGTCACCACCGGCAGGATGTCAATATCGTAAGCATGCCGGAGCGTGCGATTGAGCACCGGATCGGTGAGCTCCACTTCGAAGCGGCTCGCGGGACGAATCCCGCCGATCGCGGCGAGCGTTCCGCAAAACATGATGGTGCCCGACGAAAGCAACGTGCCATACCGCGAAATCAAATCAGCCGGCGTGCGCATCGCGCCGAGCAGACCTTCCTGATAGGTCGTGCGGTGGCCGTCGATCGTCGCAAAGGCCCGCAATTGCAGACGATCCCAGTGATCGGCGACATCGTCCAGCAGCCACAGGTCACGCCCAATAGGCTTGGCACAGAGCTGTTTTGAAAGCGCAATTCCCATCGTTTCGGCCTTGCGGTCGGTGTGATCCGAGCCGACTGTTAGCCAGAGCCGCCCGCCATGCGCGATCACGACGGGCTCGGCCTCGCCGGACGTGTCAGGCCCGAGCACTTGAATGCGCGATGCCTGAGTCACGCTGAGCGCGCTATTTCGGTAGAATACCGGAACCGAGGACGGCCGCGGCACGCCGATGGCTGCAAGCTCCTCGATGTGATGGCGCAAAGCCGCCTCGTCGCAGCCGGTCCAGCCCGCGACGATCAGCGCTGCGACGTTGACGTCGATCCGCTCGGTGGCGCCCTGCCGGGGTGCGAACTGGAATTCGAGCACTGCTTTCGATGCCTCCACAAAACACTTTGTAAAATAGCTAATTTATGGAGTATATATAACCCAAAGCCGTTCCGGAGGCCAGCATGGACGCGCGCAAATTCCGCAATGCTCTTGGCAAATTTCCGACCGGCGTGGTCGTGGTCACGGCGCGAATGCCATCCGGCGAGCTGATCGGGATGACCATGAGCTCCTTCAACTCGGTGTCGCTTGACCCGCCACTGATCTTGTTCAGCATTCATCGTAACGCGCACAGCTTTGCGGCCTGGCAGTCGGTTTCGCGCTACGCCGTCAACGTCCTCAACGAGGATCAGGAACAAGTGTCCAACCAGTTTGCGCGCCCGAACGGCAATAAATGGGAGGGACTGACGATCCTCACCGGCAAGTACGGCGCTCCCATGCTTCCGAACGCCGGCGTGGTATTCGAGTGCGAGAATTATGCCCAATATGACGGAGGCGACCACGGGATATTCGTCGGCCGCGTCGAAGCCTTGCACGAGCACGCCTTCACATATCAACGGCCGCTCGTATTCTTCGAAGGCCGATACCGCCAGCTTGCGGGCGCCGCGACCGCCCATACACCACCGCCCGAGGCCGAGCTTTTGCACGGCTGGTAAGATTTCTTCTATTTTCAACCCAGGGAACGACCGTTATGGCGATCAACAAGGAACATAAAGAATTCCACGCGCTCGATATGTCGAGCGGTTGGGAGACGCCGGCCGGCTATCCTGCCGGCATCCAGCAGAAGATCCTCTCAGGCGCGCTCGACGAAAAGAACGGAAAGGGCTCGCGTTCGCGCCTGTTGCGTTTCGCGCCCGGCGTTTTCACGACCAAGCCGTTCGTGCACGAATACTGGGAAGAGGTGTATCTGATCTCGGGAGATCTCACGGTCGGCAACGACGAACAGGGCAACGGCGGGGAATCTTTCGCGCCCAACACCTATGCTTCCCGGCCACCCGGAGCCTGGCACGGCCCGTTCAAATCCGAGAAGGGCTGCCTGCTATTCGAAATCCACTATTTCGATCCGGCCTAGGATCGAAAATCGCGCGGCGCAAAACTCAGTGCGCCGCGGCGGCAAAATCCTGCATCACGGTTGACTTGACAACCCGTGCCTTGCGCGTGGTCGCCGGCGTGTTGCGGCTGCGGCCGACAAAACGCGGCACACCGGCTGTCATGACCGCGCCGATCGCGGCGATGTCGCCATGCCTGATCGCATCGAGCGCCGTATTTTGCGTGCCGCCATCAGGCGCATCGAGCAGCACGATATCGGCGGCATGTCCTACCTTGAGGAAACCGCTGTCCAACCGATAGACGCGCGCGTTGTTACCACTCGCCGCACAGATCGCCTGTTCCGGGGTCATGGTCGTAAGGCTCGCGAGATGCGCCATGGTGTAGAGAATGCCGAGTGGCATGATGCCACTGCCAGTCGGCGTGTCGGTCGCAATGATGAACCGATCGAAGGCTTTGAACTCCATCGCGAGCTTGCCGCATAACAACGTCGTGCGCAGGTTGCCCGCCGTGCAGACCTGAAGCGCGATCTCGCTTTCGCGGATGACGCGCTCGAAATCGCGATCGGGCATGGCGGTCGGCCCGCCGTTGATATGAAACGAGACGTGCGGATGCATCTTGAGCAAGTGATCGCCGGTGATCGCGCCAGAGCCAGGAATCGATGAACCGCCGGTGTGGCAGGTGGTGATCAGGCCCGCCGCTTTCGCTGCTGCGACCAGCGGCACGTAGTCATAGGATGTCTTCACCGCACCAAAACCGGCCTTGGCGAGGCCCACGCCCTTCTTTGCAAGCTCGATGAAGTCCTCGTCAGTCAGGCCGGGCTCGAGAATGACCGAGCCTGCAATCACGCGCATGCCGCCGGGACGATAGTCGGCAAAGCAGCGCTGCGCCGCGACCGCCAGCGCCTTGACGCCCTCTGCGTCCCGCGGCCGGCCCGGAACATGCACTTCGGAAGCGGAGATCGAGGTGGTCACGCCGCCGTGCAGATAGCTTTCGAGATAGCCGACGGTGCGCTGTCGTGGCGTGTAGTCGCCAAACGTAATGTGCACATGGGAATCGATCAGCCCGGGAATGGCGGTCATGCCGCCGCCGTCGATCACAACATCGCAGGCCTCGATCGCGGCGGCACTGGCGGTGCCGGCGCTGACAATCCTGCCGTCATGAGCAACAACCGTGTCGCCTTGGACGAACGGATCGCGCCAGTCGCCGGAAACGATGGCCCCGAGGTTGGTGATTGCGACTTTCATGCTCGCCTTCCAGCGTTAGTGCTTCACCCCGCCGAGTTCATCGTCCAGACTATACGAGGCCATCAGGTTTTCGACCATCGCGGTCGCGCCGTTCCAGTCGTAGGTGCGGAAACTGTGGCCTGCCGTGACAAAGCGCGCACCCGCATAGAACATCTCGTATTGCTGGTGGCGGGAACCGAATTCGGATCCGACCGCGTCCCAGCAGGCTTTGAGGAACTTCACCTTGTCCTCCGGCTCCAGATTCGCAGCACGCTGCGTTGTATGGATGATCTTGCTGAGCATGGGATCATTGAAATCCTTGATCGAGGACGGCAGCATGATCATCGCACCGCCCGAGAGTTCGCGGATCGCATTGACGAACTGCGGATAAAGATCCTGCGTCAGCACCTGGGCGGAATACATGAAGTGCTTGTTGGGCACCCAATAGTCACCAGCTCTGGAGCCACTCGCTTCCATGCCCGACAGCATCGCTTCCACCATCGCGGCCTGGGCGGCCATGTAGCCGAGCTTCTCGCTCACGGAGGGGATATTCGTGGTGCCGATCGCCTCGGTCAGACGGCGCGCAAGACCGGCAAGAAAACGGAGCTTCACCGAGAGGCGAATTTGCGCCTGGTAATTCTGGTACGAGTGCCCCCAGGTATCGTGGAACTGCTGGCGGCAGACATCGGTGTCCCGGTAGACGAACAAACGATCCCAGGGCACCTTGACGTCGTCGAAATAGATCAGGGCGTCGTTCTCATCAAAACGCGACGAGAGCGGATTGTCGAAGACAGATACCGCGGAGGCTTCGTAGGATTTTCGCGAAAGCACGCGGATGCCCTTGGCATTCATGGGCAACGCGCAGGAGAAGGCAAGGTCCTCTTCGCCGGGCTTCAGCGGCTGCAAGTTGGCGACCAGCACCTCATTGGCCATGATCGATGACGTTCCGAGCATCTTCGCGCCGCGGATCGTGATCCCGGTCGAGTCTTCATCGACGATGCGCGCGACAAGATCCGACACCTGGTCGCCCCAGTTCTTGGCGCGTTCGGCCTGCGGATTGATGATCACATAGGTGAGGAACAGGTCACTCTTGGTGGCATAGTCGACATAATCTTCCAGCGCCTTCGCCCGCTGCGGCCCATGCTTACGGAAGATCTCGATGCCCATGCGCTGGCCGATCAAGGCCGAGGCCACGTGATCGGGCGAGCGGCCCATGAAACCGTAGTGCACCCGCGACCAGGCCTGCAGCGCCTTGCGGCGCGTCACCATCTCCTCATAGCTCTTCGGCATCTGCCAGGCGCGGTTGACACGGCGGTTCGAGCCTTCCGGCATGAACGTCATGAGCTCGATATTTTCCGGCCTGGCCTGATAATCGTAAAGCGCCGCCGAAGACTGCACCGCATTGCGGAACGCCGGATGGGTGGTCACATCCTCGACGAGCGCGCCATCGATGTAGACCGTACGCCCATCGCGCAAGGAGGCAATGTGCTCGGCACCTGTCTTTGCAACCGTCATGTTCCGCTCCACCCTGATGGTCTTCCAAGAACCGTCTGCGCCGGCAAAACGGCTAGGTCAGTCCGTCCTGCCCCTTGATCTCCGCCGCCGACAGGCCGCCAACGCGCTGGTTCGGCCGGCCCCGCGTCGCATAGACGGCGATGATCGCGATCTCGTTCGCCTGCGGCGCATCCGGCAGCGTCAGCGTCATGCCATCGTAATGCGAGCGCACGTAAAGCGCATCCTTATGCGCCAGCGGAATGTCGATCATAGCGCCCGGCGCGGCGCGCTTGGTCATCGAGGAGATCCAGGCCTTGCCGCCGCCAACAGCCTCGCGCATCACGTTGCCGAACACCGTGGTGAGCATGGCATTGCCGTGCTCCTGCTCGCCATTGATGCCGACCACGGCGGCCTTGCCGTAACTGACGGCTTGATCCGGCGCCAGCAAGCCCACGGCAATGGCGCAGATCTCGCGGCCGATCGCTTCGCTCGCCTTCGTCAGCAGGCTAAGGTCCTGCACGAAGCGGCCGGCAAAGGGATTGTCGATGATCGCGACCGCGGCGGCCTTGCGCAGGGGCGGCACAGTGTCGCGACCATCGGCCACACGCGTCTCGTCGAGGAACGTCAGCACGCGCTTGATTCTTATGGTGTCGACGCCTGTTTCGGCCATCGCGCGTCCTCCCAAGTGCTAAACTATCTTCCATAATTACATAACTAACGAAGCTTTTCAAGCTCGCTTTCTGATGCTAGCTTCCCGCAAGTAAGGCCTGAGGGGAAGCTGCTTGGGCGGACCTCCCTGAAGCCGATCGCACTGATCGCAAACAACGCGACTAACGGGAGGATTCCGCATGACGTCCAAAGTTATGAGAGTGCTCGGTGCCGCGGGACTCACGCTGGCGCTGTCGGGAATGATCGCAAGCGCACCGGCTTACGCGGCCGATGCCGAGATCGTTCTCGGTGCGATTGTGCCATCGAGCGGACCGTTCGCCGAATGGGGTCGCACCAACACGGCGACGCTGCAAATGCTCGAGAAACAGGTCAATGATGCCGGCGGCGTCAATGGCGCGAAGCTCCGCATCGTGATCCTCGATGACGCGACCAAGCCGGCGCAGGCAACGAACGATCTTCGCAAGCTCGCCGGCGACGATCACGTGCTCGCTGTCGCCGGCCCGCTGACGTCGAGCGCCGCGGAAGTCACCTTCCCGGTCGCCAACGAAATGAAGGTGGTTGCGACCTCGCAGGCCTCATCGAAACCTGGCGTCGCCAAGCTCAACCGTCCCTGGGCGTTCCGCAACACCATCGACGAAGGTGTGCTCGGCCGAACCACGGTGCCGTATTACAAGCAGGCCTTCAACATCAAGAACGTCGCCATCATCTTCGATGCCAAGGATGCAACCGCGGCGACAGTCGGCAGCAAGATCATGCCCGGCCTGATGAAGGAAAACGGCATCGAGGTTCTTAACGCCACCGACCCCCTCTCCTTCAACACCGGCGACCTCGACGTCAGCGCCCAGATCACCAAGATCAAGGCGCTCAATCCTGACGGGGTCGTCGTCAGCGCCGACTACAGCCAGGCCATTACCGTAATCCGCGAGATGAAACGCCAGGGCGTCATCAAGCCGATCGTTGGCGCGACCCAGCTGATTTCGTCGGCGATCCTGAAAGCAGCGCCGGAAATTCCGATCGTGGCGCCGGCAAGCTTCTACGCCAGCATGCCCGGCGACAAGCCGCAGGCCTTCGTCAAGGAGCTGACGCCGATCCTACGCAAGATTTCGGGCCTGCCCGCCGAGATCGAGCCCTCGATGTACGACGCCAACATCTACGAGATCGCCAGCATCTATGTTGATGCGGTCAAGAAGGCCGGCGTGACCGGCAAGCCGGAAGACCTCGAGGCCGACCGCACCAAGATCCGCGATTACATGACCAAGCTTTCGGGTTTTGCCGGGCTCGGCGGTCCGATTTCCTTCAATGCGGACGGCGACGCCATCAAGGCCTTCTACATCGTGCAAGGCCAGAACGGCGCGTGGCAATCGAAGGTGCGCGGCTGCAGTGCGCCGGACGGTAAGCAGGGCTGCTGAACGTCACCTAAACTCGTCATGCCCGGCTTTGCGCCGGGCATGACCGACAAAAAGACAAACGACACAATCTCGAAAAACACCTCTCCTCAGGGGACGCATTCGTGCTGGTCCAGCAACTCGTGAACGGTCTGACGCTCGGCGCGGTCTACACGCTGATCGCGCTGTCCTTCTCGCTGGTGATGGGCATTCTCGGGGTGCTCAACCTTGCCATTGCGGAACTCTTCATGCTCGGCGGCTATTTCGGTTTCACCGTGGTGATGGCGCAACTGCCGCTGCCGCTCGCGCTCGTTGCCGGCATGGCGGGTGCGGCATTGGTCGCCGCCATTGTCGAGCGCATCGGCTATCAGCCGTTTCGCGCGGCGCCCGTGGTGACGCCGATGCTGTCGACGCTGGGCTTCTCGATCATCCTGCAGAACGTCGCGACCAATGTCTGGGGCTCCGACCCGCTGCAACTGACCGACGAGGTCTTGAGCGGCCGGTACAATATCGGCCCGGTCAGCGTCAGCGCGATTCAGCTCACCGTACTCGGTGTGACCGTGTTACTCGTCGCGCTGCTGGCCTTTCTGGTACAACGGACCTCGATCGGCCGCGCGCTGCGCGCGGTGGCCGAGAATCGCGACGTCGCGCGGCTGCTCGGCGTGCCCGCCGGCCGAGTCACGCTGATCGCCTTCATGCTGTCCGGTTCGCTTGCCGGCGCGGCCGGCGTTCTGATCGGCGTGCATTACGCGGCGATCACGCCCTATATCGGGGTCGAAATCGGTCTCAAGGCGATCGCAGTGATGGTGGTCGGCGGCACCACCCGCATCTGGGGCGCGCTGATCGCCGGCCCCCTGATGGGCGTGGTGGAAGTGATGACCGTTGCCTACGGCGGCTCGCAGATCCGCGACTTCGTTGTCTATGGCTTCATGATCCTGATCCTCCTGCTGCGTCCGCAGGGGCTGCTCGGCGGCGGCCGCAGCGACCAGGGCCAGAGGGTCTGACCATGTCGATGTATTACGCGGGACTTCTCTCCGACATCGGCATCCTTCTGCTCGGTGCGCTCAGTGTCTACATCATCCTCGCGACCGGGCAGCTTTCGCTCGGCAATGCCGGCTTCATGGGGATCGGCGCCTATCTCACCTCACATCTGACAGTCGTCGTCGGATTGCCGATTACGGCCGCGCTGATCGTGGCAGCGTTGGTGTCGGGCTCCATTGGCATCGCCGTCGGCTTTCCGGCGCTGCGCCTGAGAGGCATTTATCTTGCAATGGCGACACTCGGCTTCGGCGAGATGGTGCGCAGCTTCTTCCAGAATTTTACGCCGATGGGCGGTTCGGAAGGCTTTCATGGCATGCACCACGTCTCCACCGGCTATATCTGGGCGTGGGCTGCCATCGTGCTCGTCGTGATCATGCTGATCGAGGCCTCGCCGATCTGGCTCGAAATCCGCGCCGTGCGCGACGACGAGACCGCGGCCGGCCTGGTCGGCCTCAACGCCACACAAATCAAGGTCGGCGCCTTCGGCTGTGGCGCGGCAGTCGCCGCGATCGCCGGCGGGTTGTTCGCGCACCATCATGTCTATATCGAGCCCGGCAACTTCTCGTTCGAACGCTCGATCGACTTCGTGCTCGCCGTGATCCTCGGCGGCTCGACGGTAGCGCCGGGCGCGCTCGCAGGCGCGGTGCTGCTGGTGATCCTGCCTGAATATCTTCGTTTCCTGGCCGACTGGCGCTTTGCCGCTTTCGGCGCGCTGTTGATCGCAATGCTGCTGGTGCGACGCCAGGGCCTGCTCGATCGTGCATTGTTTCGCTTCGCGCTGCCGAGGTCGAAGGCATGAGCCGGATCACGCCGCCCCGTCTCATCCTCTCCCGCGTTACCAAGACGTTCGGCGGCGTCCGGGCGCTGACCGACCTTTCGCTTGAGGTCGCCCCCGGGCAGATCGTCGGCGTGATTGGCCCGAACGGCGCCGGCAAGACCACAACCTTCAACGTCATCACCGGCGCCTATCGCGCCACCTCCGGCAGCGTGTTGCTCGACGGCCACGACGTCACGTCGGAGCCGTCGCACAAAATCGCGCGCGCCGGCATCATGCGCACCTTTCAGAATATCCGGCTGTTTTCCGACATGACCGTCTGGGAGCATCTTCTGGTAGCGCAGCCGCACACGGGTTCGTTCGTGCGGCGGCTGTTGCCGATGCGCTTTTCCAATCCGAAAACGATCGAACGCGCGGAAGAAGTTCTGGAATTCTTCGGCCTCGGCGATGTCCGCGACCGCCTGGCTCGCTCGCTGCCTTATGGCCTGCAGCGCAAGGTCGAGATGGCGCGTGCCGTCACGGCGCGGCCCAAGCTGTTGCTGCTCGATGAGCCCGTCGCCGGGATGAATCACGACGAGGCCGAGACGATCCGCACCCTCATGCTGAAGCTGCGCGAGGGCGGCCTCAGCATTCTCTTGATCGAACATGACATGGCCTTCGTCATGAACCTCTGCGACCACCTCCATGTTCTCGACTTCGGCGTCTTGATCGCGCAAGGCAAGCCGGACGACATCAGGACCAACCCGGCAGTGCTCGACGCCTATCTCGGACGGGCGGCATAATGTTGAGGGTTCGCGATCTCGTCGTGCGTTACGGGGCAATTCAGGCGGTGCGCGGTATCGACATAGATATCGCAGCTGGAGAGATCGTTGCGCTGATCGGGTCTAACGGAGCGGGTAAGACCACTGTCGCGCGCGCTATCGCCGGGCTTTTGCCCTATCGCGGCGAGATCGCCTTTGAGAGCGGGGTTCTGACGCCCAACAATGCCGAGCGCAACCTGCGGCGCGGAATTGCGCTCGTCCCCGAGGGGCGTGGGATCCTCGGCACAATGACGGTGCAGGACAATCTCCTGATGGGTCTCTACACGCGGGCCGACAAGACCCAGGCCATGACAGAACTGGTCGCACTCCGAGAGCGCTTTCCGATCCTTGCTCAGCGCGGCCATCTGCCAGCGAACTTGATGAGCGGCGGAGAGCAGCAGATACTTGCGATCGCCCGCGCGCTGCTATCGAAGCCGAAGCTGTTGCTTCTCGACGAACCATCGCTTGGGCTTTCGCCGAAAATGACCGATACCGTTTTCGATATGGTCCAGGATCTGCGGCGCGAAGGCCTGACAGTCTTCCTGGTCGAGCAGAAAGCCCGTCAGACGCTGAAGATTGCTGATCGCGCTTATCTGATGGAAACCGGCCGCATCATCACGTCGGGTCCGGCAAAAGAGCTGATCGACGATCCGGTGGTGTCGGAAACGTTCCTGGGTGGCCGCGCCGCACACTCCCGGAAGGCCAGCCCATCCGTCTAGATGACGGTTCTGCCGGATTGACCAGCCGCCGCTCGCAGCGTCCAATACTCGTGTGGGTCGGAGCGAAACTTCGGCAATTTGTCGATCGCGTGATCGGCAACATGTTGGATGCGAAAGCCACAGAAATTTTCCGCAGCGACACAAGTGATCAACAGAACATTCGATCCCGACGCGGGGGTTGATGAATCGCGCCGGATCAGTCCATAAGCGATCGGTCCGGCGACATCATCCGCCGCAGAATTTCGGAGGAAGATTCTCGCGTGAATATCAATCAGAAGATCGCTGAAGAACTTGGCGTCCGCGAACAACAGGTCGTGGCGACGGTGGAACTGCTTGACGGCGGCGCGACGGTGCCGTTCGTCGCGCGCTACCGCAAGGAAATGACCGGCGGCCTCGATGACGCGCAGCTGCGCACGCTGGAAGAGCGCCTGACCTATTTGCGCGAGCTCGAACAACGTCGCGCCGTGATTCTGGAATCGATACGCGATCAGGGCAAGCTTGACGCCGCGCTGGAAGCTTCCATCCTGGCAGCCGACAACAAAGGCCGGCTAGAGGATATCTACCTGCCGTTCAAGCCGAAGCGCCGCACCAAGGCAGAGATCGCCAAGGAAGCCGGGCTCGAACCGCTGTCAGGCCTCCTCCTTGCCAACCCGCAGAACGATCCAAGTCAGGTCGCGGAAAACTTCGTCAATCCCGACAAACAGATCGCGGATGCCACCGCAGCTCTCGAGGGCGCACGCGCTATTCTGGTCGAGCGCTTTGCGGAAGACGCCGATCTGATCGGCGAGTTGCGAGAACAGATGTGGTCGATCGGCCAGATGTCGTCGACCGTCCGCGAGGGGAAGAAGACCGAAGGCGAGAAGTTCAAGGACTATTTCGAGTTCAGCGAGCCGCTGAACAAGCTGCCGTCGCATCGCATCCTGGCGCTATTCCGCGGCGAGAAAGAAGAGATTCTCGATCTTAACATGCAGCCGGAAGCGCCGCCTGCGCCGGCCGCGACTCCGGGTTCCTATGAGCTGAAGATCATGCAGCGCTTCGGCATTTCTGATCAGGGCCGGCCGGGCGATAAGTGGCTGATGGAAACGACGCGCTGGGCCTGGCGCACCAAGATCCAAGTGCATCTTAACATCGACCTGCGGACCCGGCTCTGGACGGCAGCCGAAGAAGAAGGCGTGCGCGTATTCGCCTCCAACCTGCGCGACCTCTTGTTGGCGGCGCCGGCCGGCGCACGCGTGACCATGGGCCTCGATCCAGGCTATCGCTCCGGCGTGAAGACCGCGGTGGTCGATGCGACCGGCAAAGTGGTCGCGACAACGACGATCTACCCGCACGAACCGCAGCGCGCCTGGGATGCGTCGCTGGCCATGCTCGGCAAGCTCGCTGTCGCACACAAAGTTGATTTGATCGCGATCGGCAACGGCACCGCCTCGCGCGAGACCGACAAGCTGGCGTCGGAGCTGGTCAGACTGCTGCCCGATTTGAAGATGTCCAAGATCGTGGTGTCGGAGGCCGGCGCGTCGGTCTATTCAGCCTCCGCCTTCGCCTCCGAAGAGTTGCCCGAGCTTGATGTCACCTTGCGCGGCGCGGTGTCGATCGCCCGGCGCCTGCAGGATCCGCTGGCAGAACTCGTCAAGATCGATCCGAAGGCGATCGGGGTCGGGCAATACCAACATGATCTTGGTGAAACCAAACTCGCCCGCTCGCTCGATGCCGTGGTCGAGGACTGCGTCAACAGCGTCGGCGTTGATGTCAACACTGCTTCAGCGCCCCTGCTCGCCCGCGTGTCGGGCATCGGCAGCGGGCTGGCACAAAGCATCGTTGAACATCGCGACGCCAACGGCCCGTTCAAGTCGCGCAAGGCCCTGAAGGCCGTGCCGCGGCTTGGCCCCAAGGCGTTTGAGCAATGCGCCGGCTTCCTACGAATCAACGACGGCGAGGATCCGCTCGATAAATCCGGCGTGCATCCGGAGGCCTATCCCCTGGTGCGGAAGATTCTGCAGGCCACCAAGAGCGATATCAAGACGTTAATCGGCAATGTGGAGGTCCTGCGCAAGGTGCAGCCGAAAACATTTGTTGACGACACGTTTGGTTTGCCGACGGTGACCGATATCCTGCGCGAACTCGAAAAGCCCGGCCGCGATCCTCGCCCCGCCTTCAAGGCTGCGGTGTTCATGGAAGGCGTTGAGAAGCTGAGCGACCTGAAGCCGGGGATGGTCCTTGAGGGCGCTGTCACCAACGTCGCCGCCTTTGGCGCATTCGTTGACATCGGCGTGCACCAAGATGGCCTCGTGCACATCTCGGCGATGTCGAAGACCTTTATCAAGGACCCGCGCGAGGTCGTGAAGCCCGGCGATATTGTCAAGGTTAAGGTGCTGGAAGTCGACGTCGCTCGTAAGCGCATCGCGCTGACGCTACGCATGGATGATCCGGTCGGCGCCAAGGCCGATCGCCCGCAAGGTGATCGCGGGCCGCGCTTCAACGAACGGCAGATGACGTCACGGGGATCGGTCAAGCAGGATAGCGGCGCTGGAGCATTCGCGGACGCGATGCGGCGAGCAACGGAACGCGGCCCCGGGAAAGCCAAGTAACCTCTGCGTCGTCGTGCGGGCCTCCGTTAGGGCCACAGCAACGGGGAGTACGTTAGCGACAGCGTGATGGTTCGCTCCATCTACGCTGTCGCCAACCCGTTTATTTCTCAGGCAGCTTTGGCGATCTTCTCCGGTTCCGCCTGCTCCATGGCGCGCATGTAGAGATCAAGCAGACTCTCACGTTCGTCGCGCTCGTCCTGGTCCTGCTTTCGCAGTTTGATGATCTCTTTCAGGATCTTGACATCAAACCCTTCGCCTTTGGCCTCCGCAAACACTTCCTTCTTTTGTTCGTTCAGTTCCTGCAATTCAGTGTCGATATTTTCAATCCGTTCGACGAACGCGCGAATTTTGCCGCCGGGAATGGTGACGTCAGACATAGTGCCTCCCTGATAAGTGGAAGCTGTGAAAATGACCGCAAAGACATAACCAATGTGTTAACCTCGAAAGCCAAGCCAAAAGGTGCTTAACGGCCCAGCGCGCGCTGATGCGCGTGATCAAAAACCGGGAAACGTCTCATGATCGCCAACACTCTTCTGCGCGGCCTCACCGCAGCGTCCATTTCTGTTTTCGCCTGCGACATCTCCTCCGCCGTGGAGAAGTATCCCCCGGTGCCGATGATCGATGCGGCGTCAAGCTTTGGCTACTTCTATGCGGGCGGTCACTATGTAGGTGACAGCGGAAAACAAGTGATGCAGGGCGCAATGTATGTGGAGGTCATGCAGCCGCGAAAGGTTTCGCAACCTTACCCGCTGGTGCTGATTCACGGCGCCGCGCAGACCGCCACGAACTGGCTCGGCACGCCCGATGGCCGCAAGGGATGGGCGCAGTATTTTCTGGAGCGCGGTTATGTCGTCTACATGGTCGACCAGCCCGCCCGCGGACGGTCGGCATGGCACCCAGGCATTGACGGACCGATCCGCAATTTCCCGGCGCCAACCCTGGAAAAACTGTTCACCGCGCCAAGCGAGTCGGGCTCCTGGCCGCAAGCCAAGAAGCACACGCAATGGCCGGGTGACGGCCCCGGCAATGGACACATGGGCGATCCCGTCTTCGACGCGTTCTATGCCACCCAGGTCGAGTTTCTCACCAGCAATGCCGAAACCCAGAAGCTCGTTCAGGATGCAGGCGCCGCCCTGCTCGATCGCATCGGTCCGGCGGTCCTCCTAACCCATAGTCAGTCCGGACCATTCGGCTGGTTGATCGCCGATGCGCGGCCGGACCTCGTCAAGGGGATCATCGCGATCGAGCCGAGTGGTCCTCCGTTCCAGGACATCATCATCAGCGACGGGAAGGCGCGCGCTTGGGGACCGACCGACATCAAACTGACCTACGATCCGCCCGTTGCCAGCCCGGAAGAGATCACTGTCGCCCAGCAGGAAAAGCCGGACGGCTCGGACTTATTTGCCTGCTGGCTACAAAAGGAACCGGCCCGCAAGCTGAAGAACCTTAGCCGCATTCCGATCCTGATCGTCGTTAGTGAAGCCTCCTATCACGCGGTCTACGACCACTGTACCGCCAAATATCTCTCACAAGCCGGCGCCATGGTCGATTTCATCCGGCTCGAGCAGGTTGGCATCAAGGGCAACGGACACATGATGATGCTCGAAAAGAACAACCTCGATGTCGCGCAGGTGCTGAGCAACTGGACTGCCAAGACGATCAAGTAATAGAGCGCTTCGTTCCAACTGGCTTAGGTTCAGGCCGCATGCACGTCGCCGCGCTGAGCGGCATGCGGCGGAGTACGGCCTTTGACGTTGTTTTCCAGGGCGAAAACAGCCAGGCGTTTTATTTACCCGGCGTAGAGGCGCTATTCGATAGTCGTAATTTGAATTTCCTGACTTCCGGATCCGACTACGTCACCCACCGCTTTGCCCATCAGGGACCTCGCTACCGGCGACACGTACGAGATCGATCCTGTCTTAGGATCGGCCTCATCCTCTCCCACAATGCGAAACTTCTGCATGCGCCCATCGTCTCGGCAAAACGTGACCGTACTTCCGAAGGCAACTGTGTCATTGGACGAAGGGGGTGGCACCACCTGTGCGGTTCGAACTCTTTCTGCAAAATATCGGACGTCGCGCAACGGAGTTGCCGATTGCCGGCGCCGTTCGTTAACGTCGTCGATCGGCTGCACCACCTCGTAGGCATCGCGCGCTGCCTGAAGCTGCGACTCCAAGGCTCTTAAGCCCCCTTCGGTAACAAGATTAGGATGAGGCGAGATTGGGCGATCGGGCAGTAGCGTTTCCGATGCTGTCTCTGCACTCTCTTCTTTGGTGAAGGCAACACTCAAACTTGAACCCTCGAAAATCGATACTCGCGCAGGTGTCTACGCGGACGGCGCCGCGGCAGGAACGAGTGCCGTGAACGGCGTGGTAACATCCCCGGGTAACATCCGGAAAAAACGCCAGAAATTTCAGGGCCAAACGTGGGTTTATGGTGCGCTCGGAGCGCCCACAACGATCCGACCCCACATTGATATTACGAGATTTTTTACCATCGGCTGGTGAGAATGTATCACAATTTGTATCGCGAACTGTATCCCAGAAATTCGAGCAAATAAGGCGACACTTGCCGACGGCCAGCGTTAGCGCGTCCGCTGATAATTCATCAAGCGCGCCGCCATATCCGGAAATCCACTCAGCACGTCGTCCAGAAATTTTTCGATAAGTGACAACGAGCGATCGTCAGCGGGACTCTGCGCTGTGACAGACCGTGAAATCGCATTCTGCCAAATTTGGGGCCGGTAGCGCACGAGTGAGCTCAATAGAAAGGTGCCAAGGAATTGTAGCGCATATTCGCTCAGGTTGACGTTGTTGATGGGCTGCATAGCGTATGTTTGCCCCGCGCGTGTGTAACCGCCGGATAGTGGTGGCAGTATTTTGATCGCGGGAACAATCGTTCGCTCAGCGCCCATCATAGCTCGGCCGGAGGCAAAACCATTGTTATTGGCCTGGATCAGATTATCTTCTGAAAGATCATCGAGCCCCCGCCTGTCAGCGTTGTCGAATACGATTATAGAATTTCCCCATGCATGTTGAGCTTCGGTGAAGCGCCATTGTTCAAGAAATGGATACTGTGAGCGCAACCTTTCAATGGAAGCAACTAAGCTTGCCCGATCGGTAAACAGATCAGGATCATCGATGCGCAACGTGCAGGAGCCTGTGTACGGCGTCCCGAAATCCAGAATGATCGGAAGCGTCTTACCGGAAGAACCGAATGTCTGCGCAAATTTCTCGGCGAGCCCCGGCGCACGCGCCAATATGTCCGTGATGGTAATTTGCAGACCACTCAAACCCGCCGCGGAGTCGAACGGCTTCTCGTGCCATTTCGGCATCCAGCTATCGAAATACCAAATCCGACCAAGCGGCGCGACCGTGTCGTTGAATTCCTGAAATGTGCCGTTGTTTTCAACGCGGAGCACCAATCCTTCTACGCCCGCGTCCAGCGACGTCATATCGGTCAGCCCATGCGCCCGAACAAGTGTCGACAAAGAACGGCCATTTCGAGCGACAATTACGGCCTGAGCAAATGCAACGACGCCATAGTAAATTTGTAGCGGTTTAATCTGGATCGGCGCGACCGACGCGGCCTCGAAAAACAGCCTGCCCTGTTGGATACATACGGCGATCTCCCGTGCGATATTGGAGCTCGGCGTGCGTCCCATAGAGTTGCCGAGCAACTCACGCACGTTGGTAGCGCTCTCCATAAATTTGATATCGTACCAATCATTTATCATTTGGCCTCTCAGTTCTTAGATAGCGCGCCTCTCGACCGCATTTCACGTCGATGCGGCCCCTGATGCATTTGTCTCGGGAGCCCGACAAACTCCTTACTTTCGCAATTGCCCGGGGCCACCCTGTTTTAGTTGTACAGCAACCGGACTGACGCTCTAGGATGCACCCCAGCCAATGGGGGAAGGCGATGAGAAGTGCACTTTATTATCCGCATACGCGCATCCGGAACGCAGGCCTGATCAAGACGGCGCTCCTTCTGTGGGACCGGCTGGAATATATCGTGCCTTGGGATCATTTCCGTCCGGATTATCGAGAGCGCGACATCGCCGAAGCGATGGAGCTTATCGGTACGGCGCACTGCCCCGGCCCTGACGAAAAGCGAGAGGCGCATCTGCGGCTCGAGGAATTTGTAAAGCGGCGGTTACCGGGGCAATTTTACCTGAACCGTGGCCTCCGGAGGCTGCATAGTTGGGGCCCGGAAGAGCCCTATGAAATGTATCCCGAAAAGCTGCTCCCGGAATCATGGAAGATCCTGCACACGGCGCGGCTGGCGGGCAAGGTTCCCGATAATTCCGACTATCCCTTGACGGAATATGCCGGGCTCACGGTGATGTCGATCCTGGCCGACTGCTGTGCGGGAACGACGCGGAGCCGTGTCACCGACCGTGGCGACGCCTATGCAACAGTCGCCGGGCTCCTTGGCAACCATCCCGGCATGCCTGAAGTCAAGAAAGCGGACGCTTACGCCCAGCTCGTGCCGGTCGGCCTGAACGTTATCGATGCGTCGAAGGTTGATTTGAAAGCACTGATCCGGCTGAGAACCCGCGAAGAAAAGGAATCCAGTTCACTTCGCGCTTTGCGCCATCGTTATCTAGAGAGCCTTGAGACCTACCTCGTTCGCCTTGCAAATACCAAGACGACGAAGGCGGACGCAAAGGAGATCCAGCGGCAATTTGCCGATGATATGAAACGCGATCTGAAAGACCTTAGGACCGAACTCGGCTTTGCACGAAGGGATGTGGTCGCATCCAACGAAATCATCGCAACCGTGGTCGCCGGCGTGGGAACGGCGGCGACGTGGCTTGCGGGCGCTCCGTTGCCGCTTGAGGGCGTCACAACGCTTGGCGGGGCTTCCGTGGCCGTTGGCGGCCTCATCCGAGTGCGGAACAAGTATCTCAAGGAGCGGGAAGCCATCCTGAAAAAGCATCCGATGGCGTACCTCTTTGAAGCCCGCTCCGGGCTAAGGCGGCGCTCACTGTTCAAACGTGCTTTGGGATAGGCCGCTTTCGAAACCGAAGCCGCCGATGGGGAGCCGCTTTATAAGGATACCCCTCGCGGTGCGGGTGCTGCAAGAGCACCGTTCGGATGCGACGTCCTCCATGGTGGGCCTTAACCTGCTCGCGACGTTGAACGATGATGGGATCGTCAATATCCATGACGTCAGTTACCGCTCGTACTTGCGCCGATAGGCATCGGCTTTTGCATCCGTCACCACGCATGACCCCTTACACAGCCCGCAGAGATCGCCGTTAAAGCCTGTGGTGCCTTTGCCGCCACAGCGCGGACATTCAACCTCATCGATCTTGTCAGGATCATAGGCTTCAAACCGGGCCTGTTTGACGACGCAGGAGCCGCCGCAAAGCTTGCAAATATCGTTGACCAGGCCCGTGGTGCCTCGGCCATTGCAATGCGGGCAATCGACCTCGTCGATCTCGGCCGGATCATACGCGTCGTGCCTCGCCTGGCTGACCACGCACGAGCCGTGGCAGTAGGCGCAGAGATCGTTGACCAGCCCAGTCGTGCCGTTTCCGTTGCAGTGGGGACAGTCCATCTCGTCGATGTCATCGGCTTCGTAGGCCTCGGCTTTGGCGTGCGACACCATGCATGAGCCCCGGCAATAAGCGCAAAGATCGGACACCAGGCCAGTGGTACCGCGCCCATGGCAGCGCGGGCACTCGATTTCATCAATATCGTCGGGGTCGTAAGCATCGGCTTTGGCCGTGCTCACGAAGCACGAGCCCCGGCAATAGCGGCAGAAGTCGCCAACGAGGCCAGTCAGTCCCCGACCCGCGCAATGAGGACAATCAACCTCATCAAGGTCAACCAGCACATCCTCAACTTGCGCGACTAGCTTTTTAGCCTTATCGCGGACCGCCTTCTCGTTCTGCTTGCCTGGCACTGCGGCGGAAATTGCCGCCAGCTTCGGTGCGATCTTGACAAACGCCCTCTCTGGCTTGGTCATCAGCTTGTCCGTCTTCGCCTCTGCTTCGGCGGCCTTAGTCAGTTCCGGCACGGCCGCCATAAGGCTGGTCAATTCCGCAAGATGAATGGTCTTGAGATTGTCAGTTTCGGCCGAGGCGATGCTCCGTTCCAGAGTGCGGACAAACTGGATCAAGCAAATAAGCGATTTGGTTGCGAACGCCTCGTATTTCATGACACGGCGGCGCGCGTTCTGCTTCAAGAGCTTTGCGGCCTTGATCTCCTCAGCGGTGACGTTCGATTTGACCTTGTAACCGAGGTCATACTTGGTGTGATGGTTGGGGCAGAGATAGATGAGGTTGCCGGGCGCGTTATTCAACGTACCCGCCACTGCCTCGATGTGCGCGATCTCGCCATTGTCCATGTGCCCGCAGATCGCGCAACCATGATGTGACTCTTCCTTGATGTCGTCGCGGATTGCCTTCGGAATCGACGGCCGCGTGCCTTTCGCTGGCAGCGGCCACGGCTCGTTCAGATAACTCCGGTAGGCCTCCAGTTCGGCTTCGTCGTAGGTCTTACCTGCCTCCGAATTCACGAATTTAAGCTTACGAGTCTCACCGGTTTTCGGGCAGGTCTTGGACAGGTATGCGACCGTCTCGACCTTTAGGCCAAGAAAAAGAGCGGCCTCAATTTGCGACAGGTAAGCCATCGGCTTTAGCCCTCCGGCAGCAAAGCCCGGACCTCCGCCACGGCTTCGCTCCACTTTTGCGCCACCAATTCCATGACGCGCGCATCAGCCTCGCTGTGGCGTTCGTCCTCGAACCACTGCTGATTGCGCTTGTTGACGCGGTCCTTATATCCCCGGCCCGCGATGGCACTGCAGGCGCGCCAGAATTCGAGATCCTCGCGCAGATCGTCGGCGTAGATGCTTTCGCCGACCAGTTGCGCGTTACGAATGATTTCATCAAAGCCCGCTTCAAGTGTGCGAACGGCCTGCCGGGCAAGATTGTGGGCGTCGGTGAGTTCGTCATCGCTGAGAACGCTCGTGGCGATCGTCTTGAAACCGTCGAGCTTTTCTTCGACCACGTGCGTGGCGATGCGGCGCGCGCCGTGGCTGAGCTGATGCGCATAGTCGAGGTTCGGCCAGCCGCCTCGTCGACTGATGGTCGCGTAGACCGTCTTCCAGTGCGCCGCCCGCGTCGTCGACAGAAGACTGTCGTGCACACGCCGGGATGCCGACCGCGGCAGATCAGTGTTGTCTTTTAGCCAGATCGCGAGACGCCGGGCGGCGGTTCGCAGCGTCTCTTCCGCTTGCTCCTTCTCATAATTGACGAGCAAGTCCCTGGCGCCGGCGATGATCTCGCGCAACGCCGCGCGGTGGGTTTCGCGGATGGCATCGATGCGTTCGGCAATGAAGGCGCGAAGGGTCGCGGGATCATCGGACGCGGAATTGAAGAACGCGATCGGCAGATGGTCGAGGCCAAGCGGATGAAGCTTGAGCCGCACCTCGTCCCCCTTCAGATCGTAGCCCTCCTGTTCGGTTTGCGCTAGCTCGCCCTCGAATTTCACTGAAAGGGCCTCACCCACCCGGGGTAGGGCGAGGATCGCAGCCTGTGTGCCAAGGGTGCGAACGCCTGCCTCCTTGGCGCGCGTCAGCAATTGTCGAATTTCCGTCGATGGCGCCTGGGCGAAAAGCGTGCACAGCATGACAAGCGTATGCGCATCGTCGAAATGCTGCTCAAGATCAGCGCGCGCGGCAAGATCGTCGATGCCACGCGAATCCACAAGCGTGACCGTTACCGTGTCGTCGCCGAGGATGGCCGTCGGCACGACGACTTCAATGCGCTTGGGCACCGTGAATTCCGGGTGGCGACCATTGTTGATCTTCTCGAAGTTCTCCTGCAGCCAGGCAAGCGGCGGCTTGCCGCTGCTGGCGTCGTGCCAGAGGTCACGGCGATCACGCTTGTGAAGCTCCATGCGCGCGAGAATTTCGACGGACAGCGCCTTGGCATCCGCCACGCTCGCGGCAAGGTCGCGCGCCTCGTCGCTCGCTGGAATGACCGTGCCGTCAGATTTTCGCTCGGAGCGGCGCCGCCGCAAACTGGTCATGCTGCGCAAGGCACGATCAATCTCGCGCGAGATGCCGGGTGAGCCCGAGCCCGCCTCCTCCTCTTCGTTGTCGCCGGCTTTGGCAGGATTCAACAGCGAGTTGGCAAAATCCGTCACATGGTGGCGGATTTCGTCTTCGCTGCACGGCTCGATGATCAACCCGTAGCCAGGGCCCTTGCGGATGTGCACATCACAGATGGTAATGCCGCCCGTACCGGTCTCAAGCACGGCCGTAGGCATACCCTTCGCGCTTGGCAGCTCCAGTTGCTCAATGCGGCAAATGCCGGTGGATTTGCCAACACCAATCGTTCCCATGAAGGCGACGCGGAAGCGCTTGTCGAGCACGCGCTGCGCGGCCGTAGACATCTCCTCCTCATAGCGGACGAGCCGGCGCTCGAAGAGCTGCTTGACATCAGGTTGCTCGGCGAGCGCATGGATTTCCTGAGCGACCTCCTCAGCCTCCCACAAGAGATCGGCGTCCGCATCGCCGAGTGTTGGTTCGGGCAACCGATGCCACTGCCGCGCCAGAATCTCCTTGAGCCGCGCGGCTTCAGGCGTCCCGATACCTTCAAGGATGATGTCGAGTTCATCATCGGCGAGCGGGCGCTCTCCAGCCTCGACGCGCGACAACACCGCCGCGCTCCATTGGACGTTTTTGGCGAGTTCGTTTTGTTTCAGGCCCGCTTGCTCGCGCAACCCGGCAAGGTGCTTCCCAACGGCAGCAGCATCGCGGCTCATATCCGCCTCCTTCTCGATCATAGCGTATTGCACAACGTTTCTCAGAAATCAAGAAACGTTTCGTAAACGTTTCTCTTGACGGCGAAATGCTCACTAAACGACTGATATACTGGATATAATGTTGCTGGCGACAACAGCGGTGGGGAATGAGCGAGACCGGCTGAACCTTTACGAATGCGGGAGGTTCTGGCCGCCGTGAAACCACGCGCGGCAGAGTATTACCGACCGGCGGAAAACCGCTCGGGGGTGACAGGCGCGGAATAGGTCTATTGTCGCTGCTCACGATACGCGCAGGTGGGGATATATGGCGCAGACGGCAGATAGTGACTCAGGGTCGTTTGAGGACATCAAACGCATTGATCCGGCGGCGTTGCTTTACGGTGTCCAGAAGATGTTCGGCGAAAAGGCCCGGGCCAAAACCAAAGAGGCTTATGGACCGTTGATCGGCGTTCACCTTCTTGTGGCCAGGGTGTTGGCAGCCTGCTTGCTACGCACCAACGCCATAGTGACATCTGCGACCGCTACCTCGGAGCAACGCAACGCGCTCTTCGCCGCGTTCGTAATCGGATTGACTGCGTGCGAAAGTGCGATCGAAGAGGCCCGCTACCTCCAGGCGCATGCGCTGTTACGGCAAGAACTGGAAATTCTCGCGCAACTCGGGGCGGTCCGGGATGGACGCCGCAGGCCGAACAGCTCCCCAAATGTCATGGCCCTGGAGGAATCGCTACGGCGATTGTACGGCGATCTGTCCGCGGCGGCGCATGTGTCTAGGCACGACATCATTGAGAGCGTCACATTGTGGAACGGTCCAACAGATGATCTGCCCGGCCCGACCCACATGACGCGCTACTTCCCTGAAGCCGATGAGGGACTCGCGCGCAGATCCTTTGCGCTCCATCTCTATATGATGATCCGACTGATCGAGGAATTAAACTTGGATCTTGAAGAGCGGCACCCCGATCATGTTGTCACGGAGGACGAGCGTGCGGCGCTCAATCGCGCCGTTATGCTGATGGTCGAGGAGAGATTGTTCGAATGGGATATCGAAAAGTCGGAAGGAAGGGATTAGCCGGCCATGCTTATGTTCGATCACCAATGGCGGTTCGACAGTCCTGGCCCCATCGCCCCCGGCGTCATCGGCGAGTTTCTCGACCTGATCAACCGCATTAGTGGGCAGGGCCCGCGAAAATCGATCCTCGAGCACTTCAAATCCGCCTTCTCTGGAGCGGCGGGCCTCCCATACCATTCAAGCAGCGACGTGAGCTGGGCAGCAAGTGATCTTGAGCGGTCAATGGATGAGGCTGCGGCGAACGCACCGCTTTTCATCGATGCCTTCTACACCGCGTGTGAACAACTGAGACAGCGAAACCATGACATGGCGCTTCCGGACGCCGCGCGCATCAACCGCATTCTCACCGAACACAATGCCGGCTATCAACTCGATCCTCCAAATCTGGTGGCGACGCGAACGCACATTCCGATTTCGGTGCCCGAGCAGGCTCCCTCACTTGACGCCCAGGCTCACGAACTGATCGAGGCCGCTCTTGACGCCTCCGAACGAGCGCTCGCTGAGGGCAAGGGCCGGCAGGCTGTCCAGGACGTGCTGTGGCTTCTTGAAACAGTATCGACTGCATTTCGAAGCGCCGAGATCCTCGATGGATCGATTCAGGGTCGATACTTCAACAAGATTATTGCAGAATTGAAGTCACACGGCCGCAGCAACCATCAAGATCACATCCTGCAATGGATGATGACGCTCCACGGCTATCTATCTTCACCGACTGGGGGCGGCGTTCGTCATGGCGTCGATCTGCGTGACGGTATCGCCCTGCAGATCAATGAGGCTCGACTGTATTGCAATCTCGCCCGCAGCTACCTCACCTTTCTGATCGGCGAGCATGAAAGACTGAGCGGACGGTCTTCGTGACGATGTACATGACCAAGACTTGGGGCTTCGGCGTGCCCTGCGGTCCCCTCCAATTCAGCCTGGCGGGATTTCGAGATCGCGCGCGGGGCCTGCTCCAGCCCCGGGATCTCGTGGCCATCGTCGGCACATTCGGCGAGAACACACCGGAAGACGAACGCGGCAAGATTCTCGGCCTCATGGAGCCTTCCACGGTCATCGTCAGTTCGCTGGATTATTTTGACGTCGAAACGGTGCGCGCGGTAGATCGCGACGAACAGGGGAACTACCGCTGGCCGTTTGGCCTTGAACTCCGCGCGGCTTGGCGATTTACCGAACCGAGAACCGCGCTGGCGGACATTTCCTCGCGGCAATTCCACATGGATTCGGCGCAAGGCATCGTCCCGTTGTTCTCTGACGAAACGGATGCCATTTTCCGTTTGCCCCGCGAGCCCGTAGCGCTCCTCAGTCCGTTTCGCGCCCGCGTTCGGGTCGATGGCATCGAAGCAGCGCGGCGGAAGGTAGCACCTCCGCCATCTACCATGCGCAGAGGCGTAATGCACGTGCGCCGGGCGCCAGCCTTCACCTACGCCATGAGACTTGAAGGGGCAATGGAGCCCGCGTTCAAGATCGGTTGGGCTTTTGACTGGAAACAACGGGAGCAGCAATTCAACCAGTCGGCCATGCCCATCATCGGGGGCTTGCGATACCGCACGGTCTATCATGAGATCTGGGATACGGCATTCGACGCCTTTCGCATGGAGCAAGCCCTCCTGCGCCACTTCCATGTGGCACGCCACCCTCAAAATCACGAAATTATATCACCTGTCGGGGATAGCGACCTGCTGACCGCCTGGATTCAATGTCTCCAGGCGATCCAGCAAGCCCGTCGCATCCCAACGCCTCGCGATCGAGCGCGGTCGATCTAATTCCGGGATTTTGCCGTTTTCTTCGTGTTCCCGGGATACCCGAAAGCCAAAAAGAAGTGAGCTACGCGGATCGTGCCATGGCTCGGTGCCAGATCGGCATCGCGCTCGTGCTCCGTGTCGAAATCCGCGGCAGGAAACAATGTCGATGGCCGCTCATAGGGGCCCCCCGCGGCAGTCCGCCTGATCTTTAACTCGGCAGCAAGGCTCAGATCGGTGAGTGCGTCGCGCAACGGCGGGACGACCTCGTTTTCTGGATCGATCAAGATGCCGACCATGGCCGCGACGGCTTGTCGACGGCTATAGATACCGGTGACGAAGCGCCCCAATCCGTTCTCTCGAAGGTAATGGGTCCGATGACTCTTCTGACGGCCGACTTTCTTGAATTCAAACACGAGTTCGATGCGGCGCGTGTCGTCATTCCACCCGTAGACAATGTCCGTGCGGCGTTCCTGGGTAAGTTTTGCGGTCTCCATGTCGATATCGTGGAGAACACCCTCAGCAGCCCACATGCCAAGCAGACCGCGCTCCCGCGCGGTAACATTCTCGACATAAGCCTTCAACGCCTTGGTGAGCGCGGGTTCTTTCATGCCCGGATGAAAATGGGCTCTCGGTCTTTCGGCGAGGATTCGCCAGCTTTCTCGCAGCGCGTCGACGGCTTCTGTCGCTGGGCGAATCGGGAAAGCGGCAAGCCAATCGTCTCCGGGTATCACGCGACCTCCGGGCGGATTCTGGGCGACTCCCGGCTTTGAACAGATCGGACGATATGTTCGGCATCACGAAGCGCTTGGCGCACCGTCCAACTGCGTCGAGCCAGTGGCCGAACCAGATAGAGGGCACCGTCAATCCAGACATGGGCGTCCGGAATAAGTTGGAGTGCATCGCCCGTCGGAATCGCTGACAGCCCTGCACCGCGGAGTCGCGTAAGCGTGGCAAGAACGAGATCATCGTTAAGCTCAGCGCTGGCGACTGCTGATGCGGTCACTTCACTGGTGTAGCTCACGCGCACGATTCCTGACGGTCCTTCGCGAACTGGATCGCTGGCTACGACGGCGACATGAAACCGACCTCCGCCACCTGTCCGTTCACGCCAGTTGGTCAATGATGCGGCCAGCGCGTCGCTGTAGGTCTGGAAATCCTTCAAGCCCGCGGTGGCCTGAGCCGGCGTATCTAGGCTTTTGAAGCTTCGCGGCCGTATCGAGGGCATCAGGATGTCGACGGTTTCCCGAACGAGCGCCTGTTCACTCTCGACCAAGCCGAAATACTTAAATACGGCCTTGTCGAGCGCGTCTTGTATTTCGGCGTAGCGGCGGCGTTGATCGAGCTCCGGCAGATCGGTGAGCTCTTGCATATAGCCGGCAATCTTCGCGAGTGCAGCCTTAGCCGCCTTCGGGTCAGGTGCAGCCTCAATATCGAAAAAGGGGAACGTCTCGACGTCAGCCAAGTGAACGCCGTTGCGCTCGCAGAGCATCTTCCAGCCGCGCATCATGAGAAAGTAACGAGCAAGCTTGGATCGCAGAAAGATCGCGGCAAACTGCAGGAGCGCCGCATCTGACGAAGGCCCGGAAATGACGCCGATGCTGTGGGTGAAGCTGGCGGGGCCGTTATAAAAGACGGCCCGCACGGTATGCTCCTGCTTCGAAAAGCCGTCTGGGAAGAGCACACGAGGACCATCGAAAACAGCCATTACCTCATCGTTGAGACCGACGACCGTGGTCTGCTTGCTCGGCCAAGGCCTTAAGAGATCGGTATGGAGAACAGGCGAGCCTGCGCTCAATGCGGGTACCGGGATGAATCGCATTTTGCGAAGCCGGCTGGCGCTGACGGCATCCCGGCTCTTGTCGTTGAGATGAATGCCTTTGCGGTTTACCCACTTTCGGAACTCACGTGGCCCCTTCCAGAAATCGCTGAACGTCCCGCATGCGGTCAGGCGGGTCCACAGCGCCATGTCGTTGGCGTCGCCCCACATCAGCGTGACGAGCAATTGCGGATCTTGGGCAACCGATCGGGTTTGCAAAACGTGCCGATCGGCAGACCGCATGGTCAGGCGTCCGAAGGCGAGACTCATGTCGGCCTTCGGCACGCAGTAATCGAAGGTTTCGCCGAACGGGATGGACGTCCTTGCCACTTTGCCGCGCTGTATTCCTAGAAATACATGGCAGGTGTTTTCAGCGGTCGGGAACAACAACCCTTGAAGATCACCAAAGTTGATGAGGCGGACGGGCCGATACGACTGAAGCAGATGGCAAACAAACGAGGCGCTCGACTGGCCCAAAAATTGGCCGATCGGCAGGATGAGGCAAACGCGCCCCTGCTCAGCTAGGAAATCGCGCGCCTTCAGCGCATATGCGCCGGCGATTTGACGCCGGACAAACGGAGCGCCGGCGCGTTCTGCCCAGGTGTCTGCTGACGTGACGTCTTCACCCTCGGGCTCCGCCCAGGGAGGATTGGAAATGATGAGAGAGAAGCGCTTGTCGGCGAAGCCGTGCTTGGGGCCAAAGAAGTCTGCCGTTGGGCCATGCCGAAGGTTGCTACCATCCAGCGACGGCAGCTTCACGCCTTCGCGTTCCTGCGCCTCCATGATATCGGCCGGATCGAGGCCTTCCAACAACGACAGATAAAGGCTGAATGCCGTAACGCGGCAGGCCATCAGGTTGATGTCGGCGCCGAATATGCGGCTGGTCAGAAGATCCCGACGTTCCTTGAAGCTGAGCTGTCGGCCGTCGCGCGCTTCCGATAGCGCGATGAGACGCCGATAGGCCGTTGTGAGTAGAATTCCGGAGCCACACGCACCGTCGAAGATCGTCTCCGACAGAGGATCGGCAGAAGTGACGAACGCTTGATCCACCGCCAACATGGCGAGATGACGCGGTGTGTAGTAGGCGCCTTCTTTCGCCTTTTGATCTGCAGACAGAAACGACTCGTAGAGACCAGAGAGCAATTCAACCGGGATGTAGCTGAAATCGTAGTTCCAGAAATCACCCTGCCCTGTGGTCATGTCGGTGCGGAGCAAGAACTGATCAAGCAGTTCAAACCCTTCCACGTTCAGTGCCGCCCACGGGTCATGCCGGTCGCCGCCGAGAAAGTCCCCGTTAAAATCCTGACGAAGCGAGTCGATGAGCGCGCGAACGCCATTGCGGTTGCTTTGACTGACTAGTGCATGAAGTTGCTCGACATTGCGCCTTTGACGATAGGTTGCTCCGACGATATCGCGATGTTCCAGATATGAAATGAAGAGCACCTGCCCCATCAACAACTCGGCGTGCCGGCGCCGCAGTTCCGGACCGGTTGCCGCACGAAATCCAGCCTTGGAAAGCTTGACGACGGCGGTCGACAGATTGGCCAGGAGCTTGCGGTCAACGCGGGCTTTAATGTCGAACCAGTTCGGCGCACGACGGGACAGGTTGGCCGATGCAACATCGAACGCGGAAAAGGGGCCGTCGGGACGAGCCTCACCGAGTGTCAGCCTCTGCTCTGCATTGTGAAGCTTCCGCGCAGGGCGTGCGACAGCGTTGTCGCCTTTGACCTCGATCACCACCGTGGCCAGGTTCTGATTCCAGATTCGCTTGCGGATCTCGTCCAGAGCAGCACCGGAGAGTGGTTCGTCCGCATCTCCGACGAAAACAACGGTCGGAACCCCCTCAACGTCGAAAACGGCTTGGGCCCGGATCGCCCCGTCGGGCTTCAGAAGCGACTTGATCTCCAAGGCATAGGGGTGAATTTCAGGGACTTCGTCCCCGCGCCGGTGCAGCACGGCGGGCTCGGCGGCGTAGCCGAGTCTTTCAAGCCAGTTCTGCAGCCCGGTAACGGTCACGCTTGCTCCTTTCGACGCATTTCAAGTGAGAACATAACAGGAACAAAGCTTTTAGTGAAGGGCCCCGAGGGCCGGCCATCCGGATGCCGTTGCGAATCGACGCAGCTCATGCCGAGCGTCTCCGCTTAGCGCCTGTCACCGAATCGGTCGGAAGCCGCCGCCGCGACTTCTTTGTCGTCTGGCTCGCAACCGCGTGGAGAGGAAAAAGATCGAATTGACCGAGCGCGGCAGCCGGACCCGGCAAGGCAAAGCCCGCCGATAACACCTCGAGATGAGCATTTAACCGAAGGAGTAGGACGTCGTCTGCTGGCGGCTGACCGTCAACAGTGTCCAGAAGCATCCATCGATTCTTGCCCACGAGCGCTACGCTCCGTCCCCAGAGGGCAATGAATGACTTTGCTCTCAGCTCCCGGCGGAGTCCATCGAATAGGCCTTTGTGAGCCTGAAGCTCAATGTGAAACTGTTCGCGAAGGGTTACGGCAAGCCTGAGAATGAGGATGGTTTGCCAAGTATATTTGGCTGGGGAGCCCTTTCGTCTGGGCCTTACGTCCGCCGGGATCAGGGCGCGCCGACTCGTCCACTCCCGAAGTCTCTCGGTCGAAAGACCAGTGAGCTGGCAAGCAAGCGGCGTGGCGGCGTAGCGCAATGTCGTCTCCCTTCCAGGTCGGGTAGCTTACCCGATCTCTGTTTAGGAAACGGCTATCAGAGCCAACCTCTTGGGTAAAGAACGAGCGGCGGACTGCGGAGCCGTCTGGCCGTCATTCGGCCCCTTCGCCTTACTGATCTGGCCGACTATCTCGACGCGCGCACAGCCGGCCCGGCGCAAGTTATGGACGGTGAACGGCTCAAGCGGGAACCTGGGCCTTGGCGCACCGCTGAAGGTAGCACGGGACATACACGCGTCTCTGGGGTTATGGATAACTGAGCGTACACCGAGCATGAGGGCCAGTCAGGCGCTCATGGTGGAAGCTCGCTGGGGGAAATGTCCGCGGGACGATTGGCCTGGTGCAAAGCGATGACGTTGCCATCGCTCCGCTGGTGGTTGATGTGGATCGGCGCGTTGATTTCAGGTTTGTGTTCGAGGCTGAGGCGCTGGCTGGCGATTTTCGCTGTCGTGTAAGAACGGCGCCAGATTCTGCGTTCAACGGCCCCCAGGAAGGTTTCGAGGTGAGCATTGAAGGCCGCAGGCTCCTCGAGATTGATGGTGTGGCCGGTGTTCGGCGATATCCAGAGGCCGGCATTTGGCAGCGTCGCCTTCAGCATCAGGTTGGTCTCGATACAGGCCGCATCCTCGTCGCCAACGACAAGCAGGACCGGGGTGGTCATGGTGGCGAACTGATCACGCAGATCGTGCAAGGATGGTCGTAGGGCCTGGCAACGGATGACTGTGTTTGACAGTCCCTGCCCTGACTGATGGCGAAGCTGCCTGGTAAATTCCTGCCAGCGCTTCGGATCCTTGTATTTGAGTTGGATACGAGCCGCGCTGGTTGCGATTTTTTCGGCGATCGTGGCCGGACCGCGCTCGGCGAACGCGCGCGCCAAGATCGACGTCTCTCTCAACCAGGCGTGACGGCCGGAGGGCGATGAACCCGATCCTGCGGCCGCGGCGACAATCGCGCTGACGCGTTGGGGATAGCGCAGCCCAAACTGCAAAGCAGCATAGGCTCCCATGCTCAGTCCGACAACGTGGCTGCGATCGATGCCAAGCCCGTTCATGACGGCAGCGATGTCATCGACCGAGCGCTCCCAGCCGTAGGCTGTCGGATCCTCGGGAACGTCGCTCGGCGGATAGCCACGGGCGTTGTACGCGACGCAGCGATAGGCGCGCGAGAAGTAGCGAACCTGGTCTTCCCATTGCCGGAGATCGGATCCCAACTCATGCACGAAAATGATTGGATACCCGTCGCCGTGTTCTTCAACATGCAGCCTCGCGCCTGCGGCCTCGATGTATGGCATTGTCGTTTCTCTGTCCCCACGAAGTGATTTCAGGAAAAGAACAGGCAAACGATCAGGACGCAACGGCTCGCGCGTCGGGCTCGCGCAATCGCGCAGGATCGCGCATAATTACTGGCGCCCCGGCAGCTATACTGCTCACTCCGCGTCTTCTGTGCGGATGCGATTCAAAGCTCGCGTCGTACCTCAAGCGGTGCAGACCAACTCGGCAACTTCGCCGATCGCAAGTTTATCTGCGCGGTCCTTCGCCCGCATCAAGTCCCTTGTTGCGGCGCGCGTGATCATGCCTTTTCTATTCGTCCCCGAGGTTCGGTGCATTTGCTCGAACGACTTGGGGGACGAGGATGGCCGGGACTGAGCGCAACAACGAGACGGTGTCACGCGGCGCACGCATGCTGCGCACGGCGCTCGGCCCGGCCATCGCGTCCTTCCTTCAGGACGGCTCCATCGTCGAGGTCATGCTCAATCCGGACGGCCGGCTCTGGATCGATCGTCTGAAGGGTGGGCTCGAGGATACGGGCGAGCGGCTGTCGCCCGCCGATGGCGAGCGCATCGTCCGACTGGTTGCGCACCATGTCGGTGCCGAAGTGCATCCAGCCGCGCCGCGCGTATCGGCCGAGTTGCCGGAAACCGGTGAACGCTTCGAAGGATTAATCCCGCCGGTTGTCGCCGCGCCGACCTTCGCCATCCGGAAGCCCGCTGTCGCCGTGTTCACACTCGATGATTACGTCGCCTCGGGCATTATGCAGCGCGGCCAGGCCGATGTACTGCGTCTTGCTGTCGAAAGGCGCCGCAACGTGCTGGTCGCGGGCGGCACGTCGAGCGGCAAAACCACCCTGGTCAATGCCCTGCTCGCCGAGGTCGCAAAAACGTCCGACCGCGTGGTCCTGATCGAGGACACCCGCGAGCTGCAATGCGCCGCGCCGAACCTGGTCGCGCTCCGAACCAAAGACGGCGTGGCCTCGCTGTCGGACCTGGTGCGCTCGTCCTTGCGGCTGCGGCCGGACCGGATTCCGGTCGGCGAGGTGCGTGGCGCCGAAGCGCTCGAGCTTCTGAAAGCTTGGGGGACGGGCCACCCCGGGGGCGTGGGCACCATCCACGCCGGCTCCGCTCTCGGCGCATTGCGCCGCCTCGAACAACTGATTCAGGAAGCGGTCATCACGGTGCCGCGTGCGCTAATCGCCGAGACCATCAATGTCGTCGTCGTGCTCGTCGGCCGCGGCTCTGAGCGACGCGTGGCCGAGCTTGCCGCCGTGCGCGAGCTCGCACCCAACGGCGACTACGTGCTCGATTCTACGACTCCCGAAACCTCTTCAGCAGGTGACCCTTCATGATCAGACGCGTTTTCAGATTGCCGACCGCAGTCATAGCGGCCCTCGCCTCGGCTCCAGCTTACGCCGCCGGCTCCAACATGCCCTGGGAGCAGCCGCTGCAGCAGATCCTCGATTCCGTGCAGGGGCCGGTGTCCAAGATCATCGCGGTGATCATCATCATCACCACCGGCCTGTCGCTCGCCTTTGGCGACACGTCGGGCGGCTTCCGGCGCCTGATCCAGATCGTGTTCGGGCTGTCGATCGCGTTCGCGGCGAGCTCGTTCTTCCTGAGCTTCTTCTCCTTCGGCGGCGGCGCGGTGGTCGGATGAGCGAGGCCTCAGACAACATTGCCGGCTTCCATGCGCCGGTGCATCGGTCGCTGAGCGACCCGATCCTGCTCGGCGGCGCGCCGCGCACGGTTGCCATCGCCAACGGCACGCTCGCGGCGGCGATCGCGCTGGGCCTGCGGCTCTGGATCCCCGGGCTTCTGTTGTGGGCCGCCGGCCATGCCGCGGCCGTATGGGCCACCAAGCGCGACGCCCAGTTCGTCGACGTGGTGCGCCGGCACCTGCGCTACCCGACCCATCTCGGATCATGAGGCAAGCGATGATGAACCTCGCTGAATATCGCAAGCGCCCTGCTCTGCTGGCTGACTATCTGCCATGGGCCGCGCTGGTCGCCAAAGGCGTCGTGCTCAACAAGGATGGCAGCTTCCAGCGCACGGCTCGATTCAGAGGTCCTGACCTCGATTCCGCTACGCCGGCCGAGCTGATCGGCACCACGGCGCGGCTCAACAATGCGCTTCGACGATTGGGCTCAGGCTGGGCAATCTTCGTCGAGGCGCAGCGCGATGCCGCCAACCGCTATCCCGAGAGCCGGTTTCCGGACGCGGTTTCCGCATTGGTCGACGCCGAACGCAAAGCGCAATTCGAGGAGGAAGGCGCGCATTTCGAGAGCGCGTATTATCTGACGCTGTGCTGGCTGCCGCCAGCGGAAGACGCCGCTCGCGCGGAAGCCTGGCTCTATGAGGGGCGTGCCAAGGGCGGCGTCGACGGCCGCGAGGTGTTGCGCGGCTTCATCGACCGCACCTCGCGGGTGCTGCAACTCGTCGAGGGTTTTGTGCCCGATGCCGCCTGGCTCGATGACACCGAGACGCTGACTTACTTGCATTCCTGCATCTCGACCAAACGCCATCGCGTGCGCGTGCCGGAAGTGCCAATGCACCTCGATGCGCTCCTGGTCGACGAGCCGCTGGCCGGCGGGCTCGAGCCGCGGCTGGCCAGCCAGCATCTGCGCACGCTTTCGGTGATCGGATTTCCGACCGCGACGTTTCCCGGCGTGCTCGACGAGCTCAACCAGCTCGCCTTTCCTTACCGGTGGGCGACGCGGGCGATCATGCTCGACAAAACCGACGCTACCAGGCTGCTGACGAAGATCCGGCGGCAATGGTTCGCCAAGCGCAAGTCAGTGGCGTCGATCCTCAAGGAGGTCATGACCAATGAAGCCACGACACTCCTGGACACCGATGCGGCTAACAAGGCGCTCGATGCCGACGCCGCCCTGCAGGAACTCGGCAGCGACACGATCGGCGAGGCCTATGTCACAGCGACGCTCACGGTCTGGGACGCCGATCCGCGCACCGCCGACGAGAAGCTGCGGCTCGTGGAAAAGGTCATCCAGGGCCGCGACTTCACCTGCATCGTCGAAACCGTCAACGCGATCGAGGCCTGGCTCGGCTCCCTGCCCGGCCAGACTTACGCGAATGTCCGGCAGCCGCCGATCTCGACGCTCAATCTCGCCCACATGATTCCGCTGTCCGCGGTGTGGGCGGGGCCGGAACGGGACGAGCACCTCGGTGCACCCCCCTTGTTTGTCGCCAAGACCGAGGGCTCGACCCCGTTCCGGTTCTCGCTTCATGTCGGCGACGTCGGCCACACGTTGATCATCGGGCCGACCGGTGCCGGCAAGTCGGTGCTGCTGGCGCTGATGGCGCTGCAGTTCCGCCGCTATGCAGGGTCTCAGGTGTTCGCCTTTGATTTCGGCGGCAGCATCCGCGCCGCGGCCATCGCCATGGGTGGAGATTGGCATGATCTCGGCGGCGCGCTGTCCGACGACAATTCGAACGCCGTCGCCTTGCAGCCGCTCGCTGCGATCGATGAAGCAGCGGAGCGCGCCTGGGCCGCGGAATGGGTGGCGGCGATCCTGACCCGTGAGGGCCTCACCGTCACACCGGAAGCCAAGGAGCATTTGTGGACAGCGCTGACCTCCCTTGCCTCGGCCCCATCCGGCGAACGCACGCTGACGGGACTCGCCGTATTGCTGCAATCGAGCACGCTGAAGCAGGCGTTGCGCCCCTATTGCCTCGGCGGTCCGTTCGGCCGGCTGCTTGACGCCGAAGCCGAGCGGTTAGGCCAGGCCCGCGTGCGGGCGTTCGAGACCGAAGGCCTGATCGGCAGCAGCGCGGCGCCGGCGGTGCTGTCCTATCTGTTCCACCGCATCGAAGGGCGGCTCTCCGGCGCGCCGACGCTGCTCATCATCGACGAGGGCTGGCTGGCCTTGGACGATACCGGCTTTGCCGAGCAGTTGCGGGAGTGGTTGAAAACCTTGCGCAAGAAGAACGCCTCGGTGGTGTTCGCGACCCAATCGCTCGCCGATGTCGCCGGCAGCGCGATCGCGGCCGCGCTGATCGAGAGCTGCCCGACGCGGCTGTTCTTGCCGAACGAGCGCGCGATCGAGCCGCAGATCATGGCGGTCTATCGCCAGTTCGGCCTCAACGACCGCCAGATCGAGATCATCAGCCGCGCCACACCGAAGCGAGATTATTACTGCCAGTCGCGGCGCGGCAACCGCCTGTTCGAGCTCGGCCTTGGCGAGGCTGCGCTCGCCTTCACTGCCGCCTCCTCCAAATCCGACCAGGCTGCCATAGCCGATCTCCTCGCCGCTTACGGCCGCGATGGCTTCGCCGCGGCGTGGCTCGCCCGCAAGGACATCGCCTGGGCCGCCGAGCTTCTTCCCACCCTCGCGCCGGAGCTTTCCCTATGACTCGTATCCGCTCGATCGTGGCGATCCTGTCGATCGCCCTTCTCCTGACAATGGGCTCAAGCACGGCCCAGATCCAGGTCTTCGACCCCTCGAATTACGCGCAGAACCTGCAGACCGCAGCCAACACGTTAAAGCAGATCAACAACCAGTTGACCGCTTTGCAGAACCAGACCCAGATGCTGCTCAACCAGGCGAAACATCTGGTGAGCCTGCCGACTTCCCTGGTCAGCGCCATCGACCAGACCTTCACCCAGACGCAGAACATCCTGCGCAATGTCGACCGCATCGCCTACGACGTGCAGGCGATCGGCCAAGCGTTCTCCAGCTACCAGCACTTCAATGCATCACAGAGCGATCAACAGCTCATCGCGCTTGCGCAAGGGCGCTGGCAGACCTCGCTCAGCGCCTTTCAGCACTCCCTCAATGTCGGGGCCACCACGGTCGGCAATCTCTCCGCGACGCAGACGCAGACCGGCACGCTGGTCGGCGCCAGCCAGTCGGCCGTCGGGCAATTGCAGGCGACACAGGCCGGCAACCAGTTGCTTGGGGTGCAGTCGCGACAATTGTCGGACCTGACGGCGCTGGTCGCGGCGCAGGCCCGGGCGGAAGCGCTGGAGCTGGCGCGCAAGGCCGCTGCCGAGGACCAGGCGCGCGAGCAGACCAGCCGCTTCCTCAACAACGGCCAGACCTATCAGCCGCAGACCGCGCAGATGTTTCATTGAGGGTGGCGAGCATGCGTCAGTGTGCTGCGATTTCAAGTCTGTTGCTCGCCGCTGCGCTGAGCGGCTGCACCATTCCGCTTTCGAGCTGGAGCAGCCGTCCCACGGTCTCGCCCGACGACGGCACGGCGCTCGATGCGCGGCTGACCCGCTGCGCCGCGCTCGGCTCCAACGCGTCCACTGATGTCGATTGCCAGAACGCCTGGGCGGAGGCGCGCCGCCGGATCCTGCCTGTGCCACCGGAGAAGTGAGCCATGAACAATACCGGCGTCATCGACCAGTTTCTGAATGTCTTCACGCAATATATTGATTCTGGCTTCGGTTTAGTCGGCGGCGACGTCCGGTGGCTGAGCACGACGCTGATCGCGATCGACATGACGCTCGCCGGTCTGTTCTGGGCGATGGCTGGCGAGGAGGACATCCTCGCGCGGCTGATCAAGAAGACGCTCTATGTGGGTTTCTTCGCCTTCGTGATCGGCAACTTCAACAGCCTGTGCAAAATCGTCTATCAGAGTTTTTCCGGGCTCGGGCTGGAGGCGGCCGGCTCCACACTGTCGGCGCAGACGCTCCTGCAGCCGGGCAAGCTGGCACAGGTCGGCATCGATGCGGGAAAGCCGATCCTGGCCGCCGCCTCCAGCCTGACGGGCTATGTTTCGATCGTCACGAACGCCATCCCGATCTTCGTGCTGCTGGTTGCCTGGGTGGTGGTGGTTCTCTCGTTCTTCGTGCTGGCGATCCAGCTCTTCATCGTCCTGCTGGAATTCAAATTGACCACGCTGGCGGGCTTCGTGCTGATCCCGTTCGCGCTGTTCAACAAGACCGCGTTCCTGGCTGAGAAGGTGCTCGGCAACGTCGTCGCCTCCGGCGTGAAGATCCTCGTTCTCGCCGTCATCGTCGGGATCGGCTCGACGCTTTTCAGCCAGTTCACGCAAGGGTTCGGCAGCAACCAGCCGACGATCGAGGATGCGCTCTCGATCATGCTCGGCGCGCTGTCGCTATTCGGTCTCGGCGTCTTCGGCCCGGGAATCGCGACCGGGCTTGTCTCCGGCGCACCGCAGCTAGGCGCCGGCGCCGCCGTCGGCACGGCGCTCACTGCCGGCGGGCTCGGGGCTGCGGCGGCGCTTGGCGCGGGTGCTGCCATCGGTGCAGCGGGCTCGGGCCTCGGGGCCGCGGCGCGAGGCGCATCGCGGCTTTCTGGTTCTGCCGCGGCGCCCGCCACGGCGGCGGCTTCGAATTCGACGTCGCCATCAGGTCCCCCTGCCTGGGCGCAGCGGCTGCAGCGCGGCGCGCGCCACGCCGGTCGGGCTGCGCTCCAAGTCGTCCGCTCCGAAGGCCACGGCGGCGCGAATTCCGTGTCCCTCGATCAGGAGGATCGCCGATGAATCCGTTCCGCCGGCCGAGCGTCCGCTACGGTAGGACGCCCGCCCCCGAGACGCCGTACCAGAAGGCTGCGCAGGTCTGGGACGAACGCATCGGATCAGCGCGGGTGCAGGCGCGCAACTGGCGGCTGATCGCCTTCGGCAATCTCACCCTCGCTGCGGGATTGGCCGGAGCCCTAGTGTGGCAGGCGACGCGCGGCACGATCGTGCCGTGGGTGGTGCAGGTCGACAAGCTCGGCGAAGCGCAAGTCGTGGCGCCGGCGAACGCCGCTTATCGGCCTACGGACGCGCAGATCGCCTGGTATCTGGCGCAATTCATCGAGCAGGTGCGCTCGGTCGGGGTCGATCCCATTATCCTGCGGCAGAACTGGCTCAAGGCCTATGACTTCGTCACCGACCGCGGCGCGCTGGCGCTGAACGATTATGCCCGGACCAACGATCCGTTCGCGAAGATCGGCAAGGCCCAGGTCGCGGTCGACGTGTCCAGCGTAATCCGCGCCTCGCCGGATTCGTTCCGGATCGCCTGGGTAGAACGCCGCTACGAGAACGATGCACTCGCGGCGACCGAGCGGTGGACCGCGATCGTCACCATCGCCATCGAGACCCCGCACGACGCCGACCGGCTGCGCAAGAATCCGCTCGGGGTGTTCGTCCATGCCATCAACTGGTCGAAGGAGCTCGGCTGATGCGGCTACCACGCGTTGTTCTCTGTGCCCTATTCCTCTCCGGCTGTACCGCCAACGCGTGGAAGCCGCCGCAGATCAGCTACGATGAGCTTGAGCCGGCCGTCTTGGAGGCCGACCCGCCAAAGCCGGTCGAGGTGGTGGAGATCCCGAAGCCGCTGCCCCTTCCCGGCCAGCTCAAGCCGATGCCCGGTAAAATAACCGCCGCGCCGGAAGCGAAGGATCCTAGGGAGCGCGTCGCGAAGGCGAACGATGCCGCGCGGGTGCAGCCGACGCGGCATGGCTACCTCAATGCGGTGCAGGTCTACCCCTTTGCCGACGGCGCCCTCTATCAGGTCTATGCGGCGCCGGGCGAGGTCACGGACATCGCCTTGCAGCAAGGCGAGCAGCTTGTCGGCTCGGGTCCGGTCGCTGCCGGCGACACCGTGCGCTGGGTGATCGGCGACACCGAGAGCGGCGCCGGCGCGTCCAAACGCATCCATATCCTGGCCAAGCCGACGCGGCCCGATCTCGTCACCAACCTCGTCATCAACACCGACCGACGCACTTATCTACTGGAGCTGCGCTCGACCGAGAAGACCTATATGGCCTCGGTGTCTTGGCAATATCCGCAGGACCAACTCATCGCGCTGCGGCGACAGGCTGAGGCCGCCGAGGCGGCGACGCCGATCGACAGCGGCATCGACATCGGCAAGTTGCGTTTCCGCTATGCGATCGAAGGCGACAATCCGCCATGGCGGCCGACGCAGGTCTTCGATGACGGCTCAAAGGTCTATATCGAGTTCGCGCATGGCATCGCGCAAGGTGAGATGCCGCCCTTGTTCGTGATCGGCAGCGATGGCGGCACCGAGCTCGTCAATTATCGCGCGCGGCAGAACTACTACATCGTCGATCGCCTGTTCGCAGCGGCCGAGTTGCGTCTCGGCGGCGACAACCAGCAGAAGGTCCGGATCGTGCGCAGCGACGGGTGGAAGAAGCCGTGGTAACCGAACCCCATGTCACGCGAGAGGATCAGCTCGCGGCTGAGCTACGGCTGCGGCCCGAACGGCCGCCAGTGACCCGGTTGTCGCGCCGGGTGCTCGCGACGCTCGGCGCCGTGGCCACGGCCTTAATCCTTGGCGCGCTTGTATTCGCGCTGCAATCGCCCGGCCGCCGCCAGGAGAGCACCGAACTTTACTCGACCGACCACAAAACTACGGCCGACGAGCTCGAGAAACTTCCAAAGGACTATGCCGGCCTGCCGCAGCCGGTGGCGCCGCGGCCGATCCCCCAGCTCGGCCCTCCCCTTCCCGGGGACCTCGGCCGCCCCATCCTCAATGCGCAAGGCGGCGCCCCGTCAGCCGACGAGCAACGCGTCGCGCAGGAGGATGAGGCCGCGCGGGTGAGCCGGGTGTTCGCGACCACGAATGTACGGCAGGAAACGGTGCCAATCGCGCCGACTCCAGCGGCGAGCGGTGTGCCGGGACTGGCGCAAGCGGCCGACAATAAGCCGCCGATCGACCCGGGATCGCTGCAGAACATGCAGGACCGGAAACTCGCGTTCCTGAATGCCGAGACCGACAAGCGCACGGTGAGCGAGGGGCGGCTGGCGCGGCCAGCATCTCGCTATGTCGTGCAGGCCGGATCGGTCATCCCGGCGGCGCTGATCACCGGAATCCGCTCGGACCTGCCCGGCGAAATCACGGCGCAGGTCACCGAGAACGTCTATGACAGCCCCAGCGGAAAATTCCTGCTGATCCCCCAGGGGGCGCGTCTGGTCGGCCAGTACGACGGCCAGATTTCGTTCGGACAGTCGCGCGTTTTGCTCGTCTGGAACAGGATCATCATGCCGAATGGCACATCGATCGTGCTGGAGCATCAGCCGGGCGCCGACAGCGCGGGTTATGCGGGGCTCGAGGACGAGGTCGACTATCATTGGGGCAATCTTGTCAAAGCGGCGGCGATCTCGACCCTGCTCGGCATCGGCAGCGAACTCGTGCTCAACAGCAATAACGCCGTGGTCCAGGCGTTACGCACCGGTGCCGAAAACACCGTCAACCAGACAGGGCAGACATTGGTGAGCCGGCAGCTTAACGTGCAGCCGACCTTGACCATCCGGCCGGGCTTTCCTGTGCGTGTGGTGGTCAACCGCGACCTGATCTTTGTGCACCACAAGGGCTGACGGAGCAACGCATCGTGACCAAACTGAAGCTCGGCGCACTCGTAGACGACAAGCCGGTCAAGCTCACGGTTGAGCTGCCGGCCGCGGTGCATCGCGATCTCGCCGCTTACGCGGAGGTGCTGGCGTCTGAAAGCGGCCAGGCGGTCGATGCGGCCAAGTTGGTCGCTCCGATGCTGGCGCGTTTCATGTTGACCGACCGGGCTTTCGCGAAGGCGCGGCGCGATGTTGTGTCGAAGTCTCGATCGCCGCGGGCGACTGAATGAGGGAGCCATTGCGCGAGAGGGATTCGCCACGTAGCAGTTTCAAGAATTGCCGAAGCGTCGGATTGTCGTTGCGGCCGTGCCAGCAAGCGATGCTCCGGATCGGCAGCACGCGGTGTCGGCCGGATAGCTTCCGATAGGTGACGCCGGGGTGAACGACACCGGCGCTGGAGGCGTAGAGCAAGGTGACGGATCGGCGCAAGGCAACAAGGCCGATGACCGTGTCGCGGTCGGCGCTCGTTTGTAGAACAGTCGGCAGGACATCGGCCCCGTTCAGGACCGCGATCAGGGCATTGTGCAACTCCGGGCCAGGATCGCGGCTGGAGAACAGGATGCGCTCATGGCGAAGATCGTCCCATGTGACGGCGTCCTGTTGGGACAGAGGATGGCCGTCCGGCATGGCGACGAGGATATCCTCAGTCCAAAGCGGCAGGATGTCGAACGCACCGTGTCTAACCTGGCCGTTGACGACGATGATATCGAGAGCGCCGCTATTGAGCCGCTCTAACAGGTAGCGCCGGCTCTCATCGACCACGCTGATTTCAATGTCCGGGAACTGCTCTGCGTAGGCCAAAAGCACGTCACGGAGCGGGCCGGTCGACAAAGACACGTAGAGGCCGATGCGAAGCGAGCCCGATTCGCCACGACCGCCGGCTCGGGCGTTGACTAGCGCCGAGCCAAGATCGGACTCGATACGCTGTAGGTTCTCGAGGAAAACCTTGCCGGCGTTGGTCGGACGAACGCCGTGACGATGCCGTTGGAACAACGAGACACCAAGGCGAGCCTCCAGCTCGTGGATCCGCCTGCTGAGTGTCGAGGTCTTGACGCCCAGCAGCGATGCCGCCTTGTGAAAACTCCCCTGCTCCGCCAAAACCAGGGTTTGAAAGAGAGTATCGAGTTCGATGTTCTTAATCATCGAGGGTGGGTTGTCAGGTTGGCCGTGAAAGTGAATTGGGGGTTCGCGTCATACGCATGACGGCGTAGGTCCAGGCGGCGTAGAGCTGAACTCCCTTCGATCTGATTTCAACAGGTTCAGCCATCATCGCTTCTCCTGTTCGCGCACGGCCAATCTATGATGCGCGGCAGATGGTCGGCCTTGCCAAGCCTCCCGTTCAGGCCGTCGCAAAGGCACGCGGGCGGTCGACATAAGTGCCGCCCATCCCAAGAGGAGGGATGGGACTAGCAGCTCTATCAATCAGCGGCAGTCCGTCATACATGGCTCGGATTTGATGTCGGGGCGGGGATCCACGCTCGTAAACCCGTTCCTGTTCGGCATTATAATTTTTGGAAGCGTCCTCTCATCAAGAACAGCATCTTCCGGGACGATATTGTTCAGGAAGAGTATGTAGGCAACGACTGCGTAAACGTCGTCATTGGAAAGCGATTGCGGCGCGTTGAAGGGCATCGCGCGACGAATGTAGTCGAATAATGTTGATGTGTAGGGCCAATAACTCCCAACCGTCTTGATTGGTGCTTTCGTCGCTAGCGTCCCAAAGCCTCCTACAAGTCGATCCATCGGCTTGCCTTCACCTTTTTCGCCGTGGCACATCGCGCAGCTATTAGCGAAGATCTCCCTTCCGCTTTTGGCGCTACCCTTTCCATAAGGCAATCCCGCACCATCCGGCCTGACGTCAATGTTCCAACCGGCAAGCTCCTGAGACAGCACCGGCCGGCCCAAATTGTACTGCTCGGCCGCAAGGGCAAATGTCGAGAAGAACGCTCCGAAAGCCACGCAAATCGTAGTGAGCCTACGCCACATGGAACACCACCCTCCCGTCCGAACTAACTCGCCAGCTTTGGATTGCATTGTAGTGGTCGCTTGAATAAAGGCCTCGCGCGTTTACGATGGCGTCGTGTTGTGGTTGCACATAACCCGTCTCGTCGATCGCACGGGATTGCAAAATCGCTGGGCCGCCATCCCACCGCCAAGGCGCACAAAATCTCGTTAGAGCTTTTGGCAAAACCGGCTCCTGGAGCCGTGCTTCGTGCCAATTTTTTCCGCCGTCAACGGAGACATCGACTCGTTTAATGCGACCGTGCCCAGACCACGCCAAACCAGTGATTTCATAACTTCCCTTGCCACCCGAAAGCTGCTGACCTCCCGAAGGTCGCGTGATGACCGACTTTGCTTCCATCACGAACGTAAATTGACGAGCACGTCCATCTGGCATCAGATCGGTGTATTTCGAAGTCTCTTCGCGGGTATGAAACGGTTGATCCCCGATTTTGAGACGGCGGAGCCATTTAATGCTCATATTGCCCTCGTAACCGGGCACAAACATCCGCAGTGGATATCCCTGTTCCGGGCGCAGGCGTTCGCCGTTCTGGGCGTAGACAATGATTGTGTCGTCCAGAGCCTTCTCGATAGGAAGGCTCCGCGTCATCGCTGCAGCATCAGCGCCCTCCGCTAAGACCCATTTCCCGTTCGGCTTCAGACCCACTTCCTCAAGTAGGGTGGATAACAATACTCCCGTCCATTCACAGCAAAGGACAAGTCCGTGGGTGTGCTGCACAGTCCAATCGGGATTTGTGTTTTGCCAATTCTGTGTATTGCCGGCGCATTCCATGAAGTAAATGCGGGAAACCGACGGAAACCGCATCAAGTCATCCATCGTAAAGATGAGTTCTCGATCCACCAACCCGTGAATAATGAGCCGGTGCTCGTCCGGATTAATAAGAGGAACGCCGTTGTGATGTCGTTCGTAGCAAAGGCCGTTCGGCGTTATGATGCCATAGAGGTTCTGGAGCGGTGACCAGCTTGGTGCAGCGGTATCGGTCGGTCTAGGATCCCGTTTGCGCCGGATCACGGCCTTTTCAAATTCCGACGGTACTCCGTAAGCCGGGCTCAAAATCGGAGCCCCCTGCTCTTTCATCCACTGCGGGACGTTGGGCGGAACATTCGCGCTCGTTTGCGCGAAACTTTGATGCGACGCTAACACGCCTCCAACCGCCCCACCGAAAACGAGCAGCCTGCGGTTCACCGCCGAATTCGCCGGAGGCGGCTCAGTTGATGCGTTCACATACCCGTTCGTATCGCGATCCTTGCCCATCACACCCATCACCTTGGTTCCTTAATTTACATATGACGTGCACAATTGACATTTGTCAATCTTAAAACTATTTGACTAAGAGAGTGGTTTTGAGCGTTTCGCGGACTGGTCTTCCAAAATGAAAAACGACGCTGCCGCCAGGATTTTTGCCGAGCTGGGTAACGTTACGCGTCTGGATATTTTGCGCTTGCTGATAACCGCGGGCCGAGAAGGCCTATCGATCGGCGACATTCGGGCGCAGCTCAAAATACCTCTATCAACACTTTCCTTTCATCTTCGGGGGTTGCTGGGGGCAGGCTTGATAGAGCAGAAAAAACTGAGCCGTATCGTGCTCTGTCGACCTTGCTTTGACGCAATCAACGAAGCCATTGCGTTCCTAAGAACGGAATGTTGCGCAAAGGCTACTCAACCGTCGGCCGACCGAAAAGCGGCAGCGTAATGAAGCCCTTTCACATTCTTCTCGCAGTGCTCGTTGCGGTGATCTGGGGCGTTGCGTTCGTCGTGAGCAAGATTGGGCTCGAGAGCTTCACCCCGTCGCAATTGACGTCGCTTAGGTTCATGGTCGCGGGTATCGCGGCGGTTTGGTTGCCCCGTCCACGAATTAGATGGTCTTCCATCATTGCGGTCGGACTGACCGTTTTTACCGGGCAGTTTCTTTTACAATTTTTTGGCATCGCCCTGGGGATGCCTGCCGGATTGACGGCCGTCGTGGTCCAGACACAAGCACTTTTTACGGTCCTATTCGCCGCGCTCGCGATCGGCGATAGGCCGAGCGCTCAACAATTGGCAGGCATGCTGACGGGCTTTGCCGGAGTAATACTCATCAGCTCCACGGTGGGCGGCAGCATCACGTTTCTTGGATTCAGCCTAACCCTGGCTTCAGCGGTTAGTTGGGCAATCGGAAACGTATTGGTGAAGCAGTTGCCGAAGGTTGACATGCTCCATCTGATGGTGTGGGCGAGCCTCGTCCCGCCACTTCCTGCTCTCGCCATATCATCCATATTGGACGGACCTGGAGCGATTATCCATGCCTTAACGGTCGCGCCGCTGATGGGGATCGCTGCTCCAATCTATTTGGGGGTCTTTGCGAGCGTATTGGCCTACGCCGTCTGGGGCAGTCTCCTTCAGCGATATTCTACCGGTGCCGTCGCTCCGTTCGCACTCCTCGCTCCATGTGTTGGAGCGGCAATGTCGGCTCTAGTTCTCGGTGAGCATTTTGGCCCGCTTCGGCTGGCCGGCATTGCGTGCATGTTGGTTGGCTTGGCGGTAGTCGCCATACCCTTCTCGGCGATCGAGCGACAGACGTTGTTCGTTAGATTGGACGTGATTTATCGTCGGATCAAAGCGCGCCTGGACGAGGCCCACCCCGATTCACCGTAGCAGGAGACGTTATGAAGATTGGCATCAACGGTATGGGCCGCATTGGTCGGCTTGCGCTGCGTTCCGCGTTGGGCGGTGTACGGCGCGCCGACAATGACCCGAGATCACAGAACCGATTGGACATCGTTCATATCAATGAAGTCAAAGGTGGAATCGCGGCCACCGCACATCTTCTTGAGTTCGACAGCATCCACGGGCGCTGGCACGAATCAATAGGCGTCGATGACCACAAGCATGTAACAGTCGGAAGAGCTCACATTAGCTTCAGTGAATTCGGCAACCCCGCCGAAGTCGCCTGGCAAGACCTCGGTTGCGACGTGGTACTTGAATGCACCGGCAAGTTTCTGAAGCCCGATCAACTGCAAGCCTATTTCGATCGAGGGGTAAAGCGGGTCATCGTTGCCTCCCCAGTCAAAGATCCTGCCGCTCTCAACATTGTGGTTGGCGTCAACGATCATTTGTACGATCCGACGAGACATCGCTTGATTACCGCGGCATCCTGCACGACCAATTGTCTGGCGCCTGTCGTGAAGGTAATTCACGAAAACATCGGCATCCGCCATGGCCAGATCACAACGATTCACGATCCCACCAATACGAACGTCGTGGTCGACGCTCCTCACAAGGACCTTCGACGAGCGCGTTCCGCGATGTTGTCGATGCAGCCGACGACGACTGGCAGCGCGACCGCGATTTCGCTCATTTATCCCGAGTTGAAGGGCAAACTGAATGGGCATGCGGTCCGAGTCCCCGTTTTAAACTCTAGTCTAACGGATTGCGTATTCGAACTGCAGCGGGAGACTTCGGTTGAACACGTCAACTGTCTTTTCAAAGATGCTTCTGAAACATCGCTTGCCGGAATCCTAGGCATCGAATCTCGCGCGCTGGTGTCGGCCGACTATACCAATGATCCCCGAAGTTCGGTGGTCGACGCACTCAGCACGATGGTCACTGACGGAACGCTTCTAAAAGTCTACGCCTGGTACGACAACGAGGTTGGATACGCGTGCCGCATGGTCGATCTCGCAAACATCGTTCAGAAGGCTGGCGTATGATGTCTATGATCCGCAATTACCTCATCGTCACCGCATCGTACTGGGGCTTCACCCTAGTCGACGGAGCATTGCGGATGCTCATTCTGTCGCACTTCTTCAAACTGGGATACACGCCCTTTACGCTCGCGTTTCTCTTCTTGCTGTACGAAACGGCCGGTATCGCAGCAAACCTTGCCGGAGGCTATCTAGCTTCCCGCTTTGGGATCCCCCGCATGCTGGCGGTCGGCCAAACGCTGCAAATAATGGGCTTGCTCATGCTGTCGATGCTCGATCCGGCTTGGAGCGCAGCGGCATCGGTCGCGTGGGTTGTCGTCGCGCAAGGTATTGCTGGAGTCGCGAAGGACGTCACCAAAACCGCATCCAAGTCTGCGATCAAGGCGACATCGGCTGGCGGAAGCAGCCAACTTTTCCGATGGGTCGCTTGGTTTACGGGTTCAAAGAATGCAATGAAGGGAGTCGGCTTTTTCCTTGGTGGCCTATTGCTGGACCTGGTCGGGTTCCAGCACGCGCTTTGGATGATGGCGGGACTCCTTGGCGTCATCTTCGTAGCCGGCTTACTCTTATTGCCTCCTGAGCTCGGGAAGGCGAAGTCGTCGAAAACGGTCAAAGAGCTGTTTGGAAAGTCGCGTGGCGTCAACCTGTTGGCCGCCGCGCGGGTCTTCATGTTTGGTGCGAGGGAAGTCTGGTTCGTCGTGGGCCTGCCCGTTTTTCTCTATGCCAACGGTTGGCGTTTCCTGGAAGTGGGTGGCTTTCTGGCGGCCTGGACGATTGCTTATGGCGGAGTTCAGGCCATCGCGCCTGCTCTTGTCTCACGAAGCTCCGACGGATTGAGCCGTGAGGTTCCAGCCGCGCGCATTTGGGGGGCGCTCAATGCCGCCGTGCCGATCGTATTGGCCCTGATCATGCAGACATCGATTGGGCGGCCCGATCTTGTGCTGGTTGTTGGCCTCGCCCTGTTTGGACTTCCGTTCGCCGTAAATTCATCCCTGCATTCGTATTTGATCCTGGCCTACGCCGGATCTGAGAAGGCCGCGGAAGACGTCGGATTCTATTACGCAGCGAACGCTGGGGGCCGATTGCTCGGAATCACGCTGTCCGGATTGCTCTATCAGGTTGCAGGGATCATGGGCTGCCTGGCGGGTTCGGCGATCATGCTTTTGCTTTGTTGTCTGACAACTCTGATGCTTCCGACTGTCGCCGAGCCTCTTCCAGCCACGCACCCCGCTTAAGCTGGAGCAGGCGCCCAAACATAAACGGGCTGCCGGGAGCTGGCTAGCAAGCGGTGACGCTGGTTGGGTGGATTCGCGTCAGGGCGAGGCTTAACTTTTTCATGGGAAGGCGGTGAGAGCCGCCGACAATACTCTCGGGCATGCCGGCACCCGTTTTCCCTGGAATTCCTCAGGTATTACATTTGTAAAGCGCGACACCTTCGGTATATCTAGAGTCCATGAAACCGATTGAGTTCTTTGATGTCACGCAAAAACGCTGCCTCGCGCGATGAACAAATTGCCCCCTCGCTGCGTCCCGACCTTGTCGCGCGTATCTGCTGGTATCACTTTCGCGAAGGCCAGACGCAACAGGAGGTTGCCGATCGGGTCGGCCTGAGCCGGATCACCATAAACAAGATCATCAGTGAGGCCGTAGCACAGGGTCACGTAAAGATTTCGGTGGAGACAGCATTGGCCCCCTGTTTCCAACTCGAGGTTACGCTCCGGTCCATGTACGGCTTAAAGGACGTGGTCGTAGTGCCCTCGCCCGCGGACGAAAATCAGGTTCGCAACATCGTTGGATTGGCAACAGGCGACTATATTTCGCGCAATCTAGAACGTAACCAAATATTGGGATTGGCATGGGGCGGGACGATATTCGGCGCAGCTCAATCCCTGCAACGCCGATCAAACGCGGGTAACGTCGTTGTTTCTCTCTCTGGTGGAATTTCCAGAAGCACACTTCTCAATCCGTATGACAACGCCGCAATGTTCGCCCGGATATTGGACGCCGAATGCTATTACATGACAGCTCCGATGTTTGCTGATGATAGCCGAATGAAGAAAGATCTGATGGCCAGCAAATCGATCCAGGCCCACCTCCAGATGGCAAGGCGGATTGATCTGGCTCTCCTCACCGCAGTAGACCTCTCGGCGAAGACCTGGATCATCAAAGAAGGCGCACTGTCGCCTGAAATGTTGAAGGATCTGCTGCGTGCGGGTTCGGTTGGCGGAGTTTGCGATCAGTATCTCGATCAAGATG
>NZ_DASREO010000032.1:0-40309 GCF_035652035.1 Bradyrhizobium sp.
GTCGACGCCCGCGTGATCATGGGCATAGCGCAACTTGTGCTCGGTGAGTCCGGCGCGGCCTTTGACGACGAGGCCGCGTGAATCGACCAGCCAGTTGCGCTGGACAGCTTCCGCCTCCGAGAGGCCTTCAGCCATCATCGCCGAGACGATGAGATCGGCGATGCCGGTCGCAGCCTCGCCGGCGCCGAGGAACAGCACCTTCTGATCGGCCAATTTGCCGCCGCTGACGCGAAGTGCGGAGAACAGTCCGGCCAAGGCCACCGCCGCCGTTCCCTGGATGTCGTCGTTGAAGACCGGGATATCGTCCCGGTATTTATGCAGCAGACGGAATGCTGAGTGATTGGCAAAATCCTCGAACTGGATCAGCACGCCGGGGAAGGCGGCGCGCGCCGCGGTGATGAATTCATCGACGAATTCGTCGTAAGCCTCGCCGCTCAGGCGTTTCTGACGCAGCCCGATATAGTAGCGATCGTTCAGGAGATCCTGGTTGTTGGTGCCGACATCGAGCATGACGGGTAAGCAATTTTCTGGATAGATGCCGGCGCAGGCCGAATAAAGCGAGAGCTTGCCGACCGGAATTCCCATGCCGTGGGCGCCGAGATCGCCCAGTCCAAGAATGCGCTCACCGTCAGTGACGACGATCAGCTTGGCCGGATACGGCCAGTTGCCGAGCAATTCGGCGATGCGGCCCTTGTCGTTTGCGCTGATGAACATGCCGCGCGGACGCTGGAAGATCAGTCCGTAACGCTGGCAGGCGAGGCCTACGGTCGGCGTATAGATCAGCGGCTGGATCTCATCGATGTTGTCGCAGACGACGCGGAAGAACAGCTCTTCGTTGCGGTCGTGCAGCGAATTGAGCGCGATGTATTTTTCGAGGTCGTTGGGGAGGCTGCGCAGGTTGGTCAGAACGCGCGCCACCTGCTCTTCCATCGAGAGCACATGCGCCGGCAGAAAGCCGCGCAAGCCAAGCGCGTCGCGCTCGGCTTCGGTGAAGGCCGTCCCCTTGTTGAGCAGCGGGTCACGCAATAGCGCAAGGCCACGCGGAGATTCCGGGGGCTGCAAATTTGGCGTCGTCGCCCGGGCTGGCGCGATCATGGCGTTTCCTCTCTCGTTCTCTTTTCTTTTGGCTTTCGCCGCATTCGGCTTTTGCCATTTTGGCTTCGCTGTCCCGCTTTGAAACGGAAGGCGGCCAGGACCCAAGAAGAAACCAAATGGGCTTCTTCCGCAATCGTTTTGCATTGACCAGAATTTGCCGCCGAAGGCAACACTAGTGGTCCGATTCTAACATTTGCATCCCGCTGGGGTAGTCATTTTTGCAAATGTTAGAATCAAAGGACCACTAGCAAATATGGGTTTCCAGTGGAGTTTTGAATTTGACATTCGCTTTGCGAACTCGTGGCTGGCAGGTCGCAAATGTCAAATCCACTCCACTGGCGATGAGGCAGCTCCCGGTCGCAAGGCGGTGATGGAGATTGGATATTGCTGCCATCAGCTCTGCGATGAGCGCAACTGTCGCTAGCCGCGAACCGAATTGACTCCCGAAAAAAAATCCTATGACTTGCGTCATGATTTGCGCTGCAAAAAACATGCTCGGTTTTTGGTCATTGCAGCGCGAAATAGAAGCAATGAGAGAGCTCGTCCATGCGTGTCATCAACGTCGCCGCCGCTCAGATGGGCCCGATTCAGCGCGCTGAAAGTCGTCAAAGCGTCATTCCGCGCATGATCGCTCTGATGGACGAGGCCAAGGCGCGCGGGGCTGACCTGATCGTCTATCCGGAATTGGCGCTGACGACATTTTTCCCGCGCTGGTACATTGAGGATCAGGCCGAGGTCGATAGCTGGTTCGAACGCGAGATGCCGAATGCCGCGACCAGGCCGCTGTTTACCCGCGCCGCTGAGCACGGAATGGCCATGAGTTTCGGCTATGCCGAACTGACGCCGGACGGGCATCACTTCAATACCTGCATCCTCACCGACAAATCGGGAAAGATCGTCGGCAAATATCGCAAGACCCATCTGCCCGGTCATTCGGAATTCGATCGCGAGCGCGCCTTCCAGCATCTGGAGAAGCGCTATTTCGAGCCGGGCGATACCGGCTTTCCGGTATGGCGCAACCTGGGCGGCATTTTCGGCATGGCGATCTGCAACGACCGGCGCTGGCCCGAAACCTATCGCGTCATGGGCTTGCAAGGCGTCGAGATGGTCGTGCTCGGTTACAATACGCCGTCCGTCAACTCGCAGAAGAGCGAGGAAGGGCCGGAAAGGCGGCTGTTCCATAATCGCCTGTCGGTGCAGGCCGGCGCCTATCAGAACTCGACCTGGGTGGTCGCGGTCGCCAAGGCCGGCGTCGAGGATGGCTTTCCGCTGATCGGCGGCAGTCTCATCGTCGATCCCAATGGCGAAATTGTCGCAGAAGCAAAAACCGAAGATGACGAGTTGCTGGTGCATCCTTGCGATCTCGATGCGACTGTGTTCGGCAAGAAGACCATCTTCGATTTCGTCCGTCACCGCCGCATCGAGCATTATGGCCTGATCACCAGCCGTGTCGGCGCCGTGCCGCCGCCGGAAGCTTGATCTCGCCGATGTCAGGGCTCCTGCTCAAGGATTTATCCCGGCACGACCGCTACAAGCTGCTGTGCGCGGTCGTGGTGCCGCGGCCGATCGCGCTGGTGACGACGCTCGATATCAATGGCGCGGTCAATGCCGCGCCATTCAGTTTCTTCAACGTCTTTTCCGAAGAGCCGCCGCTGATTGTGCTCGGCTTGCAGCACAAGCCTGACCGCACGCCCAAGGACACCACGCGCAATATTCAGCGCGACGGCGAATTCGTGGTCCAGATGGTGGATGAGGCGCTGGCGAAAGCGATGAACGATTGCGCCGTCGATTTTCCCTCTGGCGAGAGCGAAGTGAGCGCCTTGGGTCTTGCCACAGTGCCGTCGATCGACGTCAAGGTGCCGCGGCTCGCAGCCGCGCCATTTGCGATGGAATGCAAGCGGACGGTTTCGCTGGCATTCGGCCCTGGCCGCGAGCTTCTGGTCGGCGAAGTCCTGCGCGTCCATGCGCGGGAAGGCCTGCTCAATACCGAAACCATGTATGTCGATTTCGCCGCTTACCGGCCGATCGGGCGCCTGTTCGGCAATTTCTACAGCTATCAGCGCGAGCCGTTCACGATGGTTCGCGAGACCCATGCCGAATGGATCGCGCGCCTGCAGGCCGAAGGCAGCGAGCCCGCTGAAGAAAGCTAGCTAGTTTCGGGACAGCTGCACGGTGCCGAGCGCCATGGCGGTGGCCGCCTGCGTCGGGTCGATCACGGGAATGCCGAGCGCGTCTTCCAGACCGCGGCGCAAGCGGGCCATGCCGGCGCAACCCATGACGATGGCGCCGGCGCCGTCTTCTTCCTTTAGGGCGCGTCCGACCTCGATCATCTTTGCGAGCGTGCCTTCGCCGGATGCGGTTTCGGCGACGCTCATGTTGAGCGGCCGTTCCCCCGCCAGGCGATCCATCAGTCCCATTTGCCGCAGGTAACGGATGTGCCGGCGGATCGAGCGTTGCGCGATCGCGATCACGCCAAAGGTTTCGGCGCGCGTCATCGCAGTCAGGACGCCGCACTCGGCGATGCCGAACACCGGACGGTCTGTGCCTTCGCGGCAGACGTGCAGGCCGGGATCGCTGTAGCAGGCGATGATAAAGGCTGACGCGCTGTTGTCGCTTTCGATCAGCCGCCGCAGCGGCATCGCGACGCTGTCGGCATCGGCCTGGCTCTCGATCCCGTAAGGTCCTTCAGCGAGCGTGGTGCAGACGATTTCCGGGCCGTCGGCAAAACCAAGCGGCCTCAACGCTTCCTCGATCCCCTTGGTCACGGTGACATTGGAATTCGGATTGATCACGAGGATGCGCGGGCGGGACATGTCTCTTCCTTGCAAGCTTTGCAGCTCAGCCATGGCTTGCAGCACATAGCATAGTTTGCAAAGTTTCGGGCGCGGCATTTCCAGATGGCCGCACTTGCTTTTCGGAGAGCCTGATGGCCGACCCCGCTTATGACCTCGTGATCCGCGGCGGACGCGTGGCGACCGCGTCCGATGTGTTCGAGGCGGATGTCGGCATTATCGGCGAGACGATCGCGGCGATTGGCCGCAACCTGCCGGCGGGCCAGCGCGAGATCGATGCGCGGGGCAAACTGGTCCTGCCCGGCGGCGTCGACGGCCATGCCCATATCGAGCAGTTGTCTGCAGCAGGCATCATGAATGCCGACACGTTCGAGAGCGCGACCACGTCGGCCGCGTTCGGCGGCACCACGACCGTCATCTCGTTTGCGGCCCAGCATGTCGGCATGCACTTGGCCCAGGTGGTGAACGACTATCACGCGCTCGCGCGCAAGGGCGCGGTGATCGACTATGCCTTCCACATGATCATCGCCGATCCGACCGCGGAGACGCTCGCCCACGACATCCCGGCGCTGGTGAAGGAAGGGCATGCCTCGATCAAGATCTTCATGACCTATGACCGGCTCAAGATCGATGACGAGCCTTTGCTCGATATTCTGGTGGCGGCGCGCGAATCCGGGGCGATGCTGTGCGCCCATGCCGAGAACCACGGCATCATTGCCTGGATGGTCAAGCGATTATTGGCGCGCGGCTACACCCATCCGAAATATCATTCGATCAGCCATGCGCGGTTCTCGGAAGCCGACGCGTTCAATCGCCTGATCGGCATGGCGGCGCTGGTCGATCAGCCAATCATGATCTTTCATGTTTCGACGGCCGAAGGCGCCAAGGTGATCCGCCAGGCGCGCGGGGAGGGGCTGAAGGTCTTTGCCGAGACCTGTCCTCAGTACCTTTTTCTCACGGCCGATGATCTCGACAAACCCGGCGCGGAAGGCGCGAAGTGGATGTGCAGCCCGCCGCCGCGCACGGTGGCCGATCAGGAAGCGTTGTGGCAGGCGCTGGCGCTCGGCGATCTCCAGACGATTTCGTCCGACCACGCGCCCTATCGTTTTGACGAAAGCGGCAAGCTGCGCGCCGGCCCAAATCCGAATTTCAAGCAAGTGGCGAATGGCCTGCCGGGATTGGAGGCGCGGCTGCCGCTGTTGTTCGACGCGATGGTGTCGAAGGGGCGGCTGGGCATCGAGAAATTTGTCGAGCTGACTGCAACGGCGCCGGCAAAGATCTACAATCTGCATCCGCGCAAGGGCTCGATTGCCATCGGCGCCGACGCCGACATCGCGATCTGGGATCCGTCGCGCGAAATCACGTTGTCGGATGCAATGATGCACGATCTGACCGGCTACACGCCCTACGCCGGCCGAAAGCTGCGGGGCTGGCCTGTCACGGTGCTGTCGCGCGGACGCGTCGTCGTCGCCGACGGCAAACGCATGACCAGCGCCGGATGGGGGAAATTCCTGGCGCGCACTGGAGGCGAGGCTGCAAGGCCCACCGGGCGGCTGACGGCGGATATGAATCCGGAGACGAATTTCGGCGCGACATTACTTTAGACGTTCATCGGCTTTGAACCACGGGGCGTGAGGCATTGAACATCCTGATCTTTGGCGGCACGGGTTTCGTCGGGATCAATATCGCTTCCGCGCTGCTGGCGCGTGGCCATGCCGTGACCTTGTTCGATCGCGGAGCGTTACCCCGCGCCGCCGCGCAGGCCTTCGCAGGTTTCGGCCGCGCGCCGGATGTGATCGAAAGCGATGTCACTGATGCGCTCGCTGTCGAGACTGTCGTCGCGCGCGGCTTCGATGCCATCATTCTCGGAGCAACAATCACCGCAGGCCCCGCGCGAGAGGCCGCCGACCCGCAATCGATCCTGCAAGTCAATCTGATGGCGCAGGTGCCAATTCTGATGGCAGCGCACCGTCACGGTGTGCGGCGAGTCATCAACCTCTCATCCGGATCGGCGCTCGGCGCGGCCGCCTTTCGTCACGCCTTGCTGGACGAAGAGCTCCCATGCGAGCCGGTCTCGCTTTACGCCATCACCAAGCACGCGTCGGAGAAGGTGGCGGCGCGTCTGGCAGCGCTCTGGCAAGCGGACTTCATCAGCGTACGGCTGAGCGCTGTGTTCGGGCCTTGGGAACGCGCTACCGGCGTGCGCGATACGCTGAGCCCGCAGATGCAGATCGTCGACGCACTGCATCGGAAAAAAGAGGCGGTGGTTGCTCGTCCGGGAGTCCGCGACTGGATCTACGCGCCTGACGTTGCCGATGCTGTGGTCGTGTTGGTCGAGGCCGCAAAACCGAAGCATGGCCTCTACAATATCTCGACGGGTCGCGAGTGGACGGCGCTGCAATGGGGACAGCATCTGGCCGATCTCAATCCGGGTTTCGTCTGCCGACTTGCCGGCCCCGGCGAAAATCCAAACGTTGATCTGCACACCGATGCCGATCGCGCGCCGCTCTCGGTCGCGCGCATGGCAGAGGAGTTCGGCTGGCGGGCGCGCTTTGACTGCGCCGATTCCGCCGCCGACCTGAACGACTGGTGGATGCGCCACGGGGAGGGATTGTGACATGCGTCTGACGGACGAAATCGCTGTTGTCACCGGCGCCGGTTCCGGCATCGGGCGGGCCAGCGCCGTGGCGTTTGCCCGCGAAGGCGCCTTTGTTGCGCTGGTCGATCGCGATGAAGCCGGCATGCAGGAAACGCTCGCCGCAATACGTAGCGCCAATGGGCAGGCCTCAACGCATCAAGGCGATGTCGGCGATGGCGATTTCGCCAAGGCGGTCGTCGAAGCCACCATATCGCGGCACGGCCGGCTCGACGTGCTCTTGACCGCGGCCGGCTGGTCCTGTGGCGGCACGGTGGTCACGACCGATCCCGCCGATTGGGATGCGGTGTTTCGCACCCATGTCGGCGGCACCTGGCTTTGGGCGCGTGTGGCGATCCCGCAGATGCAACGGCAGAACAAGGGCGCTATCGTCACCGTCGCCTCGCAACTGGCGATCGCCGGTGGTAAGGGCAACAGCGCCTACATCGCTGCGAAGGGCGCGATCATCAGCCTGACCCGAACCATGGCGTTGGATTTTGCGCCGGATGGCATCCGCGTCAATGCGATTGCCCCGGGCGCGATCGAGACGCCAATGCTGAAACGGAGTTTTGCCCGTCATGCGGATTCGGAAGGTGTGCGCGAAGCCTCGCGCCATCGTCATGCGATGAAGCGTTTCGGAAGGCCTGAGGAGGTTGCGGAGGCCGCGCTTTACCTCGCGAGCGACGCGTCCTCGTTTACGACCGGTACCGTTCTGTCCGTCGACGGAGGCTGGCTTGCCGCCTGAACGATGCGAAAGTTTCCCCGCATGAGCAGCGATCTCATCGCGTTGGAAGCGCAGGTGCGCGAGGACCTCGCCAAAACGTCGCATCCGTCTGCGCCCTGGCTCGAAGCGAAGATGGACCCGGACGGGAAACCCGCGCTGGATGTTCTCATTGTCGGCGCCGGACAATCGGGTCTGGCGACGGCCTTTGGTCTCAATCGCTCGCAGGTCACCAATATCCTGATCATCGACAAGGCCGAGGAAGGCAAGGAGGGTCCCTGGCTCTCCTACGCGCGCATGCATACGCTGCGCAGCCCGAAGGACTTTACCGGCCCCGACCTCGATGCTCCAAGCCTTACCTATCAGTCATGGCACGAAGCGCGGTTCGGCAAGGCGGCTTGGCAGAAGCTTGACCTGATCCCGCGCGAGCTCTGGGCCGAATATCTGATCTGGTTCAAACGTGCGGTTGGCCTAACCGTGCGCAACGGTTGCGAGCTTTTGGAGATTGCGTCTGCGGCAAATGAATTACTCGCGGCAACGATAGCGCAAGATGGGACAACCGAAACGCTCTATGCGCGCAAGATCGTGCTGGCGACGGGCCAGGAAGCGATGGGCAACTGGACGATACCTGCGCCGCTGCAGCATCTGCCGCCGGCGCGGCTTGCGCGGTGTTCGGACGACATCGACTTCGCAGCACTCACCGGCAAGACCGTGGCCGTGATCGGGGCCGGCGCGACCGCGTTCGACAATGCCGCGATGGCGCTGGAAGCCGGCGCCGCGGAAGTCCATCTCCTATGCCGCCGCGCCGAAATCCAGGTGATCCAGCCTTATCGATGGCTGACATTTCGCGGTTTCCTGCGGCACTTCTGCGATCTCGATGATACCTGGCGCTGGCGTTTCATGCGCGCCATCCTCGAATTGCGCGAGGGATTTCCGCAAGCGACCTACGATCGCTGCGCGCGCTTTGCCAATTTCCATTTGCATGAGGGCGCGCCGGTCGAGGCGGCGCACGAGACGGGCGAGCAGGTCGAATTGCGCACGCCGCGCGGCACGTTGCGAGCAGATTTTGTCATTAGCGGCGCGGGAACCGAGATCGATTTCGCCGAACGGCGCGAATTGAAGCGTTTCGCCGGCAACATCGCCACCTGGGCCGATCGTTACCAGCCGCCGCAAATCGAACAGAGCCCGCGGCTCGGCCGCTATCCGTATCTCGCCGACGACTATGCGCTGACCGAGCGCGTTTCAGGTGTGACGCCGTGGATTTCCAACGTTCACCTGTTTGCATTCGCCTCGACCATGAGCTTCGGCCCGTCGGGCTCGTCGATCAATGCGATGACGACTGCGATTCCCAAACTGGTCCATGGTTTGACCCGAGGCCTGTTTCGCGCCGATCTTGCGCGGCACTGGGAGTCGTTCAGGGCCTATAACGTGCCGCAGGCCGTGATCCCTCGGCAAAACGAGGCTGGAGAACCCGGACGCGGGCAACCGGCTCAATCGGCATGAAAATTTCAATGGCTCCTTTGACGTGGCAAAATGCAGCTTGGCGTGCAAATTGCTTAAAGGCACAATGAGAAAACGAGCTCTGCGTTTTAGGCGAGTTCCGGGTTGAATTGGGGGATTAAGACCATGCGCGGTCGGATTTGCAGTCTTGTGTTGGTTGGGTTTGCGGCGCTCGCGCTTTCGCTCCGACCGGAGCCCGTCGGGGCGCAGTCCCGGGCCGAGACGTTGCGCTACGTCACGGGAGCTTCGGTCAACACGCTCGATCCGAACGTGCCGGGTTCGACCCGTGAAGCGTTCGCGGTGAGCCTCTCCACCTACGACCGGCTGGTGTCGTTCGGCCGCAAGCAGCTCAACGGCAAATGGGTATTCGATCTCGACAAGATCACTGGCGAACTCGCCGAGTCCTACGATGTCAGCCCCGACGGGCTGAAGCTCACTTTTCATCTGCGCAAGGACGCGAAGTTCCAGGACGGCACGCCGGTGACCGCGGACGACGTCAAATGGTCGCTCGATCGCGTTGTGACCGCGCCCGTGCTCGGCAAGGCGCAACTGTTGACGGGATCGATGACCACCGCCGACCAGTTCAAGGTGATCGATCCCCTGACGATCGAGGTCACGCTGCCGAAGCCCGACAAGCTGGCGTTGCCCAATCTTGCGACCATCTATCCCATCATTATCAATTCCAAGCTCGCGAAGGCCAATGCGACATCGGACGATCCCTGGGCGATCGGCTGGCTCAAGGAGCACGCGGCCGGCAGCGGCGCCTATATCATTGAAAGCTTCAAGCCGGGCGAGCAGGTGATCATGAAGCGCAATGAGGCCTGGAATCGCGGCACGGCGGAGAAGGCCGCGTTCTTCAAGCGGGTGATCGTGCAGACCGTGCCGGAGCCGGCGACGCGCGCCAATCTGGTCGAGCGCGGCGATGCCGACATCACGGTGGATCTACAGGCCAACGACGTGCAGGCGCTCGAGGCCAAGGGCACGCTCAAGGTGATATCGACGCCGCAATATAACTCCGTCACCTTCATCTCGATGAACAATACCATTCCGCCGTTCGACAATATCAACGTGCGCCGCGCGGTCGCCTTTGCGCTGCCCTATGACGACATGTTCAAGGCGGCCCTGTTTGGCCGCGGCACGCCGCTGTTCAACGCCGAATGGAAGGACGGCAAGCCCACCACCAGCGCTTACCCGTTCCCGCAACGCATCAAGCTCGATCTCGACAAGGCCCGGGAATATCTGAAGGCCGCCGGCATGCCGGACGGCTTTTCGACGACGTTCAGTTTCAACGTTGGTCAGGCCTCGACGGCCGAGCCGATGGCCGCGCTGGTCAAGGAGTCGCTCGGCAAGATCGGCATCAAGGTCGAAATCCAGAAATTGCCGGATGCGCAGATGTCGACCCAGATCAACGAGAAGAAGCTGCCCTTCTTCACCGAAGGCATCGTCGCCTGGCTGCCGTCGACCGACTATTTCTATCGCAATTTCTACACCGGCAACCAGCGCTGGAACTACGCCAGCATCGACAATCCCGAACTGACCGCGCTGGCGCAACAGGCCCGCTTCGAGCCGGACAAGGCGAAATATGACGAAGAGAGCCTGAAGCTGAATGCGATCCACGACGCGATCTTGCCGCAGATCATGCTCTGGCAGCCGAGCCAGGACGCGGTGATGGCGAAATCGCTCGACGGCTACACCTATCAATTCCATCGTCAGGTCGATTATCGCGACCTCAGCCGCAAGTAGTTCTTGTTTGCGATGAAAAGCTTCGGCGCAACGATGATGCGGGCAGCGCGACGTTTCGCGTCGTCGCTGCCTGCGCTCTTCGGCGTGCTGGTTTTCACGTTTCTCCTGATGCGGGTTTTGCCCGGCGATCCCGCAGTGTTCTTTGCTTCCGGTCCCAATGCCGGCAAGGAAGAAATCGAAGTCATCCGCAAGCAAATGGGTCTCGACAAGCCGATCCCTGAGCAGTTGGTGCACTATCTCTATGACGTCGGGCGGGGGAATCTCGGCAAGTCGCTGATGACCGGGCAATCGGTGACGACCGATTTGCGCGAGCGTTTGCCGGCCTCGCTTGAGTTGACATTGACGGCGCTCCTGATTGCGCTGGTCTCGGCGGTGCCGCTTGGCGTCATCGCGGCCTTGCGGCCGGGATCGATCATCGATCATGGCGTGCGGCTGTTTTGCGCGTTAGGCGTTTGCGTCCCGACTTTCGTGTCAGGGCTGCTTTTGATCTACGTCTTCTATTATCTGCTCGGGCTTGCACCCGATCCGACCGGCCGCATCGACGTCTTTACATCGCTGCCGCCGTCACGCACGGGATTTCTCACCATCGACTTTCTGCTGGCTGGTGACCTCGACGGCTGGTGGGTCGCATTTCGTCAGCTGATCCTGCCTGCGGTGACCATGGCGCTGTTTGTGATCGCGCCACTGGCGCGAATCACCCGGGCTTCGATGCTGGTCTCGCTCGGCAGCGATTTCGTGCGTACCGCGCGCTCGGTCGGGTTGTCGTGGTGGCGCATCGTCGTCACCTATGCGCTGCGTAACGCGATTCTTCCCGTGATCACCATCGCCGGCATCGTGTTTTCGACCATGCTGGGCGCCAACGTGCTGGTCGAGAAAGTCTACTCGTGGCCCGGCGTCGCGTCCTATGCGCTCGACGCACTGCTGTCGTCTGACTATGCGCCGGTGCAAGGTTTTGTGCTGCTGATGGCAAGCATCTTTGTTGTCGTGAATCTGCTCGTCGATGTCCTCTATGGCATCGCCGATCCGAGAGTATCGATATGAAGAGGGCTCCAATCTGATGGCAAGCGCGACGCTGCGTCATACGGTCTGGATCCTGCGCGGCAACCCGCTGACGGCGGTTGCGGCATCCGGCGTCTTGATGTTGGTGCTGGTTGCGATCTTCGGCCCCTCGATCGTTCCCTACGACCCGATTGCGTCCAAGGTGTCGGAGGCGCTGCTGCCGCCAAGTGCCGCGCATCTGGCCGGCACCGACCAGCTCGGCCGCGATACGTTCAGCCGGCTCCTCGTCGCGACCCGGCTTGATCTCGTCATCGCCGTCGCGGCCGTCGGCATTTCCTTCGTGCTCGGCGCGATCATCGGCGCGTTCTGCGGCTATGCGGGCGGTCGTCTCGATCGTTCGGTCGGCCGCTTCGTCGACGTGATGATGGCTTTCCCGCTGTTCGTGCTGGCGATGGCGATGGTCGCCGCGCTCGGCAACCGCGTCGAGAATATCGTCATTGCGACTGCCATCATCAATCTGCCGTTCTACATCCGCTTTGCCCGCGCCGAGGTCAATGTTCGCCGCAACGTCGGATGGGTCGAGGCCGCGCGCGTCAGCGGCGAAAGCCATGCGTCGGTGGTGCTGCGCTTTTTGTTGCCGAATGTCCTGCCGGCGATGGCGGTGCAGATGTCACTCAATCTCGGCTGGGCCATCCTCAATGCCGCAGGGCTTTCCTTCATCGGCCTTGGCGTGCGGCCGCCAACGCCGGAATGGGGCATCATGGTCGCGGAAGGCGCGCGCTTCATCTCGACCGGAAAATGGTGGCTGGTCGCCTTTCCCGGGCTCGCCTTGATGCTGGCGGTGTTGTGCTTCAACCTGCTTGGCGATGGGCTGCGGGACATCCTCGATCCTCGAATGCGGACATGACCGAGCCGCTGCTTCGCATTGAAGATCTTCACGTCACGTTTTCGACAAGGCAGGGCCTCGTCGAAGCGGTGCGCGGGATCACGCTTTCGCTCGAGCCGGGCGAGATGCTCGGCCTTGTCGGCGAAAGCGGCTCCGGAAAATCCGTCACCGGCTTTGCGACGACGCGGCTGCTCGATCCCGCCGGCCGGGTGACGAAAGGGCGGGTGCTTTATCGCGGACAGGACATCACCAGAATCCCGGACAGCGATTTTCGCGCATTGCATGGCGCGGCAATGTCGATGATCTTCCAGAATCCGCGCGCCGCGCTCAACCCGATCCGCAGCGTCGGTCTCCAGATTGCCGACGCTATTCTCAGCCATAAGCGAATGTCGAAGCAAGCCGCGGCCGACGAAGCGCTCAAGCTGCTTCGCGCCGTGCAAATCCGCGATCCCGAAAAGCGGATGTCGGCCTATCCACATGAACTGTCCGGCGGCATGTGCCAGCGCGTGATGATCGCGATCGCGATCTCCTGCAATCCGATGCTGTTGATCGCCGACGAGCCGACCACCGGCCTCGATGTCACGACACAGAAGGTGGTGATGGATCTCCTGGCCAAGATTGCTGCCGAGCGCGGCATGGCGACGATCCTGATCACGCACGATCTGGGATTGGCCGCGCAATATTGCGCCCGCGTCGTGGTGATGGAGAAAGGGCGTCTCGTGGAGGAAGCGCCGCCCGAGACGTTGTTTCACCGCCCTCAGCACGCCTACACCAAACGGCTGGTGGCCGCATCGCCGACGGCGTCGTCGCGGATCGAGGATCTGGTGACGGAGGAGGAGCGTGGCCAATACCTCGCGGCTCTGGCCGCCTCCAGGCCGCGGCCCGAGCCGCCTCCCGGCACGCCGCCGTTGCTTGACGTGAGAACCCTCGCCAAACGTTATGATCAGGGACCGCCGGCGGTCGCGAATTTCTCCATGACCATGAAAGCCGGCGAGAGCGTCGGATTGGTCGGAGAATCCGGATCGGGAAAGACCACGACCTCGCGCATGATCTGCCGGCTGATCGATGCCAGCGAGGGCGAGATCCTGTTCGACGGCGAATCGATCGGGCAAGTGCCCGCGCGGGAATTTCATCGTTCGCCGCACCGGAAAGATATCCAGATCGTCTTTCAGGACCCCAACGAAAGCCTCAATCCGCGCTTTACCGCGTTCGACTGCGTCGCCCATCCGCTCTCGCGGCTCTCCGGCATGCGCCCGGGCGATGCGCTGCGGCAACGGGTGGAGGAATGCGCGATGCGCGTCGGGTTACCAGTCGAGTTGCTGTCGCGCTTCCCGCACCAACTTTCGGGCGGCCAGAAAGCCCGCGTCGGCATCGCTCGCGCCATCGCCTGCCGGCCACGGTTGCTGGTGCTGGATGAACCGACGGCGGCGCTCGACGTTTCGGTTCAGGCCGTCGTGCTGCAATTGTTGGATCGCTTAAGGCGGGAGGATCATCTCGCCTTGCTTTTTGTCAGCCACGATCTCAACGTGGTGCGCATGATGTGCGACCGGACCATTGTCCTGCGCAATGGCGGCATCGTCGAGGCGGGCGAGAGCCGGGCGCTGTTCGATCATCCCGAAAGCGAATATACCCGTGCGCTCGTCGACGCCGTGCCGCATATCCGAAGCGCCGGCACGCCCAGGCTTATTGAGGGGCAGCTGACATGAGCTTTGTGCTCGACCACGTCGTGATCAATACCCTGTTCGATATGGACCGCGCCGCTTCGCTAATGTCGCAACTCGGCTTCACGCTGACGCCGCGCGGCTATCATTCGCTCGGTTCGATCAATCATCTCGTGATGTTCGAACATGATTATGTGGAACTGCTCGGTCTGCCATCCGGCACGGATAAGGTTCGCAAGGACCTGCTCGAAAGCCCGCGCGGTCTCAACGGATTGGTCTTCAAAGCCAGCGATGCCGATGCGACCCAGCGTATGCTGCGCGAGGCTGGCCTTGCGCCGCTCGAACCGCAGAGTTTTTCCCGGCCGGTCGTCATTGACGGCGTCGAACATCTGGCGCGCTTCCGCACGGTTCGCACCGCGCCCGGATTGTTCGAGGCCGGGCGGGTTTATTATTGCCAGCACTACACGCCCGAACTGGTCTGGCATCGTCCGTGGATGTCGCATCCGAATGGCGTGCGGGGTTTGCGCGAACTGGTGGTGGTGACGTCGAACATCGAGGTCGATGGGCCGCGCTATGCCAAGGCCGCGCAGGCTTCTGTCGAAGTCCAGGGGGACGACGGGACAATTGCACTATCCGGCGGTTTTCGCATCACGCTGATGTCGCCGGCGCGCTATCGCGAACGCTATGACGACCTCAGCGTTGCGGATGACGGCCGGCAGAGCTTCTTCGGGGCGATCGTGTTCGACGCGCCAAAGCCTCAGCGCGTCCGCGATCTGGCTTCGACCGCTCCGGACCTGCGTGTGGAGGCCGGGCGGGGTTCCTTGCGCGTGTCGGTGCCCTTCCTCAACACGCTGCTTGAATTTCACTGAAATCGTTAAGTCGAGGCCGCTCCTCGCCTCAATCTCTTGGCCGCCATATCGCGCAATGTCTTGCGGTCGAGCTTGTTGGTCGAAGCAAGCGGAAGGCTTTCGACAAACCAGATTGAACGCGGATGCTGGTAGGCCGGCGCATTGGCCAGCGCGAAGGCCTTCAGCTGCGCTTCGTCCAGATTGCTGCCCGCGCGCTTGATGACAAACGCCACCGGCTTGGTGCCTTTGATGTCGTCATCGACCGGCACGACGCAGGCCTGGATCACGTCGGGGTGGCTCTCCAGCATCTTTTCGACCTCGCCCGGAAAGATATTCTCTCCGCCGCTGACGAACATGTCGTCGGTCCGGCCGACGAAAAAGTGGAAGCCGTTTTCGTCGCGGCGAAACACGTCGCCCGTGACATAGAAGCCATCTGAGGTGATTGGCGAAGGAACATCCGGGCGATTGTGATAGCCGTTCATGATCGCCGGGCTCTTCATCTCCAGCACGCCGGTGTCCGAAGGCTTGCCGTTCTCGCCGATCAGGCGCACCTGCACTTTGGGATGCGGATAGCCGACCGACATGTCCGGCTGCCGCAATCCTTTTGGATGCGGCCCGAATACGACCGGACCACCTTCGGTGGTCCCATAGGCGTTGGTTACCGCCGTTTCCGGAAAAGCGGCATGGATTGCATTCATCAGGCTTTGGCTGACGGGCGCCGATCCCATCCGCAATAGTTCGACGCTGGAAAGGTCGGTCGCTGCGAACCTCTCTTTGTCATTCATCATCATCGCGACCATCGGCGGAACGGCAGTCAGCCAGGTGCATCGATAGTCTTCAATGGCCTTCAGATAGAGTTGCGTCGTGAATTGCGGCAGCAAGATCATCGTGGCACGGGCCGCATAGGCCAGCTGGCTCAGCGCCAGCGCGTTCATGTGATAGAGCGGCGCGGCGACCAGGATGCGGTGACGGGTCACGTCCTGCGCGGACATGCGCTGCTCGACGACCCAGATATGGCTTTGGTGCGAGAGCACGACGCCTTTGGGACGTCCCGTCGAGCCCGACGTATAGAGAAACATCGCGGGCTCATGGTCGGCCGGCCTGACGGGCGTCAACGGCCCGACCTTGAGAAAGCTTGCGAAGTCGTCCGCACCATCGCCGCCGCTTTCGAAGCAGATTCGCGGTAGATCCTTTGGCGCGCTGTTCAGGCGCGCAGCGTCGCAAAACACGAGTTTGGCGCCGGAGTCGTGGACGATGTAGTCGATGGCGGCTGGCGGAAATTTGAAATTGACCGGCACCGCGACAAAGCCCGCGCGCATGATGCCGTGGACGGTCGTGAGATATTCAAAGCGATTGGCCGAGAGGATCGCGACCCGATCGCCGCGGTTAAGGCCGCGGGCGGTCAGCGCACGCGCAACCGCATTGGCCTCGTCTTCGAAATCGCGGTAGCTGAAGCGGCGTTCGTCGCCGGTGCCGATATCGATGATGGCGATTTTGTCGGGATCGCCGTCCGATGACGTCAGGGCCCCGAGATTGGAGAACGAAGGGTTCGCAGGCACTACGGCATTTCCGTCAGGCCGGCGGCGCGGTCAAATAGGTCCCGCGGCCGCTCGCCAGCATTCGGCCGTCCTTGTCGAAGACCTTGGCTTCCGCCACCGAAAACTGCTTGCCGAAATGCACGATCTCGCCGCGGACGGTCAACATTCCCGGCATGGCGGCGCGATGATAGTCGACGCGCAGGTCCACCGTTGGAACGCCGCGGCCGGTCTTGGAGACCATCGCCCAGTCGGCAGTCAAGTCGACCAGCGCCGCCAGAATGCCGCCATGGGTGTAGCCGCGATCGGGATTGACGACCCACTCCTCGCGCCAGGTCGCGGTCAGTTCGATCATGCCTTCATCGACCGCCATGACTTTCAGGCCGAGCCACTGATGGTACGGCCCGCGGGATATCAGCTTCTGGACGTCTTCGACGCTGGGAACCTCACTCATCGTATTTTCCTTTGTCCTCGATCACCGCAGGTCTCAAGGCGTCACCACGACCTTGCCGATGACCTCGCGGTCCCTGATCAGACGCAGGCCTTCCGCCGCCTTTTCAAGCGGCAGCACGGCATCGATCACAGGCGCGATCTTCTTTTCGGCGATCATCTTCATCAGATCGGTCAGATTGTCCTCGTAGAAACTGTTGGAGCCGATCACTTTCAGTTCAAAACTCCAGATGTAGCGCAGGTCTTCCTTCGGATCATGCCCTGCAGTCGCGCCGCAGACCAGAAGGCTGCCGCCGCGCTTGAGGCAGCGCAGCGACGGCACCCAAGTGTCGCCGCCGGTGAAATTGATCACGACATCGACGCCGCCTTCGTAGGTGCGGCGTTGCGGCTTGCCGTATTTCTCGATGGCCCATTTCGAAAAATCGACTTCCTTGTAGTTGATCGCCTCATCCGCGCCCATCGCCTTGAGCTTTTCAAGCTTCTCGGCACTGCTCGCGCAGGCAATGACTTCGGCGCCGAGCAGCTTGCCCAGGATGACGCAGCCGGTGCCGACGCCGCCGCTCGCCCCCAGCACCAGGACGCGGTCGCCCTTCTTGATCGTGTTGTGGGTGATCAGCATGCGATGCGCGGTGCCGTAGGCGACGGGCAACGAGGCAGCTTCCTCGAAGGCGACGCCATCCGGCATCGCGATCAGCTGGTCGGCCTCGACGAGGCAATATTCGGCCATGCCGCCGTCGAGCATTTCGCCCATCAGGCCTTTTTTCTTGTTGAGCGGATTGACGAGCACGCGGCTGCCGACCTTCCACCCCGAGACGCCTTCGCCGATCTCGGTGATTTCGCCGGCCATATCGAGGCCGATCACGACCGGTAGCGGCACCTTGATGCCGGGCATGCCCTTCACCGTGAACACGTCATGATAGTTGAACGACGATGCCCGCACGCGGATCACGACGCTTCCCGGCTTCGCCTTCGGCTTGGGGTGATCGGTCACCAGCTCCAGGTTTTCCAATCCACCATGCTGACGCAACAGCAGTGCCCTCATCGTCTCCGACATTTCGTTATCCCGTCCAATAAAATCCACGCGCGGCGTTCAGCGCAGGCGCTTTCGATGCTGCGGCAGTTTGCTGAGGCGCGTCGCAAGATCAAGCGCCAATCCTCATGCATCCTGCATGGCAGCTCCGACAATCACGTCGATCGATGAAGAAAGGCCGGCAGTCGCTTTGGTTCCTCGCTGATCGGCAAAGCGCATGACGACGTCGTTCAGGACGGCCCTAAGCTGTTCAGGCCTGGCTTTCGCTTGCCCCGGCCGCAGCGGCAGGCATTCGGCCAACAGCCTGTTTTCAAGCTTTTCGGCTTCGAGTTCGAGTGTCTTGATCTTCGAGCGGAATTGCTCGGTCGCGTCGCTGGGCGCTGGATCTGGCCCCGTCTTCAATTCGGTACGAATGGCTCGCAGCGCTCGCACGACCCGGTCGCGCCAGGGGCGGCAGGCCTCATCCATGGCCGCGATCTCGTCAGGCGTCAACAAGATGCGATGTTTGACCGCGGCAAAGGTCGCGATCAACAGAAGCATCACGTCGACGCCCAGCTCGTACTGCAAGGCGAGGCAGGCCTCAGCCACGCCGGGCCTTGCGTAGATGGCGAGGGCGAAAGCCCAGCTCTCCGCTTCAAGCTCGGGCCGTGATTGCCGCATTACTCGTCATTCTTGATCGAGTTCAATCCGCCCCAGCGGCTGACGGCCGTGTTCTCGATATCGAAGAGGTCAAGCACCCGCCCGAGCGTGTGGTCGACCATCTGTTCGAGGCTTGCGGGGCGCGCATAAAAGGCCGGGACCGGAGGATAGACGATCGCGCCGATTTCGGTCGCCGCCGCCATTGCGCGCAGATGGCCAAGGTGAAGCGGCGCCTCGCGAACGATCAGAACGAGGCGTTGTCGTTCCTTGAGCACGACATCGGCGGCGCGGGTGACCAGCGAAGATGTCACCCCCGACGCGATCTCGGCAAGACTTCGCGTCGAGCAGGGCGCAATCACCATGCCTATCGTCCGGAACGACCCGCTCGCGATCGAGGCGCCGATATTGTCGCTCGCGTGAACGACGCTCGCCAGCGCCGAAACCTCGGCGACGCCGATGTCCAACTCCTGGGTGAGCGTGATCTTCGCCGACCGGCTCATCACCAGATGGGTTTCGATGCCGCTGCCTTGCAACAACTTCAGCAGCCGCACGCCGTAGATCGCTCCGGAAGCGCCGGTGATGCCAACGATCAATCGCCTTGGATGTGAGCTCATCGCAATCAGAACGGATTTAAGGTCAAGTCAAAAACCAGCTTCGGCCACATTAGCATAGACTGCTTGCGGCGTTAAGTTGATCACGGTCGCTCAGGTCTTTCGTAGAGTGCTGCCATGCAATAGCTGGATTGAAATCGGCGACGAAGCGGACATAAAGGAACGAGGGACGCCCATCGGCCTTAACCATGGGCGATCGTTCCGGGCAGCGAGGCGAGGGAGCAGGCGATGGAAGCACGGCGTTCCAACTCGGGCGAAGCGGCGCACCCGGATTTGCGTGGGTGGCTGGGCCAGCTCGCCGCTGCCGACCGCCTGGCGGTTGCGCATAAAGGCGTCTCGCTGATCGACGAATTGGCGGCGATTGCCAAGAAACTTGAAAACGAGCGTGCGGTGCTGTTTCCGGAGCCCGGCCAGCACAAGATCCCTGTGGTCGCTAATCTCTTCGCCGACCGCAGCGGGATTGCGGATGCGCTTGGGGTTTCGCCTGAGAAACTGCTGCCGACGTTTCAGAACGCGGTGCGTCATCCGCTGCCATGGGTTGAGGTCGCCACCGCGCCGGCGCAGGAGGTCGTTCACGAGAAGGTCGACCTCCTCAAACAGCTGCCGATCCCGAAGCATAACGAGCACGACAGCGGACCCTACATCACGGCGGCGCTGCTGATCGCGCGCAATCCGAAGACCGGCATCCAGAATGTCTCGATCCACCGCTGCCAGGTCAGCGGGCCGGACCGTATCGGCGTGCTACTGCTGCCGCGCCACACCCTGCATTATTTCCGGATGGCCGAGGAAGCCGGCGAGGCGCTGGAGATCGCGCTCGTGATCGGTGTGCACCCGGCCTGCATTCTAGCTTCGCAAGCCATCGCCGCCCTCGACAGCGACGAAATGGAAATCGCCGGCGCGCTGCTTGGCCGTCCGATCGAAATGGTCAAGTGCCGCACCAATCGCGTGCGGGTACCAGCGCATGCGGAGATCGTGATCGAAGGCCGCATCCTGCCGAAAGTGCGCGAGCCCGAAGGCCCGTTCGGCGAATTCCCGCAATATTACGGGCCGCGCGCCGATCGCGAGGTGATCCAGGTCGATGCAATTACCCATCGCAAGAATCCGATCTTTCACACCATTACCGGTGGCGGCGTCGAGCATCTTCTGCTCGGCGGCATTCCGCGCGAGGCGACGTTGCTGGAGCATTTGCAACGCAGTTTCCCGTCGGTGCAGGACGTACGTCTCACGCGCGGCGGCACCTGCCGCTATCACCTCGCCGTCAAGATCGACAAGAAAAGCCAGGGCGAGCCGAAGAACGTCATCATGGGCGCGTTCGGCGGCCACTATGACATCAAGCAGGTCGTCGTGGTCGATATGGACGTGAATATCGACGACGAGCGTGAGATCGAGTGGGCGGTCGCGACGCGTTTCCAGGCCGACCGCGATCTCGTCATTGTCTCGGGCGCGCAAGGCTCGAAGCTCGACCCGTCCTCGGACAACGGCGTCAGCGCCAAGATGGGCCTTGATGCAACCAAGCCGCTGTCGACCGATGCGATGGAGTTCAAGCGCATTCAGGTCAAGGGCATCGAGAAAGTCGACCTCGGCAAGGCGCTCGAAAGCGATCCAAAGGCCGCCTTTGCGCGGATTGTCGCAGGTTGACGGCAAGGACCAACGGTCATCATATAAAGCGATCGTAACGGCGCACGGGGTGCGTCGTCAGGAACAACTTCGATGTCGACGGCGCTGCGGATCGCGCACGGAGCCTTCGGGCGGGTTGCGCTTCTTGATATGGACGGGTCGCTGGTGCGGCACGCCCATCCGCATTGCCATGTGCTGCTCAAAGTCGAGGGGGCAGACACCCAGTTCGTCGTCGGCGATAAGGTTTACCCGTTGACCGACACCGCCGCCGTGCTGGTGAATGGCTGGCAGCCGCATTCCTATGTCCATTATCCGGAGCGGCCGCGCACCGTCATCTTGGCGCTCTATATCGAGCCGGAATGGCTGACGGCGTTTCGGCCGGGCTGGGCTGCCAGCGGCGCGCCCGGCTTCTTCGGCCATCCCTCGGGCGAGGTGTCCCCGCATATTCGCGATCTCGCCATGAATCTCGCCGCCGACATGATGACGCGGCCCGAGGCGCGAGCCGAACATGAGGCGTTGCTATCAGATCTGATGATCGCGGTGATCGAGCGTTTCACGGCCTGGCGAAGTTTTCCGGCATCGATCCGGGAGATGGGCGCGCGCGGTAGCGACTGGCGCATCCGCAAGGCGGCAGCTTCCATGCGGTCGGAGACCGGACGCGGCGCGGCGCTTGAGTCTTTCGCCAGAGAAGCCGGGCTTTCTCGCGCGCATTTCTTTCGCCTGTTCGAGGCGTCGGTTGGCGTGCCGCCGAAGGTCTATCTGAACGTCGTGCGGATGGAAAAGGCGGTCGACGCTGTGCTGCATCAGTCTTCGAGCGTCGCCGAAATCGGCCATCAGCTCGGCTTTGCCGAGCCCGCACATTTCACCCGCTTTTTCCGTAACCACGCGGGCGTCTCGCCGCGCGAGTTCCGCAACGTCTCACGTCTCGCCAGTTGAGTGGATTTGGCATTCGCTCCAGCCTAGCCGCGGTTCCGACGAGCGAATGCCAAATCCTAAACTCAACTGGGATTTTTAGGTTTGCTAGTGGTCCTTCGATTCTAACATTCGCTAACGGGCCCGCTGAGAAGGGATGCGAATGTTAGAATCGGACCACTAGCTGATGCTGCGCCGCACACGCCGCTCGAAATGAGACGGGATGGTAAGTTTCGGGATCGCCCGATATTGCGAGCACCAGAAGCCGCTGAATAGCTGTTCCTGACGCAATCTATTTGCGTGGGAGAAACGTTCAGGGATGGCGGAAGCCACCGGCCCAGTCACAACCCGCCCCTCGTCCGGCTCGCCCTGGGTCGGCCAGTCGATTGCGCGCGTCGAGGATTCCGCGCTTCTGACCGGGCGCGGCCGCTTCATGGACGATATCGGCGTCCATCCCGGCACTCTGCACGCCGCTTTCTTGCGCTCGCCGCACGCCCATGCCGATATCATCTCCATTGATGTATCGCAGGCGATGCGCTCGCGTGGCGTCGTCGCGGTTCTTCATGGCGAAGACATCAAGGCGCTGACCTCAAGCCTCGTGGTCGGCGTGAAGGCACCGGTGGAATGCTGGCCGATGGCGGTTGGCCGCGTGCGCTATGTCGGCGAAGTGGTGGCGATCGTCGTCGCGTCCGATCGCTACCTTGCCGAAGACGCGGTCGATCTTATCGACGTGCGCTATGCAGTGCGGCCAGCCGTGGTCGATCCGCGCGCGGCGCTGAGCCCCGAGGCGCCGGTGCTTCACGATGGCTTCGGCGGCAATGTCGCCAGTGATCGCTCGTTCCGTTATGGCGATCCCGAAGCCGCATTCGCATCGGCGCCGCATCGGATCAGCATCGACGTCAGCTATCCCAGAAATTCCTGCACGCCGATCGAAACCTATGGCGTGGTTGCCGACTACAACGCGGGCGACGACGCCTACGACGTGCTGGCCAATTTCCAGGGGCCTTTCAGCATTCACGCGGTGCTGTCGCGCGCGTTGAAAATTCCGGGCAATCGGCTGCGCTTGCGCACGCCGCCGGATTCCGGCGGCAGCTTTGGTGTCAAGCAAGGCGTCTTTCCCTACATCGTCCTGATCGCGGCGGCTGCGCGCGCGACGGGGCGGCCAGTGAAATGGATCGAGGATCGGCTCGAACATCTGACCGCCTCCGTCTCCGCGACCAATCGCGCGGTTTCGCTGGCCGCCGCCGTCGCCGACGATGGCCGCATCCTCGCGCTCGACTGGGATCAGGTCGAAGACTGCGGCGCGCATTTGCGGGCGCCAGAGCCCGCAACGCTCTACCGCATGCACGGCAACCTCACCGGCGCCTACGATATCCGCCATCTGAACGTTCGCAACCGCGTCGTCGTCACCAACAAGACGCCGACGGGATTAAATCGCGGCTTTGGCGGACCGCAGGTCTATTTTGCGCTGGAGCGTCTGGTTCAGCGGATTGCGATCGAACTCAATCTCGATCCGCTCGACGTGATCACCCGCAATTTGGTCCCTGCGGACGCGTTTCCCTACAAGACCGCGAGCGGCGCCTTGCTCGATTCCGGCAATTACCAGGAGGCAATCCGACGGGGTGCGCAGGAGGGCGGGCTTGCGGAATTGAAAGCGCTGCGCGATGCGGCGCGCGCCGCGGGGCGCCTGTACGGCATCGGCTATGCCGCCGTTGTCGAACCCAGCGTCTCCAACATGGGCTACATCACGACGGTGCTGACGCCGGCCGAGCGGCGCAAGGCGGGTCCGAAGAACGGCGCGCAGGCGACCGCAACGGTTGCGATCGATCCGGTCGGCAGCGTGACAGTTCACGTTGCGTCTGTGCCGCAAGGACAGGGCCATCGCACGGTGCTGTCGCAGGTGGTCGCTGACGCGTTCGGGCTGAAGCCGGCCGATATCAGGGTCAACACCGAGATCGACACCGCGAAAGACGCGTGGTCGATCGCCTCGGGCAACTATGCCAGCCGATTTGCGCCCGCGGTGGCGGGCACTGCCAAGCTTGCCGCTGACCGTATCGCCGGGCGATTGCGTCGCATCGCGGCAAGCCAGTTGAACACTGAAGACGACGATATCGCGTTTGTCGACGGCCACGTCGGATCGAAACGCAATCCCGACAACAAGATCTCGTTCTCGCGCATTGCCGCGCTGAGCCACTGGTCGCCTGCGGCGCTGCCCGACGGCATCGGTCACACCATCCGTGAGACCGTGTTCTGGACGCCGCCGGAATTGACCGCGCCCGACGAAGACGATCAGATCAATTCCTCGCTCTGCCACGGCTTTATTTTCGACTTCTGCGGCGTCGAGGTCGATCGCACCACGCTGCAAACGCGGATCGATCGCTACGTCACCATGCACGACTGCGGGACCATCCTGCACCCTGCCATGGTCGATGGACAGGTGCGCGGTGGCTTTGCGCAGGCGCTCGGCGCCGCGCTCTACGAAGAATATGCCTATGCCGAGGATGGAAGTTTCTTAACGGGAACGCTCGCCGACTATCTGTTGCCGACCACGGCGGAAGTCCCGACGCCGATCATTATTCACATGGAAACGCCGTCGCCGTTTACGCCGCTCGGATCGAAAGGCGTCGGCGAAGGCAATTGCATGTCGACGCCGGTTTGCATCGCCAATGCGGTCGCCGATGCGATCGGCGCCAAGGATCTCGTGCTGCCGCTGGTGCCCGCGAAATTGGCCGAGATCGTTCGCGGCGCCGAACCTGCGCGGCCGCCAAGTCAGGCGCAAGCGATGGAACGGCGCGGCGGCGACCGCAAGCTGCGCGGCGAGGGCGAAGCGGTCGTCAAGGCCAGCGCGCAGCAGGTCTGGGACATGCTGCTCGATCCCAACACGCTCGCCGCGGTCATTCCGGGCTGCCACGGCGTCGAGAAGATCTCGGACACGCATTTCCGCGCCGATGTGACGCTCGGCATTGGACCGGTGAAAGGGCGTTATCGGGCCGAGGTGAAGCTCTCCGATTTCGATCCGCCCAAAGCCGTAACTCTTGCTGGCAGCGCGGAAGGCGGGCTCGGCTTTGGCAATGGCGAGGGGTGCATCACGCTTCGTCCTACACCGGATGGCGGAACGGCGATCCACTACACTTACGAAGCCGGTATCGGCGGCAAGGTTGCGAGCATCGGTGGTCGGCTGCTGGATGGGGCGGCAAAGGTCATAATCGGGCAGTTCTTTGCGGCACTGGCGCGCAAGGCCGGCGGTGGCTCCGCCGCGTCCGAGACACCCGCGTTGCTCGCGCGGCTCCGACAATGGTTCGGAGGGCAATCATGAAGCCCGCCGCGTTCGACTATGTCCGCGCCGAACATCTCGACGAAGTGCTCGATGGGCTTGCCCGCGAAGGCGGCGACGCGCGCGTCATCGCGGGCGGACAGTCACTGATGCCGATGCTCAACATGCGCCTTGCCAGGCCCAAGACGCTGATCGACATCATGCGCCTTCCGGAGCTTGCGCGCATCGAGCGCAAGGGCGGCAATATCGTCGTCGGTGCCGGCGTTCGCCAGGCCGCGCTGCTGGCATGGCCTGAACTTGGCAAAGTCTTGCCGCTCGCAGCCCAGGCTCTGCCGTGGACCGGCCATGTCCAGACCCGCAGCCGCGGCACCGTGTGCGGATCGATCGCGCATGCCGATCCGAGCGCCGAACTGCCGCTGGTGTTTTGCGCGCTTGGCGGCGAGGTCCATCTGCGCAGTCGGAAAAGACAACGTCGCGTTCCGGCCAGCGATTTCTTCGCGGGCATGATGGTCACCACTCGTGCCGACGATGAGTTGATTGAGGCGGTGTCGTTTCCGGCCAGCCGGCACGCTTGCGCCTTTCGCGAAGTGGCGCGGCGACATGGCGACTTCGCCATCGTTGCCTGCGCCGCGGTCGCAACTGACAAAGGCGTTCGCCTCGCGGTCGGCGGCGTCGCCGACATGCCGGTGGCGCGGGAGTTTCCAAGGCTCGAATCGAGCGCGCTCGAAGATGCCTTGAACGTATTCGCCTATGAGCTCGACGCCCGCGACGATGTTCACGCCTCGGCGCGATATCGACGCGATCTCGTTCGCATGATCGGCGCCGACCTGGTCCGGGAGGTGCTGTCATGAGCCGCTTGCCCGCCGGTCATCGTCACAACGTTCAGTTCACCCTCAACGGCAAACCGTGCAGCGGCGAGGCAGAGCCGCGGATGCTCCTCACTGATTTCCTACGGCACCAGATCGGCGCGACCGGCACGCATGTAGGCTGTGAGCATGGTGTTTGCGGCGCCTGCACCGTCGAGATCGACGGCAAACTGGCGCGCGCCTGCCTGACGCTCGCGGTGCAGACGGATGGTTGCGCGGTGCGGACGGTCGAAGGGCTTGCGCCCGCCGCGAACCGCCTCGGCATCTTGCAGGCCGCATTCAAGCGCAATCACGCCCTGCAATGCGGATTTTGCACGGCCGGCATCTTGATGTCGCTCGACCATTTCCTGCGCGAAAACCCGGAGCCGAACGAGCAGGAGGTCCGCGATCTCCTCACCGGACATCTGTGCCGCTGCACCGGCTACGCGCCGATCGTGCGCGCGGCGATGGAAGCTGCGGCGGAAATCGCAGGCAAGCCAGCGAAGGAGAAATCCGATGCTTGATCTGGGAACGAGCTTTGTCGCCAGCGTCGCGCGCGACCCCGATACGTTGGCTGTCGTCCACGATGATGTCCGTCTGACTTACGCGCAGTGGTACCGGCGCGTCTCGTCTGTTGTCGCGTCACTTGATCGCATCGGCCTGAAGGGCGGCGATCACATCGTCACCGTGCTCCAGAACTGTGAAGCGGCTGCGACCCTGCATTGGGCCTGCCAAATCGCAGGGCTCGTGATCACGCCGGTCAATTGGCGCGCGAAAGATGACGAACTCGATTTTTGCATCGAAAATTCCGAAGCGCGCGCCGTCGTCTTTCAGGATGTTTCGGCGCAAGCCGCCGCCAGATCGAAGCGTGCACCAAATCTGGCGCGCATCGCCGTCGGCTGTGACGATGCCGGCGCGGTCGCGTTTTCCCGTATCGTCGCTGAACCGGCGCCGGATGCGACCCCGCGCGCAGGCGCCGAAGACTGGTCGGTCATGCTTTATACGTCCGGCACGACGTCTCGGCCGAAGGGCGTGCCGCGGCGGCACCGGGCTGAGCGCGCGTCGGGCATCGCCCACGTCGCGCAGAATCTTTACCGGCGCGGCGAATGCACGCTCGGCGTCATGCCGCTCTATCACACCATGGGCGTGCGCTCGCTGATCGCGATGTCGCTGATCGGCGGTACCTTCGTTTGTCTGCCTCGCTATGACACGAAAAAGGCGCTGGCGCTGATCGAGGCGGAAAAGGTCACCAATCTCTACCTGGTGCCGACGCTGTATCACGATCTGGTTTACGCCCGTGAGTTTGCCTCGACTGACGTGTCGAGCGTACGCAAGCTCGGCTTTGCCGGGGCGTCGATGACGGATGGCCTGTTGAAACAGCTCGATGACGCGTTCAAGCCTGATCTGTTCGTCAATCACTATGGCAGCTCGGAAATCTACACCTTCACCATCGACCAGAACGCGCCCGCCAAGCCGGGCTCCGCCGGCAAGGCCGGGATCAATCAGCAAATCCGCGTCGTGAAACTCAACGCGACCTCGGTAACTGACCTCGCCGTACCGGAAGAGGAAGGTGAGATCATCGCACTTCTGGCCGGCGATGAATCCTTCGACGGCTACTGGCGGCGGCCTGAGGCCGATGCAAAGGCGTTGCGCGAGGGATGGTATTTCACCGGGGACACCGGCTTCGTCGATCGCGACGGCGATCTCTTCGTGACCGGCCGCGTCGACGACATGATCATCACCGGCGGTGAAAACGTTTCGCCGGTCGAGATTGAAAGCTGCCTTTCGCTGCACGGTTCTGTGCTCGAAGTCGCCGTCGTCGGTCTGCCCGACGAGAAGTGGGGCAAGGTCGTCACGGCGTTTGTCAAACGCAAGGCGCAAGTCAGCGAGGCCGAGCTTGATCAGTTCTGCCGCACGTCCGGTCTTGCCGACTTCAAGCGTCCCCGGCGTTTTGTCTTTGTCGATGCCCTGCCGAAATCCCCGGTTGGAAAATTGCTGCGCCGCCTCCTGGTCGCCGGCGACTACCAGGTCGAACACGCGCCGCCGTCTAGCGCGGCCTGATCCAAAAGAAAGGAATCACCATGGCTTCCGCTTACACCTTTGCAGACCCAAGGCTCGGCAAACTCGACGGCTTTCAGGTCGACATCGATGAGGCGCATGAGCGCGCCGATATCATCCTCAACCGGCCGCCGCTGAATGTGGTCTCGATGCCGGAACGCGACCAACTCCGCCTGGCGTTTGAGACGCTCGATGAGGATGCGCGCGTGCGCATTATTGTCGTGCGCTCGGTCGGTGAGCATTTTTCCTCAGGCGGCAATATCGGCGGCTTCATGGAAGCAACGCCCGAGAAGGTCTCCAAGCTCGCCTGGAACATTGCCTCGCCTGCGAGGTGCTCGAAGCCGGTGATCGTTGCCAACCGCGGCTACTGTTTCGGCGTCGGCTTCGAATTGTCGCTTGCGTGCGATTTCCGCCTGGCGTCGGAGACGACGCTTTACGCTTTGCCGGAGCAAAAGCTCGGGCAGATTCCGGGCTCGGGAGGGTCAGCGCGCCTGCAGAAGATGATCGGCATCACGCGCACCAAGGACATCGTGATGCGCTCCAAGCGCATCACGGCGAAGCAGGCCTTCGACTGGGGCATCGTCAACGAATGCGTGCCGGATGCCGAGCTTGAAAAGGTCACCGACAGGCTGGTCGACGAGTTGCGCATGTTCTCGCCGATGGCGCAGCGGACGGCCAAGAAGCTGCTCAACGATACCGAGGATTCGACGCTGTCGATCGCGATCGAACTCGAAGGCCATTGCTACAGCCGCCTTCGTCAATCGGATGACTTCAAGGAAGGCGTCGAGGCTTTCAACGCGAAGCGGCCGCCGAAATTCATCGGGAGCTGAGTGTCAAAATAATTTCTCAGAGAAAAAATTGGAGGGACAATGTCGATTGCCGAGTCGGGAACTATTGAAGTGTCGCAGCCGGTGGGAACGCGGCAAATGCGAAATGCCATCATTGCGTCGGTTCTCGGCTGGTCGCTTGATTTGTTCGATCTCTTCATCCTGCTCTATGTCGCCCCCGTGGTCGGCGCGCTGTTCTTCCCAGCGAGTGCCCCGACCTTGTCGCTGGCCGCGGTTTACGCGTCGTTCGCCGTGACCTTGTTGATGCGTCCAGTCGGCTCGGCGATCTTCGGACATTACGCGGACGTGCATGGCCGCAAGAACGCGATGTTTGTCGCCATCATCGGCGTCGGCATCGCGACCGCGGCGTTCGGCGTGTTGCCGACGATCGCCCAGGCCGGCGCCGTGGCGCCGATCCTGTTTCTGATCCTGCGCCTCGTTCAGGGCGTCTTTGTCGGCGGCGTCGTATCCTCGACCCACACCATCGGCACCGAGTCGGTGTCGCCGGAGCGGCGTGGCGCCATGTCCGGCCTGATCGGCGGCGGCGGGGCCGGGATCGGAGCGCTGCTCGCCTCGTTCATCTTCCTGATCACGTCGTCGATTTTCCCGGGCGAGGCGTTCGCGGTGTGGGGATGGCGATGCATGTTCTTCTCCGGCCTGCTCTCTTCGCTGCTCGGCTGGTTTATTTTCTCCAGCCTCGAAGAGTCGCCATTTTTCAAGGAGCGGCAGAAACTGAAGGCTGCCGGCGTGGCCGCCAAGCCCGTTGCGCCGGTCAAGGCGCTGTTTTCGAGCGACTGGCGCAACGTGTTGCTGCTCAACTTGTTGATCACGTTCGGCGGCGGGGCCGGCTATTACCTGACGTCCGGCTATCTGCCGTCGTTCCTGAAGGTGGTGAACAACGTCCCCAACAATATCTCCTCGCTGATTTTGATCGGCGCGAGCATCATGGCGCTGATCTCGGCGATTGTGGTTGGCGCACTGAGCGACGTGATCGGCCGCAGGAAGACGTTTCTCCTTGCTGGAACCTGCATGATCGTGTTGTTGCCGATCTGTTATCTCGGTCTGGCGGCGACGAAAGACACCAGCATGATCACGTTCTATGCGATGGTGATCGCGTTCCTCGGCAACGCCGGCTACGCGCCGATCCTGATCTTTCTCAATGAGCGGTTCCCGACCGAAATCCGTGCCAGCGGCACCGGCCTGTCGTGGAATATCGGCTTTGCGCTGGGCGGAATGATGCCGACCTTTGTTTCGCTGGCCGCCGGAGGTCCTGCGCAAATCCCGATGTCGCTTTCGGTATTTGCCGTTGTGATCTTTATCATCTACCTGATCGGCGCGTTTCTGATTCCGGAAACCAAGGGCAACTTTCGCTGATAGCGAAGCCGCCACGGAGACCGATAACTACAGGCCTGCCGCGCGCAGCGCGCCAGCGACGGTCATGACGGCGACGTTGCGTCTTGCTGCGGCATCGAGCGCGTGGCGCAGCAAATCCGGGGTGCAGCCGAAAGGGCTGGGCTCGGCTGCCACATCATGGCCGTAGAAGATGAGCCAACCGCAGGTAGCGACCAGTTCGTCGAAGGCGCGGTCGACGCCATCACGATCGATGTGGAGATTGACCAGCGGCGTCGAGCGCAAGTAATGCAGGTCGACCGTGCCGTGGTTGACGCCTGGAATGATGCTGCGTGACGATTGGAAAGTCTTCGCGAGTTGCGTTTTGCGCCACACCGATCCCAGCCCGTACGGATAGGCGAAATTTTCGATCCGTATTGAAGGATCGAGGCCTAGCAGGTAGCGGCGGTTTTTCTCGATCTCGTCCGCAAGGCGCGCCGAATCGAGGTCGGTCGTGCGCACATGCGAAAATGTATGGCAGGCGATCTCATGGCCACGGCGGTGCATCTCGACGACGGTGTCGGCGCGAGCGCCTTGCCAGCGGCCCGACCATTTGTCGATCTCGCCGCCCGAAACATAGAACGTCGCTTTCGCACCATATTGGTCGAGAATGGGCGCGCCGACCGAGGCCGCACTCTCCGGGAAGTCATCGAAGGTGAAGCTGACAATCGGCTGCCTGTTGTCGAGCTTGAATGGCGTCGCGCAGAAATATCGCGACAGGCGATTGTCGACGCGCGCTTTCAAATCCCGCCAGTTGGTTTGCGCGGCCATCGCTATCGCCCGGTCAAGTGCTGATTGCCGGTGAGGGGACGGTTGCGCGCTCGAAAAGGAAAGCGAGCCAGTTGCGGAACATCACGGTGGCGGCCGCGCCGGTTGCGATATCCTGCCGCAAGTTGCGCTCGGGCAATTCGGTGCTCAAAGCTGGGCGTCGCTCGGTTTGCGCGCGCTCGGCGAAGGCAAGTAACCTCTGTTCTGTCTCGGCGTCGAAATAGCCGACGGGAATGCCTGGATACCGATCGCGCTCGCCGCCGAGGAAGCGCGATATGTCGCGAAGATATTCGCGCTCCAGCGACAGCGCTTCATATTCCGGGTGTCCCTGGAAGAAGATGAACTGGCTTCCGAAATCCTTGGCAAAGCAGTCGACGCCGCCCTTCACCGATTGGGACAGCAAATGGTAGCCTTTTTCAGTCAGTTCGTCGGCGCGCAATTCGTTGAGGCGCGAATGCGCGATCTTGAACGGTGAGGGAAGGCCTTTCATCAGCCAATGCGAGGAGATGTTGATGCAGTCGTAGACGCCGGAGCATTTTGTCTCCAGCCGGTGGCGCTCAACGCCATCCAGGTACAGCACTGCGGCATGAGCGGCAAGGCACGACCAGATCGTCGATCGCGTGTTGTCCTTTGCCCAGTCGATGATGCCGGTGAGATCGCGCCAATAGGCTTCGTCATTCAGGCTTGCGGCGTGAGGCTCCGCGCCGGTGACGATCAGACCATCGATCGGCAGTCGGCCGAGATCGGCGATATCGGTATATTGCCCCTCGACGCGCGCCGTCGCCGACTGCGAGCGGCTGACGGACGCCAAGGAGAAGCAGTGGAAATCGATCCTGATGTCGCCAGCGGCCTGCCTTAAGAGGCGCATGAACTGACGTTCGGTCGCCTTAAGCGCGGCGTCCGGCATATTGTTGATGAGCCCGATTGTGAGGTCGACGTCGACGTCCTTTGGATGGCCGAACTTGTCCTCTCGACGCTGTTGCGCCGGTACGAGACCCGGACTGACGATCAGTCGTCGCTTCTCCAACAGGACGGTCATGTCGCGCTCAGTTTATTCTGCCGCCTCGAGCTGGTTGTGGCGTGAACTCGCCTTCGCCAGCGCCTGGTCGATGTCCTCGATGATGTCGGCAACGTGCTCGATGCCGATCGAAAGGCGGATCGTCTCGGGCAGGATGCCGGCCATGCGCTGCTGCTCTGCCGTCATCTGGCGATGGGTGGTCGACGCAGGATGACAGGCGAGCGATTTGGCATCGCCGATATTGACGAGCCGGGTGATCAGCTTCAGCGAGTCGTAGAAAACCTTGCCGGCTTCCATGCCGCCCTTGATGCCGAAGGTGAACAGCGAGGAAGCTCTGCCGTTGAGATATTTTGCGACCAGCGGGTAATACGAGCTGTCGGCGAAGCCGGCGTAGTTGACCCAATCGACGCGCGGATCGTCGCGCAGGAATTCGGCGACCTTGCGGGCATTTTCGACATGCCGCTCGACGCGGAGCGCCACGGTCTCGATGCCCTGCAAAAGCAGGAACGCGTTGAATGGCGACAGCACCGAGCCCATGGTGCGCTGATAGATGCTGCGCGCGCGCTCGATATAGGCCTTCTCGCCGAAGCGTTCGGCATAGACCAGGCCGTGATAGGACGCGTCCGGCTGGTTGTAGGCCGGGAAACGGTCGGCGTGATCGGCCCAGCGGAAGCGGCCGGAGTCGACGATCGCGCCGCCGAGCGTGGTGCCATGGCCGCCAAGGAATTTTGTCAGCGAGTGAATGGCGATGTCAGCGCCGTAGTCGAATGGCTTCAGCAGGATCGGCGTCGCAACCGTGTTGTCGACCACCAGCGGAACGCCATGGCGATGTGCGACCCTGGCCAGCGCTTCGATATCGCAGACATTGCCGGCGGGATTGCCGATCGTCTCGGCGAACACCGCCTTGGTGTTTTCGTCGATCAGCTTCTCGATGGCGTCGGCCTTGTCGCTTTGGGCAAAGCGGGTGGTGATACCCTGGCGCGGCAGGATGTGGCCGAGCAGCGTATGCGTGGTGCCGTAGAGCTGCGGCACCGAAACGATGTTGCCGCCGACGTCAGCGAGGTTGACGATCGAGAAGTGCAGGGCGGCCTGACCCGTCGCGACGGCCAGCGCGGCGACGCCGCCTTCAAGCTCGGCAATGCGCTTTTCGAGCACGGCCGTGGTCGGATTGGCGATGCGGCTGTAACGGAAACCTTCGGCCTCGAGATTGAAGAGCGCGGCGCCATGGTCGGCGCTGTCGAACGCGTAGGATGCGGTTTGGTAGATCGGAACGGCGACCGACTTGGTGGCGGAATCAGGTTCGTAACCGGCGTGAATGGCAATCGTTTCGCTGCGCATCGGTCACCTCCGCGCTCTTGTCGCGCAATGCACTTCAACGTGCTTTTTTCGCAAGGCCAATTTGTAGGCCGCCGACCGTCAAGCCTTCAATAATTCACGCCAAGATTGAGGAAATAACCCTAACGAAAGCGCGCGAATTGATGAAAGCTTGGGGCAAATTCGTCACGCCTTCGTAACCATGTTTCATGCGTTCCCAGGCGCATGCCCCAGTGGTTGGCGTGTTCGGCATGCCCAGCGCATCGCGCCGCTCGCATGGAAAAGGAAATCCTTAGGAAATTCGGACAATATGGGTGTTATTGTCCACCGCACTGCCGGCTGCGAGAACAAAAATGGCAATATCAGTTCCGACTGTGAAACCGGTCGAGTTTTCCGAGACCTTAACCTTCTTCGAGGGCGATTGGCACAGCGGCAATGTGCCGATCATGGGCCCTCGCACGCACGGGGCGTGGCTGGCCTCCACGGTGTTTGACGGTGCGCGCGCTTTCGAAGGCGTAGCGCCCGATCTCGATCGGCATTGCGAACGGGTCAATCGCTCCGCGATCAACTTCAAGCTCGAGCCGGTGGTCGACGTCGAAACCTGGCTCGCGCTGGCGCGCGAAGGCGTCGCCCGGTTCGACGGCAAGGCGGAGCTTTATATCCGGCCGATGTACTGGGCCCAGACCGGCGCCGGCGGCGGCGTTCTGTTCGATCCGGAAACGACCAACTGGTGCCTGTGCATCTACGTTGCGCCAATGCCGGCGATCACCGGCTCGGCAATCACGTTGTCGCCGTTCCGCCGCCCGACCATGGAAAGCGCTCCGGTGGATTGCAAGGCGGGTTGCCTTTATCCGAACAACTCGCGCGCCCTCAGCGAGGCGCAAGCGCGCGGCTTCAACAACTGCCTCTTGCTCGATGCGCTCGGCAACGTCGCCGAGTTCGGCAATTCAAACGTATTCATGGCCAAGGACGGCGCGGTCTATACGCCGGCGCCGAACGGCACATTCCTCAACGGCATTACGCGGCAACGGGTGATCAGCCTGCTGCGGGCCGATGGCGTCACCGTGATCGAGACGACGCTCAAGTATCAGGATTTCCTCACCGCCGACGAGATTTTCTCCAGCGGCAACTTCGCCAAGGTCGCGCCAGTGATCCGGATCGATGACCGCTCGTTACAGCCGGGTCCGTTCTTTCAGCGCGCGCGCAAGCTCTATTGGGAATTCGCGCATAGTTGATGGTTTCGTCATGCCCGGCTTTCATCCTTCGAGACGGCCGCTTCGCGGCCTCCTCAGGATGAGGCCGAGCTGTTAAATCGAGAGCAATTCGCGCACGTTCGCTGGCCATTTCGTCAGGTCCGTGCCGTGGGTGTGGAACATCGCAACCGCCAGCCGGTCCATGCCGAACGCCACGCAGCCGGTATGAGCCGGCGCGCCGCTCGCGTCCTTAATGTCCCAAGTGACGCCGAAATGTTCGCGGTGATAGTTGAAGCTCATGCAGGCGGTGGCCTGCTCCTCCGAGCGCAGCGGGACGAGTAGCTCGAACTTCAGCGATTGCTGCTTCTGGCTGACAGCCTTCATCTGGCCGACGCGGCCGAAGAAGGGATCGCTTGCATAGTCGACGCGGAAGGAAAGGCCGAGGTCGCGCGCGATCGCCTGCGCCTTGACCATCCAGCGTTCGCGGAAATCGGACACGTCTTCGGGGCTGCCGATGCAGACATATTCCCGCATCCGGAAGGATTGCAGCCGGTCGAGATGCCGCGACGGCTCGCGCCGGAAGCAATCGGCCGCGACGTCGAATCGCAGGCCGCCCTGCGGCAGCGCGCCCCGCGCGGCAGCAATCGGATAGACCGGATAGCAGGCGGCCGGAGAAAGCACGAGGTCGGCCGGCGACAGCGACGTCGTCCATTCGCCGCCCGCATCGAAGCGGCTGACTGCGTCATTGATCTCGCGCTCGGTACCGTGCAGTCCGCAGACGCAACCGAGCAAATTCGGGAAACTCTTCAGGTAACCCGATTTCTCGAGCTGTGCGCGATTCATGACCGGGGGGAAGCGCATCACTTCGGTGCCCGCTTCGCGGTTGCGGGTGATCAGCGCCGTGAGCCGCTCGACGACATCTTCATATAGAGCGGTCCGGGCGTAGACGCCGTCGGTACCCATCTTGTGAAACAGCTTGTCGGCCAAATGGTCGAGTGGATCGGATGCCGGCGTGCGTTCCACCTTGTCGGTTCGGACGGCGATATTCATGTTCGGCCTTCCCTGATTTTTCGAGTTTCTTTGGCTCAATCGCGCAGGCTTGCCGGCACCGCGCTCATCAGGCTTGCGCTGGCAATGTTGGCGAGGATGCGGTCGTTGTTGATCATGATCGGCGACGACAGCACGTCGCGCAGCAGGCGGCCGACGCTGAAATCGCCGTCATTGCGATAACCGGCAAGCCCGCAGGCGCGCATCGCGCTCATCACGGTCTCAACCGCAAGCTCGGAGGCCTCCACCTTGAGCAGGTTGATCGAAGACTGGAAATCGAGCGACGACAGCGCGCGGTCGTCATGTTCGTGGGCGGCGTAAGCGTCGAGATTGGCGGTGATGATCGCGCGCAGCTTGGCGAGCGTCATTTTGGCGACGTTGAAATGCGCGGCACCCGGCGGCATCTGGCCGCCGGCGCCGCGCGCGGCCTTGCGGATGAAGGCCTGTGCGCGTTCCACCGCTGCCGCGGCAATGCCTGCCCAGGCGGAGGACCAGCACAGATGCGCGACCGGCGTCATCGTCTGGGCGTGAATCTTGTCATAACCTTCGGGGAAGATCTGGTCGCTCGAGCCCGTGAACTTCAGCGCAAAGCCGGCGCTGCACGTGCCGCGCATGCCGAGCGTTTCCCACTCGACGCTGCGCTCCAGCGTGTAGTCGTCCTTGGTGATGGCGAGCAGCACCTGGTCGGAGCCTGCCGCATCGCCATCGCGGCGGGCAATGGTGACGATGCCGTCAGCCTGTGCGCCATAGGAAATGACGGTGGCGTTGCGAACCAGCGAAATCTCGGAGCCTGCGCGCTCGACAGCGGCCGAGGAGAAACGGATGTTGCCGCCGTTCTGACCTTCGGTGGTGGAAGAGGCAAGCAGCATCTGTTCGGACGCGACGCGGCGCATCAACGCTTCGTGATAGACGCTGCCCATGCCATGCCTGACGAGGCAGGCGATTTTGGTTTGATGCATCGCGAAGATCATCGCGGTGGAAGAGCAGGCGCGCCCGAGCGCGTAGCACATGTCGGTGATGTCATAGATCGATGCGCCATCACCACCAAAAGCTTTCGGAATCTGAACGCCGAGCAGCCGCTCGGTGCGTGCAGCATCGATCGCTTTTTGCGGGAAACGCGCCGCGCGATCGACGTCTTCTGCGTCTTTGGAAGCGGCCGCTACGACGGCGGCGATTCTCTGCGGAAAGGAACTGCGATCGGGAATGAACGGCGCGCCAGTCTCTTCGGCGGGATCACGAAAACTGGCTTGCTGAACGTTCATGGCCGATCTGCCTCGTGTGTGTCGGTTGAGAAACGCCGGCGTAGCGCGGTGCTACAACTTCCGATCGTGCCTACGCTTAAGGATTTAATTCAAATGCGTCGATGAAATTCGAGGTAAATGGACTTCGATTCAACGATGAAAGTTAATCGGTCGTTGTTTCGTCGCGTCGTTTTTTAACGATCCCTGTTAGCGTTAAGTAGGGAACCAGGATTTGTCTCAAACCGGATTCACTGTTTTTAAGAGAGCTGTGGAATTATAGTCGCGTGTCATGGCTCGCCATTCGGGGAGCGATGTTGAACGCGCGACAGGTGAGAAATCGAATATGCAGGCCACCAACGATGTGCAGAGCAGGCTGATCGCTCTCGTCAAGTCCATCCTCAGACAGAATGCGATCGGTGCCGACCTCGCGCCAAAGACGCTGCTGGTGGATGTCGGCCTGACGTCGATGGACATGGTCAATCTGATGCTCGCCGTCGAGGCCGAGTTTGATTTCACCATCCCGCAGTCGGAAATCACGCCGGAAAATTTCCAGTCGGTCGAGACGCTGACGCAACTGGTGCACGGCCAGCTCGCAACGGCGGCCTGATCAGCCGTTCAACGAAGACGCACTCAACCCGCGCAAATGATTGCGCCTCCGGCACCTCAGTGAAGTGCCGGACCGCCAGTGTCGTCAATCAGCCAGCCGGTAGCTTGCGAACTTCGGAATTGAAGCTCTAGGTCTTCGAGCCGTGCAGCGCGAATGCGCCGCTGCCCGCGAGCACCAGCGAGGCCTGCGCCACCAGCCAGAGCATCGGATATTCCCAGCCGCCGCCCGGACGCGAGTAGCCCCAGCCGACCGGCCATTTGATCCAGATCACGACGGCGAGGAATATCAGCAGGAACGCCGCCCATTGCCGTGTGTACCAGCCGAGCAGGATGGCGACGCCGCCGATCACCTCGAGGCCGAAGGTCGGCCAGGCGAGCAGGGGCGTGATGCCGTTTTTCGCGAGCAGCGCTTCATGGGTGTACATGCCGCGGTCGATCTTGAGCCAGGCGTGAACGAGCCAGTCGAAGCCAATCGAAATCCGCAACAAAAAAAGCCCGTAAGGCGCGTAGTCCTGGTCGACGGTGGCGTTCTTGAACATCGCGGCGACAATGCCCGGCAGATTGGCTCGGCTCTCTCTGGCTTGGTCGATACTCATTTTGGTTTCCGTTTCCCTGTTCTGGCGTTCCCCGAGAAATGCATTCCAGCATAGCCGAGGAAGGCAGGCTTTGCCCAGCGAAGCGGCTGGTTTTCCGCAAAACAGCTCTCTACACTCGCGGCAATAACAATCAAAAGCCGGGGAGAAGCCCATGCGTCGTCGTTCGATGGTTGCGAGCTTCGTTGGCCTTGTGTGTCTCGCCGCCGGTCCATCGCCCGCGCAACAGGCCGGGCCTGCCTTGACGGGAACGGTGACGGCCGGACCGGAAGCACTGGAAGGCGTTCTTGTCAGCGCCAAAAAGAGCGGTTCGACCATCACCACGACAGTCGTGACCGACAAGGACGGCCATTACAGCTTCCCGGCCGCAAAGCTTGAGCCCGGCGATTACGGCCTGCGCATCCGCGCCGCCGGCTACGATCTCGACGGCCCCGCCCAGGCGTCCGTTGCCGCGGACAAGACCGCGACAGTCGACCTGAAGCTGCGCGCGGCGCAGGATATCGCCGCGCAACTGACCAATGCCGAATGGCTGGCCAGCATGCCGGGCACCGACGCCCAGAAAGGCCAACTGCTCAATTGCGTCGGCTGTCACACGCTCTCGCGCCCGCTGAATTCAAAGTACACCGCCGACGAATTCCTCACGCTGATCCTGCCGCGCATGCAGGGCTATGTGAATCAAAGCATGCCTTCGCATCCGCAACTGCGACATGCCGAGCGCCTGCGGGAGGAACGGGGCGATCAGCGCGTGCAGATCTATCGCGGCGTGGCGGATTATCTCGCCAGCATCAATCTCTCTTCGCATCCGACCTGGAATTTCGAATTGAAGACTTTGCCGCGTCCGGCTGGCGCTGCCACGCGCGTGATCTATACCGAATATGACCTGCCGCGCGAGACGATCGAGCCGCATGACGTTGTCGTCGACGACAAGGGCATGGTCTGGTTCTCCTCGTTCGGCGAGCAGAATCTCGGCAAGCTCGATCCTAAGACCGGCAAGCTCACCGAGTTTGCTATCCCCGAACACAAGCCGGGTTTCCCGACCGGCCTGCTCGGCCTGCGCAGCGATGCCGACGGCAATCTGTGGTTCGGCAACATGTATCAGGCGACGATCGCCAGATTCGACCGGAAGTCCGAGACCTTCAAGTTCTGGCCGCTCGAAGGCGACGAAAACATCGATGCCGCGCAGATCAACATGGTCAGCCCGCAAAGTGCGGCCGTCGACGGCAAGGTGTGGGCACAGAACAACGGCTTTGCCGGAATTCACCGGCTCGATATTGCGACCGGCAAGCTCGAGACCTTCGAGCCCTTCAAGGGCATGTCGGGCCCGCACAACATTTACGACGTGATCCCGGACTCCGGGAACAACGTCTACTTCACCGATTTCCGCCAGCGGCACATCGGCCGTATCGATGCGAAGACCGGCAAGATCGATCTTTACGAGATCCCGACGCCGAATTCGGCGCCCCGCCGCGGCTGGATGGACGCGCAGGATCGCCTGTGGTTCGGCGAATATCGCGCCGACCGCATCGGCATGTTCGACACCAAGAAAGAAGAATTCAAGGAGTGGCAGATCCCGCCGAAATGGTCGGCGCCTTATGATGTCGTCGTCGACAAGAATGGCGAGGCCTGGACCGGCTCGATGTTGAGCGATCAGGTCACGCGGCTCAATCCAGCGACCGGCGTGACGGTCAACTATCTCATGCCGCGCTCGACCAATATCCGGCGCGTCTTTGTCGACAATTCCACCACGCCGGTGACCTTCTGGGTCGGCAACAATCACGGCGCCTCGATCGTGAAGGTCGAACCGCTGGAGTAGGTGCCTTTCTCAAACTTGCCAGTTTCGTCATTGCGAGGAGCAGAGCGGCGAAGCAATCCAGCGGCCCAGGAAAAAGCCTGGATTGCTTCGCTATCGCTCGCAATGACGTATGATGCATGCATCCTCGTTCCCGCGGCGGGACTCGCCCGGGGTCTTTCCGGAGTTATCGCCCCTCCGAAATTCAGAGGGCGCAGGGAATGCCGGGCGCTCGACGCACCCGCAGCCTTGCGTGCGAATGAAAAAGCACGCAAGCAAGTCACCGCAGGTTCGCCGGAACATCCCGGCATTCCCCGCGCGAATGGTTTTAACGGTTTCCTTCGTGGTCTCCCTGGTGATCGGGCTTTCTTGCCACCATCCCCGGTGCGATGCGCGAGCATCGTCACTGAGTTGATACCAGCGTCGAGATATCAGGACGCCACGACTTCGCCGTCCGCGATCGTCGCATTCGTCTCGTGCGCGATCACGTCCATCGCATCCTGCGCCCAACGTTTGGTGACGATCGCGAAACGCCCCTCTCAAGATCGGCACAGGACGCGCGAAGAAATGCCCGTGATTTGCCCGACGCCACAAGCAAATTGCCCTGCGACAAATCAACACGACGGGCAAATCAGTCGGTGGGCGCACAAAATGCCGTCAAGCCAAAATTTCT